>JAYVSX010000073.1:0-12571 GCA_043774975.1 Rubrivivax sp.
CAAATTGCAGCCGACGTTCCCCAAGTCCGACAGGCTCCTAGCGGCAGAATAGGGCGGCCCGGCGCAGCCTTCGGCCCTTCGCTGCTGAGCATGGGTCATTAGCCTCAGCCCCTGGCCATCTGGTCGTGCATCGAATGCGACACAGCCCTCCCGACAGTCACGCAAAAGGATCACCATGAACGGCCAAATGATGCAGCAGCCGCTGCTGATCTCGTCCCTGATCGTGCACGCCGAGCGCCACCACGCCGAGCAAGAAGTGGTTTCCCGGCGTGTCGAGGGCGACATCCACCGCACCACCTACAAAGAGATCGCCAAGCGCTCACGCCAGGTAGCCCAGGCGCTGGCCAGGCTGGGCGTGCAAATGGGCCAGCGGGTGGCCACGCTGGCCTGGAACGGCTACCGCCACATGGAGCTGTACTACGGCGTCAGCGGCTCGGGCGCGGTGCTGCACACCGTCAACCCACGCCTGCACCCCGACCAGATTCTCTACATCGCCGATCACGCCGAAGACCAGGTCTTGTTTTTTGACATGACCTTCCTGCCCTTGGTGCAGGCGGTGGCCGGCCGCACCAAGACCGTCAAGCACTGGGTGGCGATGACCGACCGCGCGCACATGCCCAGCGCCGAGCAGGCCGCCAAGATTCCCAACCTGCTGTGCTACGAAGACCTGATTGCGGCCGAAAACGACCACTACACCTGGCCCACCTTCGACGAAAACACCGCCAGTGGCCTGTGCTACACCAGCGGCACCACGGGCAACCCCAAGGGCGTGCTGTACAGCCACCGCTCGACACTGCTGCACACGATGGCCGCCGCACTGCCCGACTGCCTGGGCGCCGGCGCCACCGACACCATCCTGCCGGTGGTGCCCATGTTCCACGTCAACAGCTGGGGCATCGTCTACCTGGCACCGATGACCGGCGCCAAGCTGGTGCTGCCCGGCGCCGGGCTGGACGGCAAATCGCTCTACGAATTGTTTGAAAGCGAAAGCGTCACGCTGTCGGCCGGTGTGCCCACGGTCTGGCAAGGTCTGCTGGCTTATGTCGAAGCCAATGGCCTGAAGTTCAGCACCATGCGGCGCAGCGCCATTGGTGGCTCGGCCTGCCCACCGGTCATGATCAAGAAGTTCCTGGACGACTACGGTGTGCGTGTCATTCACGCCTGGGGCATGACCGAGATGAGCCCGATCGGCACTGCGGGCGCCTTCAAGCCGCGCCATCTGAAGCAGACCCCCGAAGAACGCCTGGCCGTCATGTCCACCCAGGGCCGCGCGGTTTACGGCGTGGACATGAAGATCGTCGGCGCCGACGGAGCCGAGTTGCCCTGGGACGGCAAAGAAGCAGGCGACGTGCTGGTGCGCGGCCCCTGGGTCATCAGCAGCTACTTCAAGAACGAAGGCGGCGACCCGCTGCTGAACGGCTGGTTCCCCACCGGCGACGTGGCCAAGTTTGACGCCGACGGCTACATGATCATCACCGACCGCAGCAAGGACGTCATCAAGTCGGGCGGTGAATGGATCGGCAGCATCGACCTGGAAAACATCGCCATGGCCCACCCGGCGGTGGCCATAGCCGCCTGCATCGCGGCCAAACACCCGAAGTGGGACGAACGGCCGCTGTTGGTGGTGGTGAAAAAACCCGGCGCCGAGCTCACACGCGAACAGCTGCTGACCTTTTACGACGGCAAGATCGCCAAGTGGTGGACACCCGACGACGTGGTCTTTGTCGACAGCATTCCGCTGGGCGCCACCGGCAAGATGCAGAAGATCAAGCTGCGCGAACAGTTCAAGGACCACGTGTTGCCGACGGCTTGATGGAACCACGGCGCGGGGCGGCAGCCGCGCTGTACCAGATTCAGCCAGATTCAGCGACTGCTGGTCAATGACCGAGGTGAAGGCCTGAGGTGGTCTGGCCCCTAGAATCCGCGCCCCACCCTTGCCTGATTCCATGTTCAAGAACGCGCTGATCTACCGCATCGACCACTGGGCCCCGCCGACCCTTTCTGAAATGGAAGACCGCCTGTCCGGCGCGCGCTTCATCGAATGTGGGGCGACACAACCCGAATCGGCGGGTTGGGTTGCACCCCGAGGCGACCCACACGCGCCGCTGGCCGAGAGCGTGGGCGGACAGGTGGTGTTCAAGCTGTGCACCGAGACCAAGGCCGTGCCCGGCGGTGTGGTCAAGACCCAGGTGCAGGCCCAGCTGGACCTGATTGAGGAAGAAACCGGCCGCCGCCCCAAGGGCAAGCGGGTGCGCGAGGTCAAGGAAGCCGTGGTCCACGCGCTGCTGCCCAGGGCCTTTCCCAAACGATCAGACACCTTGATCTGGCTCGACCCCAAGGCGCAGCTGGTGTGGGTGGGCGCGGGCAGCACCAAGAAGGCCGACTCGGTGGTCACGCGCTTGATCGAGCTGCTGGGTGGTGGCTTGAAGCTGAGCCTGTTGCAGACCACGTTGTCGCCGGCCACCGCCATGTCGCTGTGGCTGTCGGAAAAAGAAGCGCCGGCAGGCTTTACCGTGGATCGCGAGTGCGAGCTCAAGCAGCCCGACAGTGAAAAGGCCACCGTGCGCTATGCCCGTCACACACTGGACATTGACGAAGTGGCCGAGCACATCAAGGGCGGCAAGCTGCCCACCCAGCTGGCCATGACCTGGGCTGGCCGGGTGTCGTTTGTGCTGACTGAAGCGCTGACGTTGAAAAAAATCCAGCTGCTCGACGTGGTGATGGAAGGTGCCGGTGTGGACGCCGCGCAGTCGGGCAAAGACAACGCCGGCTTCGACGCCGATGTGGCCATCGCCACCGGTGAACTGCGCCAGCTGATGCCGGCCCTGATCGAAGCGCTGGGTGGTGTGCACGGGCGTCAGGCCGAAGCTGGCGCCACTGCGGCCAGTCCGGCCACTTCAATCACCACGGGGGCTGCCGCGCCAGCGTCCAAGCCGGCTGGCAAGGTGGTGCCGCCCTGGGAAGACCATTAGGCGCGAAGCAAAGTCTCCAGCGCCTGCTCCTTGACGCCAAAGTAGCGCTTGAGCTCATCCACCTGGGCCCAGGCTTCGTCGCTGGCCTGCGTGCCGACCTGCTTGGACGGGCGCTTGATGGCCAGGATCATCTTGTTCTTGGCGGTGTGCTCCAGCGACACAAACTCGAACACCTGGGTGTCGTAGCCCTGCGTTTCCAGCAGCAGCGCACGCAGGCTGTCGGTGACCATCTCGGCCTGTTGTTCGGCGTGGATGCCGTGCGCAAACACGCTGCGCAAAGGGTGTGGGCTCAGCAACTGCGGGCGCAGCTGCTTGTGGCAACACGGTGAGCACAAGATGACGCTGGCCCCGGCGCGCACACCCAGGTGGATGGCATGGTCGGTGGCGGTATCGCAGGCGTGCAGCGCGATCATCACGTCCATCGGCTCCGGCCGTGCGTCGCGCACGTCGCCCTGCAGCAGGCTCATGCCTTGCAGGCTCAAGCGCTGCACGATGGCCTGGCCTTGCTGCACCAAGTCGCTGCGCAATTCCACGCCCACCACGTCGGCCTGCAGGCCCTGGCCATGGGTCAGCCAGTCGTGCACGGCAAAGCTCAGGTAAGCCTTGCCCGCGCCGAAGTCCACCACCCGAAGTTGAGTCTGGCCTTTCAAGGGCGAACGCTGCACGGCCTGGGCGAAGATCTCGACAAACTTGTTGATCTGCTTCCACTTGCGTGCCATGGCCGGCACCAGCTGATGTTGGGCGGTGGTGATGCCCAGTGCGGTCAGGAAAGGGCGGGTCTGTTCGATCCAGCGCTGCTTGACGCGGTCGTGGCCCGTTGCCGTGACGGCGGCTGGGGTGGCGCTGGACGCGGCCTGCACGACGGCCACTTCCTCACCCACTGCCAGACCCACACCCACCACCCGCTCGGTCAAGTGCCCCGCATCGGCACGGCCCTTTTTACCCAGCTTCAACTGCAGCTCATGGGTGGCGGTAAAAAAATGGGCGTTGCGAAAACTGTCACCCAGCAGGGTGTCGAGCCGCACCAAACCTTCGGGCACCGACAGGTTCTTGGTGACGTCGCTGGTGGCTTGGCTGTCAACAAAGCTCAACACCGGCTGCCCTTTGAGCAGCAACGGGCGCACCAACACCCGCAAAACGGCACTGGAGGCCATGTGGGGGCGCGACAGCACCAGGCGCTGCCAGCTGCCATCGGCCTGGGCTTGAGCCAGGCGTTGCAGGAACCGTTGCCGGGGGGTGGTGTTGGAGGGTGTGTTCACAGCGCTGGATTGTCGGCCCCCGCGCGCAGCCGATGCTCGCTCGGGACCCGCAAGTTGTTGTGCTGTGGGCTGCGATGGCTTCGCAGCTGGCCTTGACGGTGTTCACAGGCTGCCCCAACGGCCGCGGTGGCCTTGTAGTCGACGCTCAGGGCCGCGTTGGCGGTTCGGCGATTTCGCTCGGCAAGGGGTAGCCGTCTGCCACGTAGGCCGGCCCCTTCATCACCTTGACGATGAAACAGCCCAGCGCCAACGTCAGAACCAGTGCCCAGTGCAGCACGACCACGCCCAGCATGGTGTAGCCGCGCAAAAGCTGCGCGCTGTCGTCTGACTGAGCACCCGCCGATGTGATGGCCCAGTCCAGCCCAGCCCAGCCAGCATCAGGGGCAGCAAGGTGCCCCACAGCAGAACAGCCGGCAAGCGAACCCAGATGCGCTGTTCCAAGCCCGGCTCCGAACGCACGAACCCTGGCAATTTGTTGAACCCGTTCATGGTCACTCCGTCGTGTTTGAAGGCCGCCAGCAGGCCCGGCTAGAACAGCTGGCCCTGGTCGTCCGCCGCCGCCGTTGCCACCCGGGCCCGGCGCTTGGGTGTTGTGCTGGGTGGCAAACCACTCTTGCGCGAACCGTGTTTGTGTTGAATGGCGTTGGCCTCGGTTTGCGCATCGCGGGTTTGACGCAAGCCGTACAGCCGGTCTTTGGCCGCGGCCACGGCAACCCGTTCATCGACGATCGGCTGCGGATAAGCCGCCGTTCCAAGCTCCGGCACCCACTGGCGGATGTACAGGCCTTGCGGATCCTGGTCGAGCGCCTGTTTGCTGGGCGAATAGATGCGCAGCGTGTTGATGCCGGTGGTGCCCGACTGCATCTGCATCTGGCTCCAGTGAATGCCCGGCTCGAAGTCGAGAAACTGGCGCGCCAGAAACAAGCCCGGCTCACGCCAGTGCAGCCACAGGTGATAAGCCGCGAAGCTGACCAACATGGCCCGCATGCGAAAGTTCAACCAGCCGGTGGCGCACAACTGGCGCATGCAGGCGTCCACCATCGGGTAGCCAGTGCGCCCTTCACACCAGGCCAACAAGCGTTCACGGTCGATCTCGCCAGCGTGCACACCATCGCCCGCACGCAGGCCGTCCACACTGCGGGCCACGTTGCGCCACTCGATGGCCGGTTCGTCCTCGAGCTTTTGCATGAAGTGGCAGTGCCAGCGCAAGCGGCTGGCGAATCCGCGCAAGGCGTAAGCCAAGGCGCGATCGGGCGTGCTGGCGATCAGCGCTTCGGTGGCATGGTTGACGCAGCGCATCGAGATCGTGCCGAAGGCCAGGTGCGCGCTCAGCCGGCTGCAGCCCTCAGCGGCCGTCAGCGGGCTGGACATCGCGCGGCGGTAGTCGTGGCCGCGACCGCCAAAAAAACTGTCCAGCGTGGCCCAGGCGGCCGCCTCGCCGCCGGCTGGCAAGGTGGCAGCCACGTCAGGCAAGCCCAGCTCGCGCAGCGTCGGCAGCGCGCTGGGCAACAGGCCCGGTGGGCCCTTGAAGCCGGTGGCGGAAGGCGCCTCGGCGGCGTTCATGCGCTGCGCCCACCGCCCCGCCCAGCCGGTGCGCGAACGCAGCCGCCGCACCACGCCGGTCTGCGGCCATTCGGTCCACTGCACGCCTTGGCTGCGGCACCAGTCGGCCACCGCCAGGTCGCGTGTGTAGCTCCAGCCGGGGCCGGTTTCTTCGTGGCTGAAAAGGTGGCTGAAGGCAAATTCCTGCCGCAGCGTTTGCAGGACCTGGGGCATGGCACCCACGCGCACCAGCAACGGCAAACCGCGCGCCACCAGGTCGCGCTGCAGCTGGGCCACGCAGTCCAACCAAAAGCCCACGTGGCGCGGGTCGCATTCAGGGCTTTGCAGCCACTGCGGTTCGATCACCACCAGACCCAGCGCGTTTTCGAAATGCGCCGCCTCGGCCAAAGCAGCGTGGTCGCGCACCCGCAGGTCGCGCTTGAACCAGACCAGTGCCTTCGCAGCGCTCATGTCACCATGGCCTTGGGTCGCGACATCAGGTCAGCAAGTGGGCGTTGCCGGCTACCCATGTGCAGCCGTTGATTCGACACCTTGGATTGACTGCACTTTGGGCGCTTCAGCGCACCAGCGGCCGCACGGTGGTGAAACCGCCGTCCACCGCGATCACCTGGCCGGTCAGGCGCGCCGAGCCTTCGCCCAGCAGCCAGGCCATCGCGTCGGCCACTTGGTCGGCCGTTTGCACGCCACCCAGCGGGTACTGTTTGGCCGCGCCCTCGCGCATGGCGGGCATCTTCAGCATGCCCGCGGTCATCGGCGTCTCGGTCATGCCGGGCGCCACCGCGTTGATGCGCAGGCCTTGCGAGGCGTAGGTGGCCGCGGCGCTGCGCACCAGCGCTTCAACACCGCCTTTGGCTGCAGCGATGGCCTCGTGGTTGGCCACCCCAATGCGCGCCACCACCGAACTGGCAAACACCGCGGCACCGGGCCCGCCCTGCAGCGCGCCGATCCAGGCCTGCAACATGTAGACCGCGCTGTCGAGGTTGACGCGCATGACCTCGCGGTAGGCGTCGGCACGGGTGCGGTGCAGCGGCGCGATCAGCGTGCTGCCCACGCAGTGCGCCAGCAGCGTGGGTGCGCCACCCAGCGCTTCCTGACAGGCGGCCAGCGCCAGGCCAGCGCCTTCCTGCGTGGTGGTGTCGGCCGCGATGCGAACGGCGGCTTCGACATCGGCCAGGCGGCCTGCGTCGCGCCCCACGGCTGCGACGCGGTAACCCTGGGTGTGCAACTGTCGCGCCAAGGCGCGGCCGATGCCGCCACTGGCACCGGTGATGAGGACGATGGCTGTCATGTCGTGTTTTCCAAAGCTGAAAGGCAGAAGCTCAACGCGGTGCGTTGTCGCGCGGTTGGGGTGGGCACAGCGCGGGCGGGTCCAGCCGCAAGGCCCAACGCTGCAGCTCCGGCCGCCAGCGCAGGAAAATTCTGTAAAAGCGCGCCAGCAGCTGGGCTGCGCGTGGTGCCTGATAGCAGCGGCAAGGTGGTGTCGTTGACATCGGCAAAACACACCGCTGCGTCCGGCCGCAACGGTTGCAAGCCGCGGTAGATACCGATCTCGCGGCGGCACAGCGGGCACGCGCCGTCGTACAGCACGGTCAGCAGCGGCGTTGGCGTAGCAGCGTCTTGCACGGCTTGGCTCACCACGCAGGCGCCCGTTGGGTGTCCAGCAGGTCGGCCGCCGACGCCAGGCCGCGCGAGACCCGGTTCCACCATTGCGAAAAGGAACCGCAGGGCCGCTCAATCTGCGCAAACAAGGCCGGCGCGGCGTCGCACTGGGCCCACTGCGCCAACCTAGGGGTTCAGATGCGGCTCGTCGACGCTGCGCACGCTGCGTGCACCTTGCAAAGCCTTGGCAACCGTGGTGGCGTCACCGTGCCAGCGCTGGCTGGCCAGCTCGGCCATGCGGCTGCCCACAAATTGCCAGCGCTGCGCACCCCAGGGCCAGCAGCGGTGGAAATCCGCGGCAAGGACGGCGACCACCAAGGTGTCGGCCTTCAAGGTCTCGGGCGGTGCGCACAGGTTCCAGGGGTGGACCAACCACACATCGCGTCCCGCCACCGAGTCGGCCTGCGGCAGCGTGAAGCCCAGGGACTCGGGCGGCTCGGTCAGCAGCGCCGGTTCGGGCGTGGGTGCGCCTTCAAACGCGGCTGCCCGTCCGGGCCGTGGTGCGCGCGGCAGCTGGCGCGCCAGCTCGTCCAGGGCTTCGTAGGACTGGTCAACCACGCTGCTGGGGCTGTGCCAGGGTGCGGGTGCATAACGCGCCACGTTGTCGGCGTTAAAAAGGTAGGGTTTGCTGCTGCCGGTACCGGCCACCCACTGCCAGCTGAGGTGGTTACTGGCCAGATCGCCATCGAGCAAGTGCCCATACAACCAGTCGGCACCGGCGCGCCAATGCACCTTGCGCACGTGCACCACATAGCTGGCCAACCACATGCGGGCGTGGTTGTGCAGCATGCCAGTGGCGTAAAGCGTGCGCACCGCCTGGTCGACCACCGGCACGCCGGTACAAGCCTGGCGAATGTCGCCCGGCAGCGCCTTGGCGTAGACCTCGTCCGGCAACGGGCCGTCGCGCAGCGAGTGCAGGATGCAGTCGCCTTGGTGCTGCCAGACATGGCGGAAGTAGGCCCGCCAGCCCAGCTCGAAGACAAACTTGTGCTGCATGTCGAGCGGGTGCTTGCGGTTCACGCCCGCCAGCACGTCGCCCAGCGAAACAAAGCCGTGCGTGATGTAGGGCGACAAGCGGCTGACGGCGCCACCCAGCGCATTGCGGGTGCGTGCATAGGCGGCTGGCTGCACCGCGGCGATGCGGGCCTGGGCCGCCGCCAGCGTGGGGGCGAAAGCATCATGCATGCAGCTGGCCCTGGGATTCGGCGCCCACCTCACCACAGCGAATGGCGGCGGCGCGTTGATGAACGGCCTGCTTCTGCGCGTCGGTCAAGCGAACCACGTTCTTCACCTGCAGCGCCATGCGCGGGTTCTTGGCCAACACTTTTTCGTGACGCATCAGGAAGTCCCAGTACAGCGTGGTGAAGGGGCAGGCGCTGTCGCCACTGCGCTGCGCGGGGTCGTAACGGCAACCCTTGCAGTGCGGGCTCATGCGCTGGATGTACTTGCCGGTGGCGATGTAGGGCTTGCTGCCCATCACACCGCCGTCGGCATACTGGCTCATGCCCAGGCTGTTGGGCAACTCGACCCATTCGACGGCATCGACGTAGACCGCCAGGTACCAACCGTGCACCTGCTTGGGCTGCACGCCCAACATCAAGGTGTACAGGCCCGTCACCATCAAACGCTGAATGTGGTTGGCATAACCATGCTCCAGCGTCTGCGTCAACGCGTCGCGCAGGCAGGCCATGTCGGTGGCGCCGGTCCAGAACCAGGCTGGCAGGTCCTGCTGCGCGTCGAGCGCGTTGCGTTCCAGGTAGTCGGGCATCTGGGTCCAGTAAACACCGCGCACGTACTCGCGCCAACCCAAAATCTGCCGGATGAAACCCTCCACGCTGGCCAGCGGCGCTTGCCCGCTGCGGTGCGCAGCTTCAGCCGCAGTCACCACCTCGCGCGGGTTGAGCAGCTTCAGGTTCAGCGCCGCCGACAGGTGCGCGTGGTAAAGCCACGGGTCGCCCGGCCACATCGCGTCCTGGAACCGCCCAAACAAAGGCAGGCGCTGCTGGATGAAGGACTGCAACGACTGCAGCGCCTGCGCGCGCGTGACCGGCCAGGCAAAACTGTCCAGCCGACCCGGGTGGGCTGCAAAGCGGGTGTTGACCAGTTCAATCACTTCGCGCGTCACGGCGTCGGGTTTGAAGTGCGCGCGCGGTGGCACCGCGCCTGGGCCCGCAGCGCCAAAGGCCTCGCGGTTGTCGGCGTCAAAGTTCCACTGGCCACCCACCGGCTCGTCACCTTCCATCAAAACGCGGTGCCGCTTGCGCTGCTCACGATAAAAGTACTCCATGCGCAGCGATTTGCGGCCTTTGGCATGCGCCGCAAAGTCGGCCACGCTGCTGTAGAAATGGCGGTCTTCGTGGATGTCCAGCGCCAACACATGGGCCTGGGCGACGCCCTTGATGGCTTCCAGCACACGCCAGTCGCCTGGCGCCGTCATCACCAGGCGGCCCGGCTTCAAGCGTTGGATGTCGGCCTGCAGCTGCGCTGCCAGGCTGCCCGCGTTGCCGGGCGCATCCATCCGGGTGTAGTGCAGCGGGCGCTCGGCGGCTTGCAGCGCCAGCGCAAAGTGGCGCATGGCAGCCAAAAACATGGCGGTGCGCGGCTTGGTCGACCAGACATGGGTGGACTCTTCGGCGACTTCGGCCATCCACACCGCGTCAACCGACGGATCGAAAGCGTCGAAAGCCGCCGCGTCCAGGTCAAGCTGGTCGCCCAACACCACGATCAAAGACCTGAGTTCAGCCATGGGCAGCTTTCTTGCGCCGGCAGGCATCGGAACAGTATTTGACGTCGGCCCAGTTCTTGGCCCAGTTGCGCCGCCAGCTCATGGGCAAACCGCAAGCGACGCAGGGCTTGCTGGGCAGTGCGGACTTGTTGCCGCGAAACCCGGCGTTGCGCAGCGTCACAGTGAACCCTCGGCATCTGCAGGCGAGTTTTTTCCACCCAGGCGCCGAATCAGCCAGCGATGGCTGAACAGTTTTTTTGTGCCCACTTTTGAATTCAGAACTTGGCAATCCATATTCAGATGATACAGATTTACGAGTCATACCGAATTCATACATGTCATTTATATCAAGTTATGACATATAATACGCGTCAAATGTGAGTCAACAGACAAAATCATGCCAAAACGCGAGTCATCAGCAGCACTACCAGGGTCCACGCCAGACGCGACGGACCCTTCGCTGCACCGCAGTGGCGCCGTGGCGCACATGTTGCGCATGCCGGTGGCCACGCTGCGCGTTTGGGAGCGCCGCTACGGTTTGAGTCAGTCGCAACTGACGCCCAGTGGTCAGCGCCAATATTCGGCCGCCGACGTGCGGCGACTGGCGCTGATCAAGCAGCTGACCGAACGAGGCCACGCCATTGGCAGCCTGGCGCCGCTGGACATGGTGCAGCTGCAAGGCGTGGCCTCGACCCACGCGCAGGCGCAGGCGACCAGCCAAGCCAGCGAGCACGTGCACGCTGATCCCGAACCACCCACGCGCCTGCTTCGGCCTTGGCGCCTGGCGGTGATGGGGGCTGCGCTGGCGACCCGCTTGCAACACCCCGCACTGCTGCGTCAGCTGGGTCGGCCGGTGTTGCTGCTGGGGCCGTTTGAAACCTTGGCGCAGGCCGCCGTTGCCTTGCCAAACGCAGAAGCCGACGCCCTGCTGTTCCATCAACCGCAGCTGTACCCGGGCTGGCTGGCTGAATGCGAAGCGGCTGCGCCGACCTTGGCCGGTTTGCCCAAGGCCGTTTTGTACCGCTTCGCCGCCGACCCGGTTTGTGAAGCCTTGGCCAGCGCCGGCACGGCCCTGCTGCGCGAGCCGCAACCCGACGCCGTGTTGGCGCAGTGGCTGCACAGCCTCTCAGCTCAGGCAAGCCACACGACGCAGGCCGCAGTTGACCGGGCCCAGCCGGGCGCCAAACCCGCAGCGCCGCGCCGGTGGAGCGACGCAGCCCTGCTCGACTTCGCCAACCACTCACCCACGATGGCCTGCGAGTGCTCACGCCATGTGGCCGAACTGCTGGTTCAGCTTTCGCACTTTGAGACCTACAGCACCGAGTGCGAGCACCGCAACCCGGCCGACGCCAAACTGCACAGCTACCTGCGGCTGGTTGCCGCGGCATCGCGAGCCCGTTTTGAAGCCGCCCTTGAACAGGTGGCTCTGCACGAAGGCCTGCTGCTGCCTGCGGCGGAGACCGCCAGCGACTTGACGGCAAAGCCCGGCGCGCGGCGCGCAAAGGCCGGCCGGGCGGCCCAAGCCGGCCGTTCAAGCTGAGCGGGACTTGAACCCCGCCGTCAGAAGCTGGAAGTGACCGCGCCAGCGACGCAGGCCAGCGCCAGCGCTTCAGGTGGCTGCACGGGCTGTCGATGGTGGTCACCCTGGGCCACATCGCGGCCACAGGGTGGCTGCTGCCCCAGCTGGCCTGACCGCCAGGTCGACACCCCCGCTGCTGCACGCTGCCCTGCACAACACCCTCAGGCATGACCCGCCACAATTCACCCAAGCGTGTGCAACGCCGGCGGAGATCAGGTCCTGGAACTGCAGCGGTCAGGCGGCCCACCAGCCGTCGGCAAAACGCGGCGCCAGAAAGTCGCACCACCGCTTGACTTTGTCGGGCAGCAGCTTGGGGCTGGGAAACACCGCGTGCATCTCTTGCACCGGTAGCGCCCAGCGCTCCAGCAAGGGCTGCAGTGCGCCGGCCTGAATGGCAGCGTGCGCCACGTAGCGCGGCAACACCGCCACGCCCAAACCCGCCCGCGTGGCGGCCAGCAAAGCGCTCAGGTTGTTGCTGCGCAGCGGGCCGCGCACGGCCACCGCCTGGGTCTGGCCATCAGGTCCGGTGAAGTGCCAGCGCTCGTCGCCCTGCACCGTGCTGTAGACCAGCGCAGCGTGGGCCGCCAGATCGGCTGGTTTGCGCAGCTTGGCGTGCGTGGCTGCATAGCTGCTGGATGCCACCAGGACCCATGGGTTGGTGCCCAGGTAGCGTGCACCCAATTGAGAATCGGCCAAGCGGCCCATTCGCACCGCCACGTCGATGCCCTGCTCGACCAGGTTGACATAGCGATCTTCAAAACTCAGTTCCACCTGCAGCTCGGGGTGTAGTTGCATGAATTCCAGCACCAGCGGT
>JAYVSX010000074.1:0-17534 GCA_043774975.1 Rubrivivax sp.
CGCCAGGTGGCAAAGGTTGTTAGGGCCAAAGCGATCCAGCCCTTGCCAGCAATCATGCCCTCCACCCACAGCGGCGTGTAGACCACCGACACATAAGCCCCGGCCAGTCCACACAAGGCCCCACCAGCGACCACAGCCGCCAGCCGTATGCGCCGCACCGGGTAGCCCAGCGCGTGCGCTGATTCAGGGCTTTCACCCACCGAGCGCAGCACCAGGCCAGAGCGCGTACGGTACAAAAACCAGACCAGCCCCAGCGTGAGCGCTACAGCCACATAGACCATCGGGTGCTGGCGAAACAGCGCTGGGCCGACGAAGGGCAGATCGGCCAACAGCGGGATGCTGAACTGGTCGCGCTCGCCCAGCTTGCCCTGCACAAACCCAATGCCGACGAACGCCGAGAAGCCCGCCCCGAAGAGGCTGAGCGCCAGCCCGCTGGCCACCTGGTTGGTGTTCAGCCAGATCACCAGCACACCAAACGCGGCGGCCATCAAGGCGCCGGCCACGGCGCCGGCACAGAAGGCCAGCCAGTCGCTGCCGGTCAGCAAGGCGGTGGCAAAACCGGCGATGGCCGCCACCAGCATCATCCCTTCAGCACCCAGGTTGATGACGCCAGCGCGTTCGTTGATGAGCAGGCCAACGCCCGCCAGCGCCAGCACGGTGCCGGCGTTGAGGGTGGCGGCGATGAGCAGAGCGAGGCCTTCCATGTCAGTGGGCTCCTTGGGGTTGGAACTGGCGTGGGGCTGAGTTGGGCTTTGGCAGCACGGCGCTGACGTGCGGGCTGTGCAACTGCTGGCGGCTGTTGGAAGTGCGGGTCAATGCGGGCTGGCGCGCGTCGCGGCGGGCGGTGCCCGGCAGCGGCGCAGGCTGCGTCGGTCGGTGCTGCGCACCGACTGCGCTGCGATGCTCGGCACGCGGTCGCGTCGCGGAACTCGCTACGCGCCCTGCGGGCGCTGCGCTCAAACAGCCGCGCCGAGTCAGTCTACAAAGCGCGCTGCGCGCGCCGACCGCATGCCTGCGCTTCTCGCCGACGCAGACAGCGCCACTGCCGGGCACCGCCCGCCGCTCAACCAAGCGCAGTGGCGGTTCGAGGAGAAGGCCCTTCTTTTCCCAGCCCGCCGCGCCTTTGCCGCGCCACTGCACACGCGCGAAGTGCCGCAAAAATTCGACCGAAGTGGGTTCCATGATCAAGCCCCCTTGACCACAGAACCGCCACCACCAGCACCACCAGCACCACCAGTACCAGCACCTGAACCACCGGCCGACCGCACCCACCGCAGCCGGTAGTGAATCAGCGTATCCGCCGCCAGCAGCGTGAACAGCAACAAGCCCTGGAAGACCCCGGTCAGCGACTTGGGCAGCCCCAGCCGCGACTGCGCCAACTCGCCCCCGATGTAGAACATGCTCATCAGGATGCCCGAAAAGATGATGCCCACCGGGTGCAGCCGCCCCACATAGGCCACGATGATGGCCGCAAAGCCGTAGCCCGCTGGCACGTGCGGCGACAGCTGCCCCAGCGGGCCTGCGGCTTCCAGCCCACCGGCCAAGCCGGCCATGCCGCCGCTGATCAGCAGGGCCGTCCACAAGGCACTGCGCGAAGAAAAGCCGGCATAACGTGCGGCGGCCGGTGCCAGCCCGCCCACCTGCAAGGCAAAGCCGCGGTAGGTGCGAAACAAGAACATCCAGAACACCGCCACCGCCACCGCCGCGATGATCACGCCGATGTGGGCCCGCAGATTGGGAATGAGCCTGGGGATGCGGGTGTCGGCCAGAAAGGTGATGGTCTGCGGGAAGTTGTAGCCCTTGGGGTCTTTCCAGGGGCCGTAGACCAGATAGGACAGCACCATCTCGGCCACATAGACCAGCATCAGGCTGACCAGAATTTCGTTGGCGTTGGCGCGGTCGCGCAGCAGCGCCACGATGGCGGCCCACAGCATGCCGCCCAAGACACCGGCCAGCAGGATGAAGAAGACGATGCCGCGCCCCATCCAGGCGGTGTCGGGGCCGGCCTGCATGGCCACCCAACCAGCGCAGATGGCGCCCAGCACAAACTGCCCCTCGGCGCCGATGTTCCAGACGTTGGAGCGGTAACAAACCGCCAGGCCCAGAGCGATCAGGATCAGCGGTGTGGCTTTTACCGCCAGCTCGGACAGCTGGTACAGGTTCTTCACCGGCTCGACAAAAAACACCTGCAGCCCGCGCACCGGGTCCTTGCCCAGCAGCATGAACAGCAAAACGCCGATGACCACCGTGATGGCCAGTGCCAACACCGGCGAGCCCAGCGACATCAGCTTGCTGGGGTGTGGCCGCGCTTCAAGTTTCAACATTGGATGCCTCCGTCGCGTGCTGGTGCGGCTGGGTTAGCGCCTGCTGCGCGGGGTCTTGCCACAGCCCCGACATCCATTCGCCAATCTGTGCCACCGTGGCCTGCGCGGTGGGCACGCTGGGCGACACGCGGCCCTTGGCGATGACGATCAGCCGGTCGCTGATCTCGAACAGCTCGTCCAGCTCTTCGCTCACCACCAGCAGCGCGCAGCCCTCGTCGCGCAGCTTGAGCAGCTCGCCGCGGATTTGCGCGGCCGCGCCCACGTCCACGCCCCAGGTGGGCTGGCAGACGATCAACAGTTTGGGGTTGGCCGCAATCTCACGGCCAACGATGAACTTTTGCAGGTTGCCGCCCGACAGGCTCTTGGCGGCCGCCCCCGCGCCGCCGGCTCGCACGTTGAAGCGGGCGATCAGGTCCTGGGCCAGGCGTTCGACCCGGCGGGTGTGGATCCAGCCCTGGCGCGACACCGTCTCGGTGCGCGTCAGCAAGGTGTTGTCGGCCAGGCTCAGCGTCGGCACGGCGCCCCGGCCCAGCCGTTCTTCAGGCACAAAGTGCAGGCCCAGTTGGCGCCGCTGCACGGGCTTGGCTCTTGAGACATCACGCCCGCTCAGCTGGATGCTGCCCGTGGGGGCGCGCGGGTCTTCGCCTGACAGCGCGGCCATCAGCTCTTGCTGGCCGTTGCCCGAGACACCGGCCACGCCGACAATTTCACCGGCGTGCACCTCCAGGCTGATGTTGTGCAGGTCCATGCCAAAGGGGTCTTGTTTGGCCAGGCTGAGCTGGCGCACCGCCATCACCAGCGGCCCGGCCGCGTGGGCCTGGTGACGCAGTTGCGGTGGTTCGGCACCAATCATCAGCTTGGACAGGCTGGCGTTGGTTTCCTGCGTGGGATCGACTTCGCCCGTGACCTTGCCGCCGCGCAGCACCGTGCAGTGCTGGCACAACGCCCGAATTTCGTCGAGCTTGTGGCTGATGTAGAGGATGCTGCAGCCGCCCGCGCTGAGCTTGCGCAGCGTGACGAACAGCTTGTCCACGGCTTGTGGCGTCAGCACCGAAGTGGGCTCGTCCAGGATCAGCAGTTGCGGGTGGGTCAGCAAGGCGCGCACGATCTCGACACGCTGGCGTTCACCCACGCTCAGCGTGTGCACCGGGCGCTGCGGTTCCACGTCCAGGCCGTAGGTGTGGGCCAGGTCCAGGATGCGCTGCGCCACCTGCGGCAGGGTCAGCGTCTTGTCCAAGCCCAGCCAGACGTTTTCAGCCGCGGTCAGCGTGTCAAACAAGCTGAAGTGCTGGTAGACCATGCTGATGCCCAGCTTGCGCGCGTGGGCCGGGCTGGTGATCTTGACCGGCTGGCCGTTCCACAGGATTTGCCCTTCGTCGGGCTGCACCGCGCCATAAATGATCTTCATCATGGTGCTCTTGCCCGCACCGTTTTCGCCCAGCACCGCATGGATTTCACCGGGCTTGACGCGCAGTGAGACCTGGTCGTTGGCGCGCACCGCGGGGTACTGCTTGCTGATGCCGGTGAGTTGCAGGCGCAACGCTGCAGTCGCCGCTGGATGGGGGTCTGCTGGGCCGCTGCTGTGGCTGGCGTCTTCGCTCATGGCGTGCTCCTCATAGCGTGCCCCTCTTGTGCTGTTCACGGCCGGCCACCCAGGTGCTGTGCAGGTGGCGTTCGTCGGCCAGGGTCAGCCAGGCAAACACCTTTTCATGCAAGTCCCGCGCCACCGCCTGGCGGTGGCTGTCCACGGTGTTGCGGGACCAGTCCCAGATGCAGAAGTCGGCCATCAAGCCGTTGTCCAGGCTGCCGATTTCGTGGCCCAGGTGCAGCGCGTGGGCGGCGCCGCGGGTGGCGCTGTGCAGTGCGCACCAGGCCGTCAGGCGCTGCCCGGCCAGGGCCTGCACCTTGTAGGCGTCGGCCAAGGTGCGTTGCATGCTGAGCGACGTGCCGCCGCCCACGTCGCTGGCCATGCTGACGGCCACGCCGGCCTGTGCGGTGGCGCGCCAGTCAAACAAGCCGCTGCCCAGAAACAGGTTGCTGCTGGGGCAAAAGGCGATTTGCGAGCCTTGCGCGTGCAGCGCGGCGCGGTCGTCGGCGTCCAGCCAGATGCCGTGGGCCAGCACGCTGCGCGGGTGCAGCAGGCCAACCCGGTCGTAGACGTCCAGGTAGCTGCGGGCCTGGGGAAAAAGTTCGCCCACCCAGCGCACTTCGGCGCGGTTTTCGGCCACGTGCGTTTGCATGTAGAGCGTGGGGTCGGCGCGGCACAGCGCACCGGCCATGGCCAATTGCTGGGCTGTGCTGGTGGGCGCAAAGCGCACCGTCACGGCGTAGCTGCAACGGCCCTGGCCGTGCCAGCGCTGGATCAGGTCGATGCAGTCGCGCTCGGCCTGGGCCACGTCGTCGCGCAGGCCGTCGGGCGCGTGGCGGTCCATCAGCACCTTGCCACCCACCACGCGCATGCCGCGCGCCTGGGCTGCGGTGAAGAGCGCGTCCACCGAGGTCTTGTGCACGGTGGGGAAGACCACCGCCGCGGTGGTGCCGTGGGCCAGCAGTGCGCCCACAAACAACTCGCTGCCCGCTGTGGCGGTGGCCGGGTGGCCCCAAGCCCGCTCGGCCGGGAAGGTGTAGGTGTTGAGCCAGTCCAGCAGTTCGGTGCCGTAGCTGGCCATGACGCCGATTTGCGGGCTGTGCACATGGGTGTCGATGAAGCCCGGCATCAACAGCTGACCGCGGTGGTCAAGACGTTGCCACTGGGGCCCGGGGTCTTGCGCCTGCACGCCGGCAATGCGGCCGTCGTCGGCCAGCAGCAGCCAGTGGTCGGGCCGCCAGCGCACCGCGCTGGCCTGGGTGTCGCCCCAGGCCGGCTCGGCCGTGAAGTCCAGCAGGTCGGCCAGGATGGCCTTCATGCCGCACGCTCGCCCAGGCTGCGGTCAGCCGCTTCAGCTGGGCGGGTGAGGCCAGACGCCACTTCGCGGACCTGCTCGCGAAACCAGCGCATGCTGGGTGCCGCATGGCTGAGCTCATGCCACAGCTGGTAGTAGTTCAGCGCGGGAAAGCTGGCCGGGCAGCGCACGATCTTGACCGGCAGCGTGCCCACATAGCGGCTGCAGAACTGGCGCCCGGTGGTCAGCACCAACAGGCTGTCGGCCACCATCAGCGGGATCAGGCTGAAGTGAGAGGCCCGCACCATGATGCGCCGCTGCACCCCGCTGTTGCGCAGGTGCTCGTCGATCACGCCCAGCGCGCCGGGGCTCATTGGCATGGGCGCCACGTGTTCGGCGTCCAGGTACTTGTCCACCGTCCAGTTGCGGCGCGTGGCGGGGTGATCCTGGGCCACCAGGCACACCACCTCGTCGCTGAGCAATCGCCCCAGGTGCAGTTCTTCGGGTGGCTGCAGCCAGTTGCCAATGACCAAGTCCACGTCGCCGGCGGCCAGGTGGCGGCGGTAGTCGTAGTCCTGGGTCAGTGGCATCAGTTCCAGGCGCACGCCCGGCGCCACCCGTTTGATGTGGGCCACCAGGCGGGGCAAAAACAAGGGGTCGAGGTAGTCGCTGGCGGCCACCCGAAACAAGGACTCGGCGGCGGCAGGCTCAAAGGCCGAGTGGCGCAACACACGGCCGTGGCGGCTGAACAGACGCTCGGCATCCTGCAGCATGCGGGCGGTGGCATCCAGCATCTGCAGCGCGATTTCGGTGGGCTGCATCTGCTGCCCGGCGCGCACCAGCAAAGGGTCACCCGTCAGCATGCGAAGCCGCTTGAGCTGGGCGCTGACCGCAGGCTGGCTGCTGGCCAGCTTGACGGCGGCGCGCGACACGCTGCGTTCATGGATCACGGTGTGCAAGACCCGGATGAGGTGGAGGTCTATGGTGTCGAAGTCGGGTCGTTTGAACATACATTGATCCTGATGCGTACTATGCGGTAAAACGTATTCACACAGGCGCAGCTCGCGCTACCTTTCGGGTAAGTCCCAAGCCCTGCAATCCCAAGTCCTGCAATCCGATGCCCTGCAGGCCCTAACCCATGAACCACGGCAACCCCACTTCAACCCTTGCTTCTTCTTCAGCAGCCCAGCCCGTTGCGTCTGTCGCTGCTGGTGCACCGGGCACCTGGGCTGAACGTCCGGTGCGCTTCTTCCACCGCGGCCAGGTGGTGCAGGTCAAGCCGCAACAGGCCACCCGCACGGTGCTGGAGTGGCTGCGCGAAGACGCCCGCTGCACCGGCACCAAAGAGGGCTGCGCCGAGGGCGACTGTGGTGCTTGCACCGTGGTCGTGGGGCAACTCGGCGCTGGCGGTGCACTGCAGCTGCACCCGGTGAACGCCTGCATCCAGTTCTTGCCCACGCTGGACGGCAAGGCGCTGTTCACGGTGGAAGACGTGGCCGGGATGTGCGAGCCAGCCGCACAAGCCACACAAGCCACACCCTCGCTGCACCCACTGCACCCGGTGCAGCAAAGCCTGGTGGCCTGCCACGGTTCGCAATGCGGCTTTTGCACGCCGGGTTTTGTGATGAGCTTGTGGGCCTGCTACGAAAAGCACAACCAGGCGGGCACCGTGCCCAGTCGACAGCAATTGGCCGACGACCTGTCGGGCAACCTGTGCCGCTGCACCGGCTACCGTCCCATCCTGGACGCCGGACAGCAGATGTTTGGCGCGCCGCCCCAGCGCCTTGCCCGTGTGCCGGTTGAACAGGCCTTGGTGGCCTTGGCCCAAGACCCGCCGCTGTCCTGCGAAGGCGTGTTTCATGCACCGCGCACGCTGGCGCAGTTTGCGGCGCTCAGGCAGGCCAAGCCCGCTGCCAAGGTGTTGGCCGGCAGCACCGACATCGGCCTGTGGGTGACCAAACAGTTCAAGGACCTCGGCGAGCTGATCGCCATTGGCGGTGTGGCTGAGTTGTGCGCGGTGCAGGTGCAGGCCACCCACATTCACATTGGCGCAGCGGCCAGCCTGGAGCGGGCTTGGGCCGCGCTGGCCGCCGAGTGGCCCACGCTGCGCGATGTCTGGCTGCGCTTTGCGTCGCTGCCCATCCGCCACGCCGGCACCCTGGGCGGCAACGTGGCCAACGGTTCGCCGATTGGCGACTCGGCGCCGGTGTTGATGGCGCTGGGCGCCAGCATCGTGTTGCAGCAGGGGCAGCGCGTGCTGCGCCTGCCGTTGCAGGACTTCTACGTCGACTACATGAAAAACCGGCTGGAGGCGGGCGAGTTTGTGCACTCGCTCGAAGTGCCGCGCCGCCGCCCGGCGCAACAGGTTCAGGTCTACAAGATCAGCAAGCGCTTTGACTGCGACATTTCGGCGGTCTGCGCGGCGCTGGCGATTGAATTGCAAGGTGAGTCGATCGCGGGCGTTCGCCTGGCCTTTGGGGGCATGGCGGCCACCGTCAAACGAGCCGCCTTGACCGAGGCCGCGCTGCTGAAGCAACCTTGGACCGAAGCCAGCTTGAAGGCCGCGCAAGCCGCGCTGAGCCAGGACTTCAAACCCCTGAGCGACATGCGCGCCAGCGCGGCCTACCGGCTGCAGGTGGCGCAAAACCTGCTGCGCCGCTTCTGGCTGCAAACCCGGCCTCACGCGCCGCTGCAGGAAAGTGAACTCAGCGTTTGGGCGCGTGAGGAGCAAGCATGAATCAACCCCAGTCGGCCGAGCAGCTGCGGTCGCCTTCAGCGCCTGGCCGCCAAGTCGGCCCCCAAGTCGGCCCGCAGGTCGGCCCCCAGGTCGGCACCAGCCGGGCCCACGAAAGCGCGCACCTGCACGTGGCCGGTGCCGCGCCCTACACCGACGACCTGCCCGAACTGGCTGGCACGCTGCACGCCGCGCTGGGCCTGTCGCCGCTGGCCCACGGCGTCATCGAAGCCCTGGACCTGGAGAGGGTTCGCCAGCAACCCGGCGTGGTGGATGTGTTTTCTGCGCGCGACATTCCCGGCCGCAACGACTGCGGTGCGCTGGTTCATGACGACCCGATCCTGGCCGGTGAGGTGGGCGACACGCTGCGCTACCAGGGCCAGCCGGTGTTTGCGGTGATCGCCACCACGCGCGACGCTGCTCGCCGTGCCAGCGCGTTGGCCCGGCAAGTCATTCGTGCGCAGCCCTTGCCGCCGTTACTCACGCCGCAAGCGGCCCACGCCGCCCAGCAATACGTGCTGCCACCCATGCACCTGAACCGGGGTCTGGCCCGCCAGGCCATCGACCAGGCGCCGCGCCGCTTGAAGACCCTGCTGGAAGTGGGCGGCCAGGAACAGTTTTATCTGGAAGGCCAGATCAGCTACGCCGTGCCCACCGAAGACCGCGGCATGAAGGTCTATTGCTCGACCCAGCACCCCAGCGAGATGCAGCACCTGGTGGCGCATGCGCTGCAGCGACCGGCCCACGCGGTGCGCGTGGAATGCCGGCGCATGGGCGGCGGCTTTGGCGGCAAAGAGTCGCAAAGTGCGCTCTTCGCCTGCGTGGCGGCGTTGGCGGCGGCGCGCAGCGGCCACCCTGTGAAGTTGCGGGTGGACCGCGACGACGACTTCCTGATCACCGGCCGACGCCACTGCTTCCACTATGAGATGGAAGTCGGCTTTGACGACAGCGGGCGCGTGCTGGGCGCTGAAGTGACGATGGTGTCGCGCGCCGGCCATTCGGCCGATCTGTCAGGCCCGGTGATGACCCGCGCGCTGTGCCACTTTGACAACGCCTATTGGCTGCCGCATGTGGCCTTGCACGGCTACAGCGCCAAGACCAACACCCAGAGCAACACCGCCTTTCGTGGCTTTGGTGGCCCGCAAGGGGCGATTGCCATCGAGTACCTGCTGGACAGCGTGGCGCGCGAATTGGGCCAGGACCCGCTGGCGGTTCGGCGCGCCAACTTCTACGGCACCCACAACAACAACGTCACGCCCTACGGCCAGACGGTGGACGACAACATCATCCATGAGCTGGTGGACCAACTGGCGCAGACCAGCGGCTACAGCCAGCGCCGCGCCGAAGTGGCCCGCTTCAATAGCGGCAGCCCGGTCCTGAAGAAGGGCCTGGCGTTGACGCCGCTGAAATTTGGCATCAGCTTCAACGTCACGCACCTCAACCAGGCCGGCGCACTGGTGCATGTCTACACCGACGGCAGCGTGCTGGTGAACCACGGCGGCACCGAAATGGGCCAAGGGCTCAACACCAAGGTGGCCCAGGTCGTGGCGCATGAACTGGGCTTGTCGTTGGAGCGGGTGCGCTGCACCGCCACCGACACCCAGAAGGTCGCCAACACCTCGGCCACCGCAGCCAGCACCGGCGCTGACCTGAACGGCAAGGCGGCGCAGGACGCGGCGCGCAAGATCCGCAACCGGCTGGCGGAATTTGCTGCCGCGCAGTGGGGCGGCGAGCCACCAGCCGTGCGCTTCGAGGGCGACGGCTTGATCGTCAATGGCCACCGCCAACCTTTTGCCGATGTGGTGGCCGCTGCGTATCTGGCGCGCGTGCAACTCTGGAGCGACGGTTTTTACGCCACGCCCGGCCTGAGTTGGAACCGCCAGACCCTGCAGGGCCGGCCCTTTTTCTATTTTGCTTATGGCGCCGCGGTGAGCGAGGTGCTGGTCGACACCCTGACCGGTGAATGGAAGCTGCTGTGCGCCGACATCCTGCACGACGCCGGCCGCTCGCTGAACCCGGCCATCGACATCGGCCAGGTCGAAGGTGCCTTCATCCAGGGCATGGGCTGGCTGACGATGGAAGAGCTGGTCTGGCACCCGGCCGACGGCTCGCCCAAGGCCGGTTTGCTGACCACCCACGCCCCCAGCACCTACAAGATCCCCACCGCCAACGACTGCCCAACGCAGCTGCACACCGCGCTGTTTGAGCGCGACAACGTGCATGACAGCATCCACCGCAGCAAGGCGGTGGGCGAGCCACCGCTGCTGCTGCCCTTCAGCGTGTTTTTCGCGATCCGCGACGCCATCTCGGCCGTGGCTGGGCACCGCGTCAACCCGCCGCTGCAAGCGCCGGCCACCAGCGAGGCCATCCTGCGCGCCGTGACCGCGGTGCAGGCACACGCCTGATGCTGGACCTGCAGGCCACCGCGCTGCGCTGGCTGGCGGCCGGCCGTGCGGCCGTGGTGGTGGAGGTGCGCGACGCCAAGGGCAGCGTTCCGCGCGCCGACGGCACCCGCATGCTGGTGGCCGCCGATGAAGTGGTGGGCACGATTGGCGGCGGTCATCTGGAATGGCGTGCCATCACCGACGCGCGGGCCCTGATTGCGCGCGGCTTGGCCGCAGTTGGCACTGGCGCTGGCTCTGGCGACCCAGCGCCCAGCGCAGCGCCCGTGGTGGCGCAGCGGGTCGCGTTGGGCCCGTCCCTGGGTCAATGTTGCGGCGGCGCGTTGACCTTGTGCTTCACACCGCTGCAGGGCGCATGCCCCTCGGAGTGGGCTGCACCTGGCCCGCGCTTTGAGCTGCAACTTTATGGCGCCGGGCATGTGGGCCGCGCCATCGTGCAGCTGCTGGCCGGCGTGGCCTGCCGGGTGCAGTGGATCGATGAGCGCGACAGCGAGTTCCCTCAGCAAAGCCTGCCCCCGCACATCCAGCCTGTGTGTGTTGAACCCGTGCAAGCCGAGGTGGACCACGCAGCGCCGGGCAGCTTTTTTTTGGTGCTGACCCACAGCCATGACCTGGACATGGCCATCACCCAGGCCATCCTGGCGCGCGGTGACTTTGGCTATTTCGGCTTGATCGGCAGCCAGACCAAACGGGCCCGTTTTGAGCACCGCTTGCTGCAGCGCGGCGTGACGCCACAGCTGCTGGAGCGTTTGGTCTGCCCGATTGGCGTGCCCGGCATCACCGGCAAAGAACCCGAGGTGATTGCCGTTGCGGTGCTGGCCCAGCTGCTGCAGGCCGCCAGCCGCTGAACGGCTGAGCGCCCGCGCCGCGGTCAACCATGGGCGATCAAAACGGGTATGGTTGAGCGCGGCCCCGGCTTGTAAGCCAGACGCCAGCCACCGGGCGCCCACTCTTGGCCTCGGGACACCCGATTCCCAACCCCTTCAAGGAGACCCCTCATGAGCAAACGCGACGTTGTCGTCCTGGGCGCAGCCCGTTCCGCCATCGGCACTTTCAACGGCGCTTTGGCCGACATGGAACCGGCCGAACTGGCTGGCCTGGTGATGAAAGAAGCAGTGGCCCGCTCGGGCGTCGACCCCAAGGCCATCAACTACGTGACGGTGGGCAACACCATTCCCACCGAAAGCCGCTTTGCTTACGTGGCCCGGGTGGCCAGCATTCAGGCCGGTCTGCCGATGGACAGCGTGGCCATGTCGGTCAACCGGCTGTGCAGCAGCGGCTTGCAGGGCATCGTCACCACGGCGCAGAACATCCTGCTGGGCGACTGCGACTACGGCGTGGGTGGCGGTGTGGAAGTCATGAGCCGCGGTGGCTACCTGAGCACCGCCATGCGCAGCGGTGCGCGCATGGGCGACACCAAGCTGATCGACACCATGGTGGCCACGCTGACCGACCCCTTTGGGGTGGGCCACATGGGCATCACGGCCGAAAACCTGGTCACCAAGTGGGGCATCACACGCGAAGAGCAGGACGCGCTGGCAGTCGACTCACACCGCAAGGCCGCTGCCGCCATCGCCGAAGGCCGTTTCAAGAGCCAGATCGTGCCGATCGTCAAAAAGACCCGCAAAGGCGAAGTCACCTTTGACACCGACGAGCACGTGAAGGCCGACACCACCATGGAAAGCCTGGGCAAGCTCAAGCCCGCGTTCAAGAAAGAAGGCGGCTCGGTGACGGCCGGCAACGCGTCGGGCATCAACGACGGCGCGGCGTTTTTTGTGCTGGCCGACGCCGCCGTGGCCGCAGCGCATGGCCACAAGCCGATGGCGCGAATGGTCAGCTACGCGGTGGCCGGTGTGCCCAACGAGATCATGGGTGAAGGCCCCATTCCGGCCAGCAAGCTGGCGCTCAAGAAGGCCGGGTTGACGTTGGACCAGATCGACGTGATCGAGAGCAACGAAGCCTTCGCTGCCCAAGCCATTGCGGTGGCGCGCGGCCTGGAATTCGACATGAAAAAGGTCAACCCCAACGGTGGCGCCATTGCGCTGGGTCACCCGATTGGCTGCAGTGGCGCTTTTCTGGCCACCAAGGCGGTCTATGAGTTGCACCGCACGGGCGGGCGCTACGCGCTGGTCACCATGTGCATTGGTGGTGGCCAGGGTATTGCAACGGTGTTTGAGCGGCTCTGAGGCGACGACCCCGTGAGGTGGATGTCTTCCCTGATCCGGGGCGTGGCCCCGCATCTTGTAAGTTAGGGCAACAAGTCGGCCACGCTGTCCCAAACGTCGGCGGGCACCCGCCCTTCATGGCGTTCCTTGAGCACGCCTTCGCGGTCGAAGACCAGGGTCACGGGCAGGCGCGCGCCCGAGCCCCAGGCGGCTGTCCACTGCACATCACCTTGCCAAAGGGCCCAGACCGGGCCTTCGGCTGAGGCCACCAGGCGACGGGTGCGGTCGTAGCTGTCGGTGTCGGTGCGCTGCGGGTCCAGGCTCAGGGTCACCAGGTCAAAGGGCTTGCCCTTCCAGCCCAGCGCGTTGGCGCGCAACTCGGGCATCTTGTTCAGGCAAACGCCGCAGTCGGTGCGCCACAGCACCACCATCACGACCCGGCCGCGCTGTGCAGCCAGGTCGAAGATCCGACCGTCCAGGGCCTTGCCACGCAAGGTGTCTGGCGCGCGCAGCGCGCTGGCGGCAGGGGCCTGGGCCAGGGCAGGCGGTGACCCGAATGAGGCAACCACTGCGGCCACAGCGATCAGCATGCCGCTGTGGTACTTGTGACGGGATGGGTGGGGCCGTGGGTTCATGACGCAGAGGAGTCGCTGGATGAGCGCCTGACCTTACAAATCAAGCCACACAGGCGCATCACCTGGGTTACGCAGGCCCAAGCCCGTTGGATGCGCCCGTGTCACCGTCCCTTGAACTGGGCCGCACGGCGCTGGGCAAAAGCGGCCAGGCCTTCGGTCAGGTCTTGGCTGCCAGCGCAAAGGCGCTCACGCTGGCGGATGGTGTCGGACTGCCACCCACCGCGACTGACTTCGTTGAGCGACTGCTTCATGCCTTGCAGGGCCAGCGGTGCGCCCGCCAGCAGCGACTGCGCCAAGGTTTCGACGGCCGGGTCGAGTGCGTCGGGCTCCACCAGCTCATCCAGGTAGCCCAGCTCAAGCAACTCAGCGGCGCTGACCGTTTCGGCCAACAGGAACAATCGTTTGGCAGCGGCCAGGCCCAGGCGCGACACGTACCGCTGCAGCCCGCTGGGGTAGTAGTGCAGGCCCAACCGGGCCGCTGGCATGCGCAGTTCCATGCCCGTGACGCCGACCCGGAAGTCACAGGCCAAGGCCAGGTCGGTGGCGCCGCCCCACACGCCGCCGTTCAACCGTGCAACGGTAGGCACGGGCAGGGCTTCCAGCGCGTCAACGGTGTGTTCAAACAGTTGCGGATCACGGCCCGCAGCGTCAGCTTGCTCGAGCTCTTGCAGGTTGAAACCGGCACAGAAGGCGCGGCCACGGCCGGTCAGCACCACCACGCGAAGGGTGCGATCGGCGGCCAGCTGCGCGATCTGCGACTGCAGCGTTTGCAGGTCTTCGCGGTGCAGGCGGTTCAGGTGCCGCGGCCGGTTGAGCGTGATGGTGGCGCGACCCGGAGCGTCGTGGGTCAGCAGCGGGGGGCCTTCGTCGGTGTCCATGGTTTGATGCTCGGGCAGGCAACCGGGCCGGCGCGACTCAGCGGCTGTCGCTGGCGCTGCCAGGCCCCATGCAAGTCAGCGCGGATCGGGCAGGTAGTGCACCGCCAACACGCCGTGAATGGCCTTCAGCGCCTGCAGCACAGCGGGCCCCACCGGGCTTTCCACGTCGACCAGCGTGTAGGCCATTTCTCCGCGGCTCTTGTTGACCATGTTGTGGATGTTGAGCCCGGCGTTGGCCATGGTGGTGCTGATCTGGCCCAGCATGTTGGGCACGTTGGCGTTGGCGATGGCCACCCGGTAGGCGCTCTCGCGCGCCATCTGCACAGTGGGGAAATTCACGGCATGGGTTACCTGGCCGTGTTCCAGGTAGTCGCGCAGTTGGTCCACCACCATCACCGCGCAGTTCTCTTCGGCTTCCCGGGTGCTGGCGCCCAGGTGCGGCAGCGCCACCACCTTGGGGTGCCGGTGCAGGCTGGCGTGCGGAAAGTCGCAGACATAACTGGCCAAGCCGTTGCTGCCCAGGGCGCTGAGCACGGCCTCGTTGTCGACCACACCTTCGCGGCTGAAATTGAGCAGCACCGCGCTGGAGCGCATCAGGCCGATGTTGGCGTCGTTGACCAGGCCGCGTGTGGCTTCCACCAAGGGCACATGCAGGGTCACAAACTTCGAGCTGCGCAGCACGTCGTTGACGCTGCTGGCGCGCTTGACCTGGGCCGGCAGGCTCCAGGCGGCGTCGACCGTGATGTCGGGGTCGAAGCCCAGCACGTCCATGCCCAGCTTGATGGCCGCGTCGGCCACCAGGCAGCCGATCTTGCCCAGGCCCACGATGCCCAGCGTCTGTCCCTGCAGTTCATAGCCAGCGAAGGCTTTTTTGCCGTCTTCCACCGTCTTGTCCAGGTCGGGATGGGTGACGTCCAGGGCGTCCACATAACGCAGCGCCGGGCCGATCTGGCGCGCGGCGATGAACATGCCGGCCAGCACCAGTTCTTTCACGGCGTTGGCGTTCGCGCCCGGGGCATTGAAGACCGGCACGCCGCGCGCGCTGAGTGCAGCTACCGGGATGTTGTTGGTGCCGGCCCCAGCGCGGCCGATGGCGCGCACACTGGTGGGGATGTCCATGCTGTGCAGGTCGGCACTGCGCACCAGGATGGCGTCGGGCGCAGCGATTTCCTTGCCCACGCGGTAGCTGGCTGCAGGCAGGCGCGACAGGCCGCTGGCCGAGATGGCGTTGAGCACCAGAACCCCAAAGCGCTCAGCCATGTTGGGCCTCGAACTCTTTCATGTAGGCCACCAGCGCCTGCACACCCGCGATCGGCATGGCGTTGTAGATGGAAGCACGCATGCCGCCCACCGAGCGGTGGCCCTTGAGCTGCACCATGCCACGCGCTTCTGCGCCCTTCAGGAACGCAGCGTCCAAGGTTTCGTTCTTCAGCTTGAAGGGCACGTTCATCAGGCTGCGGCAGTCCTTGGCCACCGGCGCACTGTAGAACGTGGTGTTGTCCAGGAAGTCGTAAAGCAGCGCCGCTTTTTTGCGGTTGTGCAGCTCCATCGCCGCCAGCCCGCCTTGCGCCTTCAGCCACTTGAACACCAGGCCGGCGATGTAGATGGCGTAGGTGGGCGGCGTGTTGTACATGCTGTCGTTTTCAGCCACCACCTGGTAGTCAAAGGCAGTCGGCGTGGCCGGCAACGCACCGCCCAGCAGGTCTTCACGCACGATGACGATGGTCAGGCCGGCCGGGCCGATGTTCTTTTGTGCGCCGCCGTAGATCAAGCCGTATCTCGACACGTCGACCGGGCGCGACAGGATGCTGCTGCTCATGTCGGCCACCAGCGGCACGGCGCCGGTGTCGGGCGTGAAGTGGTACTCCACACCGCCAATGGTTTCGTTGGAGCAGATGTGCACGTAGGCCGCGCCCGGGTCCAGCTTCCAGGTGGCGGGCGCCGGGATGCTGGTGTAGCCGCTGCCGGCGGCACTGGCCACCACGTTGACCGCGCCGTATTTCTTGGCTTCCTTGATGGACTTTTTGCTCCACTCACCGGTGTCAACATAGTCGGCGCTGGTTTTGCCGCGCAACATGTTCATCGGCACGATGGCGTTTTCTGCAATCGCGCCACCCTGCATGAACAGCACTTTGTAGGTGCTGGGTATGGACAACAGCTCGCGCAGCAAGGCCTGCGCCTCGTCGGCGATGCCGATGAATTCTTTGCCGCGGTGGCTCATCTCCATCACGCTCATGCCACTGCCGTGCCAGTCCAGCATTTCGTCGGCCGCCTGTTGCAGCACAGAAGGGGGCAGGGCGGCGGGGCCGGCGCTGAAGTTGAAGACGCGGGTCATGAGGCGGGGCTCCGGGTGAGGTCAATCGCAATGGCGCGACTAAAAGGCTGAGTGCATCGAACGGGTCAGCCTGCGAGCATACCCAACAGGGCCGTGGGTATGATCCGGCTCGATTGAGTCAACCGCGCCACCGCTGCCACCGTACCCGCATGAAAAGCCTGCTGACTGCCCTGTTCACCGCTTCTTTGGCCGCCCTGTTGCTGGCGCCCGCCCCGGCCCAGGCTCAAGCCTGGCCCACCGTCAAGCCCTTGCGGCTGGTGATCCCGTTTCCGGCCGGCGGCGCCACCGACATCATCGGCCGCATGTTGGCGCAGAAGCTGTCGGCCTCGTTGGGCCAGCAGGTGGTGGTCGACAACAAGCCGGGCGCTGGCGGCAGCATCGGTTCGGACATCGTGGCCAAGGCGCCGGCCGATGGCTACATCATCTTGCTGGCCACCAGTTCAACCCATTCAATCGGCCCTGCGCTGAACCCGCGCATCCCTTACGACGCCTTCAAGGACTTTGCGCCCGTGGTGCACGTGGCCAACGCGCCCAGCGTGCTGGTGGTAGGGCAAAACTTTCCGGCGACCACGGCCAAGGAATTGGTGGCGCTGCTCAAGAAAAACCCGGGCAAATACAACTTTGGCTCCAGCGGCATCGGCACCTACCCGCACCTGACGGCGGAAATGTTCAAGTGGCGCGCGGGCGGGCTGTTTGTCGTGCACATCCCCTACCGCGGCACGGGCCTGGTGATGACCGATTTGATTGCCGGGCAGATTGGCTTCCTGATGGACAGTGTGGTTTCGGCGCAGCCGCACATCGCAGCGGGCCGGGTGCGGCCGCTGGCGGTCAGCGGTGCCAAGCGCTCGGCTTCGCTGCCCCAGGTGCCCACGCTGACCGAACAGGGTGTGCCGGGCATGGAGTTTGGCAACTGGTTTGGCTTTTTTGCGCCGGCCGGCACGCCGGCCGACATCGTGGCGCGCCTGAACCGTGAACTCAACGCCATCGTGCGCTCGCCCGAGATGATGGAGCGGCTGGAAAAAACCGGTGCCGAGCCTGTGGGCAGCACGCCCGAGCAGTTTGCCAAGACCTACCGCGACGAGTACGACAACTGGAAGCTGGTGATTCAACGCGCCAACATCCGGGCGGAGTAACACGGCCCGTGAAGCACCCCGCTTGGCGCTGAGAGCGTCTGCGCAG
>JAYVSX010000075.1:0-3680 GCA_043774975.1 Rubrivivax sp.
CCACCCGGAGTTCGTTACGCAAGGCCTGTTCAGAGGCAAAGCGTTCCAGTGCCACGTCAATCACCGCCTGCACCCGCTGGGGTTGCAGTCCTTTGACCACGTAGGCCGACACGCCCGCACCCAAGGCAGTGCGCATGGTGGGACGGTCATCGTCGTTGGTGAACATCACGACCGGGCGGCGGGCGTCGCGGGTGGCCATCACGATGTGCTCGAGCACGTCGCGCACCGCGCTGTCGGTCTTGACCACCACCACGTCGGGCTTGAGTCGGGCCATCGCGGCGGGTAAGGTGGCGTCGCCAGCGCGCACGCCCAGCACCAGATGACCGGCGTCAGCCAATGCCGACGAAATGGCCAGCGCGTCTTCGGAGGCTTCTGCCAACGGGTCGGTGACGATCAACACCGCCAAGGTCAAACTGTCTCGTGCCATGTCTGAACCAGTGCAAGAGCTGCGCCAACCCTTGGGCCTTGTTCAAACGTGGTGCGGGGTTGGGCGCAGTCGCCAACACTGGGGCCACTAAAATGCGGCGGTGAAGATCCTTGGCTTTGAATCCTCTTGTGACGAGACCGGTGTGGCGCTGGTCGAAACCCGACCCGGTGGTGTGCCCCGCCTGCTGGCTGAAGCACTGCACAGCCAGATCGACATGCACGCTGCCTACGGCGGCGTGGTGCCTGAGCTGGCTTCGCGCGACCACATTCGAAGGGTGTTGCCGCTGGCGCAACAGGTGTTGCACCGAGCAGGGTGCACGCTGCGCGACGTGGACCTGGTGGCCTACACACGCGGCCCCGGCTTGGCCGGCGCCCTGCTCGTGGGGGCCGGTGTGGCCGTGGCGCTGGCGGCCGCGCTTGGTAAACCGGCGCTCGGCATCCACCACCTGGAAGGCCACCTGCTGTCGCCGTTCTTGGCCGACGACCCGCCTGAGTTTCCCTTTGTCGCGCTGCTGGTGTCGGGCGGCCACACCCAGCTGATGGCTGTTCAGGGCATCGGTCGCTATCAATTGCTGGGCGAGACCATTGACGATGCGGCCGGCGAGGCCTTCGACAAGAGCGCCAAACTGATGGGCCTGGGTTACCCCGGTGGCCCGGCCTTGGCGCGACTGGCCCAGGCCGGCAACGCGGTGGCCTATGCGCTGCCCAGGCCCCTGCTGCACAGCAAGGACCTGGATTTTTCCTTTGCCGGCTTGAAGACGGCGGTGATGACGCAGCACCGCAAGCTGGGCACCGACATCAGCCCAGTCATGCTGGCCGACCTGGCGGCCAGCACCCAGGCGGCCATCGTGGACGTGCTGGTAGCCAAGGCGCTGAAGGCCCTGCGGCAAACCGGCCTGCGCCGCCTGGTGGTGGCCGGTGGCGTGGGGGCCAATCTGCGTCTGCGCGAAAAGCTCGATGCCGGTGCAGCGCAGCTGCGCGCCCAGGTGCACTACCCGCCACTGGCGCTGTGCACCGACAACGGCGCCATGATCGCGCTGGCAGCGGCGCTGCGCGTGCAACACGGTTTGGCGCAGGGTGAGCACGCGGGCGCGTTTGACGTGCGCCCGCGTTGGCCGCTGGCGGAGCTGTCGCCCACCGCTTGAGCCTGGCAGTCGGTCTATAATCGCGGGCTCTAGGCCCTTTCCAGATGTGGTGGGCGGTCCAGAACAGCACGGCGCCGGTCGGTTTCACTGGTGTTCCGCAAGTCAACCCGGAAACCCTCGCGACGCAGCGCCAACACTGGCTCGTCTGCGCGGGGCGGTTTCCAACAACAAGGAAATCCAATGCCCCTGACCACCGCCCACACCGCCGAAGTTGTCAAAGCCCACGCCCGTGGTCCTGCCGACACCGGCAGCCCCGAAGTTCAAGTTGCGCTGCTGACCACGCGCATCAACGAACTCACCCCGCACTTCAAAGAGCACGCCAAGGACCACCACGGCCGCCGTGGCTTGCTGAAAATGGTCAACGCGCGCAAGCGCTTGCTGTCCTACCTGAAGGACACCGACGCCGACCGCTACACCACGCTGATCGCCAAGCTGGGCCTGCGCAAGTAAGTTCCGAAGGGCCGCTGTTCTGCAGCGGCCCTTTGAGTTTTTTCACTTCAGTTCAACAACCCAGGGCCGCATTTGCAGTGTCATTCCAACGGCGCCAAACCTCCGCTTCGGGGCACGGGCATCACTGGAATGGCATAACGCTGCCCACCTTCTTCAAGGAAGACCACGCATGAGCATGTTCAATAAAGTCACCAAGACCTTCCAATGGGGTCAACACACCGTCACGCTGGAAACCGGCGAAATCGCCCGTCAGGCCAGTGGTGCCGTTCTGGTCAACATTGACGACACCGTGGTGTTGGCCACGGTGGTTGGCAAGACCGATGCCAAAGCCGGGCAGGACTTTTTCCCGCTGACCGTGGACTACACCGAAAAGAGCTACGCCGCAGGCAAGATCCCGGGCAGCTTCTTCAAGCGTGAAGGTCGGCCCAGCGAACTGGAAACGCTGACCTGCCGCTTGATCGACCGCCCGATTCGCCCGCTGTTTCCGGACGGCTTCTTCAACGAAGTCCAGGTCATCATCCACGTGGTCAGCCTGAACCCCGAGGTGCAGGCCGACATCGCTGCCATGATCGGCACCAGCGCTGCGCTGGCCATCAGCGGCATCCCTTTCAACGGCCCCATTGGCGCCGCACGCGTGGGCTACGTTGGTGGGCAGTACGTGCTCAACCCTGGCAAGACCGCGCTGGCAGGCAGCCAGCTTGACCTGGTGGTCGCTGGCACCGAATCGGCCGTGCTGATGGTGGAATCCGAAGCCGACCAGCTGCCCGAAGACATCATGCTCGGCGCCGTGGTCTTTGGCCACGAGCAGGGCAAGATCGCCATCAACGCCATCAACGAGCTGGTCAAGGAAGCCGGCAAGCCGCAATGGCAATGGACGCCGCCGGCCAAGGACGAGCCGCTGATCGCCAAGATCGCCGCGCTGGCCGAAGAGCCGCTGCGCGCTGCCTACCAGATCCGCAGCAAGCAAGCCCGCACCCAAGCCACGCGTGACGCTTACGCCGCGGTGTTTGCTGCGCTCAAGGCCGAAGGTGTGGCCTTTGACAGCGTGAAGATCGAGGGCCTGCTGTTCGAGATTGAATCGCGCCTGGTGCGCGGCCAGATCCTGGCCGGCGAGCCGCGCATCGACGGGCGCGACACCCGCACCGTGCGCCAGATCGAGATTCGCAACAGCGTGCTGCCTCGGGCTCACGGCTCGGCGCTCTTCACCCGCGGTGAAACCCAGGCACTGGTGATTGCCACGCTGGGCACCGCGCGCGACGCGCAGCGCATCGACGCCCTGGCCGGTGAGTTCACCGAGCACTTCATGCTGCACTACAACATGCCGCCGTTCGCGACCGGCGAAACCGGCCGCGTCGGCACCCCGAAGCGGCGCGAGATCGGCCACGGCCGCCTCGCCAAGCGGGCGCTGGTGGCGGTGCTGCCGAGCCAGGCCGACTTCCCGTATTCGATGCGCGTGGTCTCCGAGATCACCGAGTCGAATGGCTCGTCGTCAATGGCTTCGGTGTGCGGCGGATGCCTGGCGCTGATGGACGCCGGCGTGCCGCTGAAGGCCCATGTGGCCGGCATCGCGATGGGCCTGATCAAGGACGGCAATCGCTTCGCGGTGCTGACCGACATCCTCGGTGACGAAGATCACCTGGGCGACATGGACTTCAAGGT
>JAYVSX010000076.1:0-11297 GCA_043774975.1 Rubrivivax sp.
GGACGCGGCGAGCCCCCTGTATCTTGAAGCGCTCTCCAACGGGCCGACGCTGGCGTTCAAGGACATAGCGATGCAGTTGCTCGGTAACCTGTTCGAGTACGAACTGGCGCGCCGGGGCGAGACGCTCAACGTCCTCGGTGCGACCAGTGGCGACACGGGGAGCGCGGCCGAGTACGCCATGCGCGGCAAGAAAGGCGTGCGCGTTTTCATGCTCAGCCCCCACGGCCGCATGAGCCCCTTCCAGCAGGCCCAGATGTTCAGTCTGCAAGACGCCAACATCCACAACATCGCGGTGGAAGGTGTGTTTGACGACTGCCAGGACATCGTCAAGGCCGTCAGCAACGACCTGGACTTCAAGCGCCGCTACCGGATCGGCACGGTCAATTCCATCAACTGGGCGCGCCTGCTGGCCCAGGTGGTTTACTACTTTGCCGGCTACTTCCAGGCCACCACGTCCAACCAGCAACGTGTGAGCTTTGCCGTGCCATCGGGCAACTTCGGCAACATCTGTGCTGGCCACGTGGCGCGCATGATGGGCTTGCCCATTCAGCAACTGGTGTTGGCCACCAATGAAAACGACGTGCTGGACGAGTTCTTCAAAACCGGCACCTACCGGGTGCGGGCCACGGCCGAAACACACGAGACGTCCAGCCCCAGCATGGACATCAGCAAGGCCAGCAACTTCGAGCGTTTTGTGTTCGACTTGCTGGGCCGCCAGGGCGCTCGGGTGGCCGAGCTTTTTGGTCAAGGGCTGGCGCGCCACGGTGGCTTCACCCTCAGCCCGGCCGAGTTTGCGCCGGCTGCGGGCTTTGGCTTTGTTTCGGGGCGCAGCACGCACGCCGACCGCCTGGCCACGATTCGCCGCACCTGGCAAGACACGGGTCTGATGATCGACACCCACACCGCCGATGGATTGAAGGTGGCGTTGGCCCATCTGCAACCCGGTGTGCCCATGTTGGTGCTGGAGACCGCCTTGCCGGCCAAGTTTGCCGCCACCATTCGCGAAGCCACCGGCCAGGATCCGCAGCCGCCGGCGGCATTGCGCGGCATTGAAAACCTGCCCAAGCGTTTCACCGTGATCAGGCCTGACGCCGCAGTGGTGCAGCGCTTCATCGAGCAGCACTGCGCGGCATGAAAGTCTGCGGCTTCAGCGGCGCCTCGGGCGCCGGCAAGACCACCTTGATGGAGTGTGTCATTCGCGAACGTCCCGCTGGACCGGGCAGAGCGCTCCAAGTACAGCCATGACGACAACCCCTGCTTCAACCCCTGCTTCAACCTCTGCTTCAACCTCAGCTTCAACCATGACTGAGTTGCGACCGCTGTTGAGCTTGGACGATGCACTCGCCAGGTTGGCAGCGGGTGCCGCGCCCCATGCCCTTCAAGACATCGAGCGGGTTTCGACCTTTGACGCCCTGGGCCGGGTGTTGGCGCAGGCCGTGCTGGCCACCTTGGATGTGCCGCCCGAAGACAACACCGCGATGGACGGCTACGCCTTGCGCTCGGCCGACGTGCCCAGCAGCGGCGCCGAGTTGCTGGTGTCGCAACGCATCCCGGCGGGGCAGGTGGCATGGCCGCTGCAGGCGGGCACCGCAGCGCGCATCTTCACCGGGGGCCAGGTTCCACTGGGTGCCGACGCGGTGGTGATGCAGGAGCAGTGCGAAGCGGTGGCTGGCGCTGGGCTGGGCAGCGTTCGGGTGAACACCGTTCCCCGTGCCGGCCAGTGGATACGCCGCCGGGGCGAAGACGTGCGGCAAGGGCAGGCTGTGCTGCAGGTGGGCCAACGCCTGACCCCGCAAGCCCTGGGCTTGGCCGCTTCAGTCGGCGTGGGCGAACTGCAGGTGCTGCGCCGCCCTCGGGTGGCCATCTTTTCAACCGGCGACGAATTGATGATGCCGGGCGAGCCCTTGCGGCCCGGCGCCATCTACAACAGCAACCGCTTTGTGCTGCGGGGCTTGGCGCAAGCCGCAGGTTGCGAGGTCACCGACCTGGGCATCGTGCCCGACCGCCTGGACGCCACCCGTGAGGCCCTGCGCCAGGCGGCCGTGCGGCATGACCTCATCGTCACCAGCGGCGGTGTCTCGGTGGGTGAAGAAGACCACCTGAAGCCGGCCGCGCAGGCTGAAGGGCACATCGAGCATTGGCAAATGGCCATCAAGCCGGGCAAGCCACTGGCCTTTGGCAGCATCCGCAGGCCGGACGGCAGCTCCGCGCTGTTGGTGGGCTTGCCGGGCAACCCGGTGTCGTCGTTTGTCACCTGGCTGCTGGCCGTGACCACGGTGCTGCGCAGCCTGCAAGGCATGGCCGCTGGCCTGCCCCGTGGCCTTCCGATGCGTGCCGATTTCGACTGGCCCAAGCCCGACAAGCGGCGCGAGTTCTTGCGTGTGCAGGTCAACGAAGAAGGCGGTCTGGCGCTGTTTGGCAACCAGAGCAGCGGTGTGCTCACTTCGGCCGTTTGGGCCGATGGTCTGCTCGACAACCCGCCCGGCACACCGATCCAGGCCGGACAGACCGTGCGCTTCCTGCCCTTGGCGGAATTGGTGGCGCGATGAACATCCAGGTGCGCTATTTCGCTTCGCTGCGCGAGGCCCTGGGGCCTTCAGAGCACATCGACATGCCCCCTGGCAGTAGCGTGGCCCAACTGCGCGACGTGCTGCTGGCCCTGGGCGGCCGGCATGCCGAAGTGCTGGCGCGGGGGCGTGCTGTGCGGACGGCCCTGAACCAGACCTTGTGCGACGAGTCTGCGCCGCTCAGCGATGGTGCTGAGGTGGCCTTTTTCCCACCGGTCACGGGCGGCTGACGATCATGAGCCGGGTCTCCATTCAAACCCAGGACTTCGACCTCTCGGCCGAGGTCGCGGCACTGCGCGATGGCGACGGTGGCGTGGGCGCGGTGGCCACCTTCACCGGCACCGTGCGCGAGCGCACCGGCAGCCAAGACGCCATCAGCGCCATGGAGCTGGAGCACTACCCGGGCATGACCGAGCGCGCCATCGAAGCCATGATCGATCAAGCCCACCAGCGTTTTGACCTGCGCGCTGCCCGGGTGATCCACCGGGTGGGCCTGCTGCAACCCGGTGAGCAGATCGTGTTGGTGGCCGTGACCTCGGCCCACCGCGGGCAGGCCTTTCAGGCCTGCGAGTTCTTGATGGATTACCTGAAGACCCAGGCCCCGTTCTGGAAAAAGGAAACCTCGGCCGAAGGTTCATTCTGGGTCGACGCACGGGTGGCCGACGACGCCGCGCTGGCGCGCTGGGGCATTCGGGCATCCAACGCCGAATGAACGCCCCCGGATCGCTGAAAACGCGCCCACTGCGCACCGGCTGAGCGGGACAGCATGGACAGCCGACAACTGCGCAACGCCTTGGGCCGCTTCACCACCGGCGTGACGGTGGTGACCTGTTGTGACGCGGCGGGCGACTTTGTCGGCCTGACCGCCAACTCCTTCAGCGCTTTGTCGCTGGAGCCCCCCTTGGTCTTGTGGTCGCTGCGCAGCGCCAGCCCGGCCCTGGCGGCGTTTGCAGCGGCCAGCCGTTTTGCCATCAACGTCTTGGCCGATTCGCAGGTGGAGTTGTCGCGTCGTTTTGCGTCCAAGAGTGAAGACCGTTTTGCCGAGGGCAGCTGGTCCTTGGGCGCGCACGGTGCACCGGTGTTGGTGGGCTGCGCGGCCGTGTTCGAGTGCGAAACCGAAACGCAGCAGGTGGCGGGCGATCACCGGCTGTTCATTGGCCGGGTTTTGGCATGCTCGGAGTCTGCATTGGCGCCGCTGGTGTTTCAGGCGGGTCACTATCGTTTGTTGGGGGAGGTTCTGTGATGCCCGGACTGCCCCTGCAAGCCAAGTGGATCGACATGTTTGTGCACGCCTTTGCGCTGTGCGGCGTGAAGGCAGGCGATGTCTGTGCGGTCTTGTCCGAAAGCCAGACCCGGGCCGAGTTGCCGCAACTGTCCGAGCTAGCCTTGGCGCGGTTGGGTGCGCGGCCTTTCCATGTGGTTTTGCCGGGCCGTGCCTTGACGGCCCCGGTCCCGGTGCGCAGCACGGGCGCGTCGGACGCCATCGGCCAGATCGAGCCGGTGGTGCAGGCGTTGGCCGGCTGCGTCTTCGTTGCAGACTGCACCGTCGAAGGCCTGCAGCACGCGATCGAGCTGCCGCGCATCCTGGGCGGTGGCGCCCGGGTGCTGGCCATCAGCCACGAACACCCCGAGATCCTGGAACGCTGCCTGCCGCAAGCCGAAGACGAAGCGCCGGTGCGCGACGCCATGCGCAAGCTCAAGTCCGCCCAGCACATGCACGTCAGCTCGGCTGCGGGCACCGACCTGCGGGTGTCGCTGGCCGGCGCCCGGGTGGGTGGTGTTTGGGGCTTCAGCAGCAAGCCCGGCACGCTGAGCCACTGGCCCGGCGGCCTGGTGCTGGCCTTCCCGGCGGCGGGCCGTGTGGGCGGCACCTTGGTGCTCGACCGCGGCGACGTCAACCTGACCTTCAAACGCTACCTGGACGCGCCCGTGCGGCTGCTGATCGAAGACGACTTTGTGCGCAGCGTGGAAGGCGACGGCTTGGACGCGGAACTGATGCGCGGCTACTTCGCGGCCTGGAACGACCCGGCGGCCTACGCGGTGTCGCACCTGGGCTGGGGCCTGAACCGGCGCGCACGCTGGGACGCCATGGCCTTTTATGACAAGGCCGATTTCAACGGCACCGAGCTGCGCGCCTTTGCGGGCAACTTCCTGTACAGCACCGGCGCCAACGAGGTGGCTGGCCGCCACACGCTGGGCCACTTCGACTTGCCATTGCGCGCCTGCACGGTGCGGCTCGATGGCTTGGCGGTGGTTGAGCAGGGCGTTTTGGTATGAGCGCGCCGGGCCGCCCCAAGGGCGAATACCGGAGTGCACAGCACGAAGGGACTTCAATGAGCGCGCCGGGCCGCCCCAAGGGCGAATACCGGACTGCACAGCACGAAGGGACTCCAATGAGCTTGCCGGCCTACACCGCGGCCGGGCAGGGCGACACCGCCGTGTTGCTGCTGCACGGGGTGGGCGGCGGGCGTTCGATCTGGTTGGACGAAGCCTCGGCAACGGCCAGCGCCATCGCCCAGGCGGGCTACCGCGCAGTGGCCATCGACTTCCCCGGTTATGGGGACTCGTCGGGCCTGCCCACCTTGGCCGCCATGGTGGCCAGCGTCGCCGCGATGGCAGCTGAACTGCGTGCCCAGCAGCTGGTACTTTTGGGACACAGCATGGGTGGCATGGTGGCGCAAGAGGTCATGGCCTGCGCACCCGGCCTGGCGCAAGGGCTGGTGCTGGCCTGCACCAGCGCGGCGTTTGGCAAGGCCGACGGCGCCTGGCAGGCCCAGTTCCTGGCCGATCGCCTGGCGCCGTTGGACGCTGGACTGGGCATGCGGGGCATGGCGCAACGCCTGGTGCCGGGCATGGTTTCGCCGTTGGCCAGCGCGCACGCCGCCAAAGTGGCCATCGAGATCATGGCCCGCGTGCCCGAGGCCACCTACCGAGTGGCGCTGCCCGCCATTGCGGGGTTTGACCGCCGGGCCGCGCTGGGCGCTGTGCGTGTACCCACGCTGCTGCTGGCGGCCGAACACGACCGCACCGCGCCACCGGATGTGATGCGACGCATGGCCGAGCGTGTGGCTGGCGCTGAATTTCTGTGCCTGCCGGGCGCTGGTCACATTGCCAACGTCGAATCGCCAGATGCCTTCAATGCCGCTGTGGTGTCCTTCCTGCAGCGCCACTTTGCGAACGACTGAGGAGACAAGCGTGCACATCGCCGGCAACCCCCAAAGACTGACCCGCCAGCAGCGTGAACTGATTGAGCTGGCGGCCACCTTGGGGCGCGACAAGTTTGCGCCGCGCGCCGCGCAGCACGACCGCGACGCCACGTTTCCTTTCGACAACTACCGCGACCTGCGCGAAGCCGGGCTGCTGAAGATCTGCGTGCCCCAGTCCTTGGGTGGCCTGGGCGCCGACTTCGAAACCTATGTGATGGTGGCGGCTGAAGTCGGCCGCCATTGCGGCGCCACCGCGCTGAGCTGGAACATGCACGTCAGCTCTTGCCTGTGGAGCGGCAGCATCGCCGACGCCCTGGACATGACGGCCGAGCAGCGGGCTGACCACGAAGCCAACCGGCGCATCCACCATGGTCGCATTGCCGATCAGGGGTTGGTCTATTCACAACCCTTCAGCGAAGGTGGTGCCGCCGCCGCGGGCAAGGCACCGTGGGGCACGCTGGCTTCGCCGGTGGACGGCGGCTACGTCATCAATGGCAAGAAGATCTTTGCGTCACTGGCCGGCGCGGCCGACTTCTACGGCCTGCTGTGCACACCTGACAAACCCGGCGCCACGCAGCGCGACTCACTCTACCTGGCGGTGCCGGCCGACGCGCCGGGGGTCAGCGTGGTGGGCGACTGGGACCCGCTGGGCATGCGCGGCACGGTCAGCCGCACGCTGTTGCTGAAGGACGTGTTTGTGCCCGAAACCGCGCGCATGATGCCCGAGGGCCTGTACTGGCAGGCGCTGTCGCGCTTTCCGCACATGTTTGCCACGCTGTCGCCCACCTACATGGGCATTGCCCAGGCCGCCTACGACTTCACGGCCGCCTACCTGCGCGCCGAAGTGCCCGGCATGCCGCCCGTCCAGCGCCGCATGTACCCGACCAAGCAGATGGCCGTGGCCGAGATGCGCATCAAGCTGGAGCAGACCCGCGCGCTCTTTCTGCAGAACGCCCGCGACGCCTGCATCGACCCCGACAAGGACACCCGCATGCGCCTGTATGCAGCCCACTACACGATCATGGAAAACGCCAACGCCTTGGCGGCGCTGGCCATTCGCACCTGTGGTGGCCAGAGCATGCTCAAGAGCCTGCCGCTGGAGCGCCTGTACCGCGACAGCCGCTGCGGCAGCCTGATGCTGCCGTGGACAGCCGAGCTCTGTGTCGACCGCCTGGGCCGCGAGTGCCTGTATGAAGCGGGTGAGCGCGACGAGGCCATTGAGTAGCTGCCGCCGCAGGCGCGACGGGTGCGAACTGGAAACCGTGCGCTTGGTGGGTTGCCGCCGCGCCCGCTGGTGTTGCTGCGCGTACCTGAGCGCCTCTGATGTTTGACGCCCTTGTTCCAGAAACGCTGGCCAGTGCCGCCCAGGCGCATTTGCGACGCGACGGTGTGCAACACGGCGACATCGTCGCCTGGTTGGGGCACAACAGCTGGGACATGCTGGCCGCGCTGGTGGCTTGCGAGCGCTTGGGTGCGGTCTTGATGCCGTTGAACTGGCGCTTGGCCGCGTCCGAGTTGGCGCATCAACTTGCACACTCTGGTGCCAGCCGCTTGCTGGGCACGCCGGAACTGCAGCCACTCGCGCTTGAACTGCTGCGGCGGGCCAGCCTGGCCCCGGGCCCCACTGCGGATGTGTTGGCCGGCGACGTGCTGTTGGTCTACACCTCGGGCACCACGGGCACGCCCAAGGCCGCCATGCACACGCGCCAGGGTTTGCAGGCCAATGTTCTGGCTGCGGTGGCTGCGCAGGGTCTGACTGCGCAGTCGCGAGTGCTGTGTGTTCTGCCCCTGTTCCATGTGGGTGGTTTGTGCATCCAGACGCTTCCCGCCCTCGCAGTGGGCGCCAAGGTTTCCCTGCAGGCCCGCTTTGACGCTGTGTCTTGGTTCGACGCGGTTGCACACTGGCGGCCCACAACCACTTTGCTGGTGCCCGCGGTGATGCGCGCCCTGATCGAACACCCACGCTGGCCCCAAGCCGACTTGAGCAGCCTGCAGTTCATCAACAGCGGCTCGCAGATCGTGCCGCTGGCCTTGATCCAGGCCTTCCATGCCCGAGGCATCCCCGTGGCCCAGGTTTATGGCGCCACCGAAACGGGGCCGGTTTCCATCGTGCTGAAGCCCGGTGAAGCCATGGCCCACCCGGGCATGGCGGGTCGGGCGGCGCTGGGCGTTCAGGTGCGCTTGTTGGCCGACGGCGAGATTTGCCTGAAGGCGCCGCAATTGATGCGCGACTACCACCGCAGTGCCGAGCCCGCTTTTGACAACGAAGGTTGGTTCCACACCGGCGACCTGGCACGGCTGCACCACAACGGCCTGTATGAAGTGGTGGGCCGCAGCAAGGATCTCATCATCTCGGGTGGCGAGAACATCCACCCGGCGGAGATTGAGCAGTGGGTGGCGGCGCTTAACGGCGTGGCGCAGTGCGCCGTGGTGGGCGTGGCCGACAGACGTTGGGGCGAGGTGCCCGTGCTCGTAGTGGTGCGCCAAGCCAACCCCAGTGGCGCTGCTCTGACCGAACAAAGCCTGTTGCGGGCCCTGAGCCCCCGACTGGCGCGCTTCAAGCGTCCGTCCAAGGTGGTCTTTATGGATTCGCTGCCCGTCACGGCCTTGGGCAAGGTGGCGCGCGGTGAACTGCGGGCCGCACTGGGGGCGTCTGGCTGAACCCTGGCCGGGCGGGGGCAGGCAGCGTCAGTGCCTTCGAGCCCATCAACTTGATCTGGCTCAATCCGCCCTTTCTTTGGCCCTGCGCTTCCCTTGAAAGGAGCCCGTGCCTCCCAATATCCAATCCAACCCGGAGGCCAACCCATGCGACTCGACAAACTGACCACCGCCTTCCAGCAAGCGCTGCAAGACGCCAGCAGCGCCGCCGTGGCGCGCGACAACCCCTACATCGAGCCCAGCCATGTGCTGGCTGCCATGCTGCAGCAGGCCGACGGGCCGCGCTCGCTGCTGGAGCGTGCAGGCGCCAACGTCGGCGCGCTGGGCGTGGCCATGGAGACGGCCATCCGCAACCTGCCTGCTGTGCAGGGCAGCGGCCAGCAGGTGCAGCCTGGGCGCGAGCTGATGCAGCTGCTGCAGGCGGCTGACAAAGCGGCCGGTCAGCGTGGTGACCAGTTCATTGCCAGCGAGATGTTTCTGCTGGCCCTGGCTGACGCGAAGACCGACCTGGGCGGCGTGGTGCGCGGCCATGGCCTGACCCGCAAGAGCCTGCAAGCGGCGGTCGAGGCCGTGCGCGGCGGTGCCAAGGTCGACAGCGCCGAAGCCGAAGGCCAACGCGAAGCGTTGAAGAAGTACACGCTGGACCTGACCGAACGCGCCCGTCAAGGCAAGCTCGACCCGGTGATTGGCCGCGACGATGAAATCCGTCGCGCCATCCAGGTGCTGCAGCGGCGCAGCAAGAACAACCCGGTGTTGATTGGCGAGCCCGGCGTGGGCAAGACCGCCATTGTCGAAGGGCTGGCGCAACGCATCATCCATGGCGAAGTGCCCGACTCGCTAAAGGACAAGCGGGTGCTGGTGCTGGACATGGCTGGGCTCTTGGCTGGCGCCAAGTACCGCGGCGAATTTGAAGAGCGGTTGAAAGCCGTGCTCAAGGAAGTGGCAGCCGATGAAGGCCGCATCATCCTGTTCATCGACGAATTGCACACCATGGTCGGCGCGGGCAAGGCCGAAGGTGCCATCGACGCCGGCAACATGCTCAAGCCCGCACTGGCGCGCGGTGAGTTGCATTGCATCGGTGCCACCACCTTGAACGAGTACCGCAAGTACGTTGAAAAGGACGCCGCACTGGAGCGCCGTTTTCAGAAGGTGCTGGTCGACGAGCCCAGCGTCGAGGCCACGGTGGCGATCCTGCGCGGGCTGCAGGAGAAGTATGAGGTTCACCACGGCGTGGAGATCACCGACCCGGCCATCGTCGCTGCAGCCGAGCTCAGCCACCGCTACATCACCGACCGCTTCTTGCCCGACAAGGCCATCGACCTGATCGACGAGGCGGCGGCCAAGATCAAGATTGAGATCGACTCCAAGCCCGAGGCCATGGACAAGCTCGACCGCCGGCTGATCCAGCTGAAGATCGAGCGCGAAGCGGTGCGCAAGGAAAAGGACGAGGCCTCGATCAAGCGCATGACCTTGATCGAAGAAGAGATCGACAAGCTGCAGTTGGAAGCCGCCGATCTGGAAGAGATCTGGAAGTCCGAAAAGGCCACTGCCCAGGGCTCGGCGCATCTCAAGGAAGAGATCGACCGCATGCGTCAGAGCATCGACGAGCTCAAGCGCAAGGGCGACTTCAATGCGGTGGCCGAATTGCAGTACGGCAAACTGCCCGAGCTGGAAAAACGCCTGAAGGACGCACAAGCCAAGGAGGTCGACAAAAGTGGCAAGAAGGGCAGCGGCCGGCCGCAGCTCTTGCGCACCATGGTCGGCGCTGAAGAGATTGCCGAAGTCGTCTCACGTGCCACCGGCATCCCGGTCAGCAAGCTGATGCAGGGCGAACGCGACAAGTTGCTGCAGATGGAAAGCAAGCTGCACGAGCGTGTGGTGGGCCAGGACGAAGCCATCACCGTGGTGGCCGACGCCATTCGGCGTAGCCGCGCGGGTTTGAGCGACCCCAACCGGCCGCTCGGCAGCTTCTTGTTCCTGGGCCCCACAGGTGTCGGCAAGACCGAGCTCTGCAAGGCGCTGGCCGGCTTCTTGTTCGACAGCGAAGACCACATGATCCGCGTCGACATGAGCGAGTTCATGGAGAAGCACAGCGTCAGCCGCTTGATCGGCGCGCCGCCGGGTTATGTGGGTTACGACGAAGGCGGCACGCTGACCGAAGCGGTGCGCCGCAAGCCCTACAGCGTGCTGTTGCTGGACGAGGTGGAAAAGGCCCACCCCGACGTTTTCAACGTGCTCTTGCAGGTGCTGGACGACGGGCGCCTGACCGACGGGCAAGGGCGCACCGTGGACTTCAAGAACACCGTCATCGTGATGACCAGCAACCTGGGTTCGCCGCTGATCATGCAGATGGCGGGCAAGCCGCTGGCCGACATCCGCACCGCCGTCTGGGCCGAGGTCAAACAGCACTTCCGCCCGGAGTTCTTGAACCGCATCGACGAGACCGTGGTCTTCCATGCGCTGGACCGCCAGCACATCGAGAACATCGCCCGCATCCAGATCAAGCTGCTCGAGTCGCGGCTGGAAAAACTGGAAATGAAGCTGGAAGTGTCACCGGCCGCGCTGAGCGAACTGGCCAAGGTGGGCTTTGATCCGGTGTTTGGTGCGCGCCCGCTCAAGCGCGCGATTCAGCAGCGCATTGAAAACCCGGTGAGCAAGTTGATCCTGCAAGGCCGGTTTGGCCCCAAAGACGTGATTCCGGTCGACCTTATCGACGGCGAGTTCAGTTTCTCGCGCGTCGTGCACTGAAGGGGCTGCAGCCTTCGGCCTCATGAGCAAATGTCACTTGGTTACTTTGCTCATCCCCCTCGGGGGGCGGACGACGTATGTCGTCGGCCTGGGGGCGCTCATGAGCAAATGTCACTTG
>JAYVSX010000077.1:0-23127 GCA_043774975.1 Rubrivivax sp.
GCCGCAGGGTGACAGGACGACGCGTTGCACCCGCTTGACCTGGTCCAGGCGGCTGTCGAATTCAGCGTGCGAATAGCGCGTGCCCCACCACTTGCTCAGCTCGGTGCGGTCGCCTTCGGCCCACAGCAGTGGGGCGGTGATGAGCTTCCAGGTTTGCAAGATTTCCTCCACCCGATAGAGCACCGGGTTGACGCGCTTGTGGGCCGGGTCGCCCAGAACATGCCACAAGCCGTCGGCCGCCGGCTGGGCCCAGTGCGGCGCCAGCCAGGCCGCTTTGTCAGGCGTGAGCAGCGGGTTGTTCTTGACCAGTCGCGCGGCAACCTCGTCCACGCTGGCATAGGTCTTCAAGCGTTGCGGCGCCTTCAGTTCGTCCAACCATTGCGTCAGCCGCTGAGGCGCCGCGCCCGGCTCGGCCCGGGGCAGGCCAAACCCTTCCAGGTTGACCAGGCGGCGGATGCGGTCGGGGCGCACGCCAGCGTAGCTCATCACCACGTTGCCGCCCATGCTGTGACCCAACAGGTCAATCTGTGGGTATTGCGCGGCGGGCACCACGGCGTCGAGCAGGGCGTCCAGGTCGGCCAGGTAGTCGGGGAACCAATAGGTGTCGGCCTGTGGCGTGGCGGTCAGGCCAAAGCCGCGCCAGTCAGGGGCGATGACCCAGCGGTCAAAGCCATCGGCCTGGGTCAATTCGTCGACCAGGAACTGAAACGAAGCCCCAACGTCCATCCAGCCGTGCAACAGCAGCAGCGGCGGGCGCTGGGCACTGGCCAGGCTGGCGTCGCCCCAGACGTGGGCGTGGTAGCGAAGACCCCGCAGGTTGACAAACGTCGAGCGGGCCGGGCGGCGCGCGAGATAGGGGCCGGCTGGGGTGGTGGTCATGCCGTCACTGTAGGCCAGACTGGCGCAGGACGCTGTCAGCCTGGTGACGCTGCGGGCCACAATGGCGCGATGAACACTTCACACACCCTGCGCCCCGCCACGCCGGCCGACCTGAGCGCCGTCGTTGGCTTGATCACCGAGCTGGCCGAATACGAGAAGCTGGCCCACTTGGTGGTGGTGACGCCCGAGTCGCTGGAACCGCATCTGTTCGGGCCCAAGCCGGTGGCCGAAGCAGTGGTGGGTGAGGTTGACGGCCAGGTGGTGGCCTTTGCCTTGTTCTTCACCAACTTCAGCACCTTCCTGGGTCAGCCGGGCTTGTACCTGGAAGACTTGTATGTGCAGCCGGCCCACCGCGGCACGGGCTTGGGCAAGGCCTTGCTGGCGCACCTGGGCGCGCTGGCGGTGGCGCGCGGTTGCGGCCGCTTTGAGTGGAGCGTGCTGGATTGGAACCAGCCGGCGATCGACTTCTACCGCGCCATGGGCGCCACGGTGATGCCCGATTGGCGCATCTGCCGCTTGGCGGGCCCGGCGCTGCAGGCCTTCAAGCGCTGAGCTGCAGCTTCAGCGGGCCGCGGCAAACGGCGACCGCAGCAGGTCGCGGCAAACGGCGGCCAGCAGCCGCAAGCAGCGGCAAGCAGCGGCGCCGGATCAGCCGACCACGGCCGCCATCAGCCGGTCCAAAGGCACCCGGTGGCTGACGCTGCTTTCTCCCACCACGGCCACCACCGCATGAGCCCGGTCGGTGGTTTCGCGACGGACGGGGCGGGGCAGCGGCGCGCCACGCGCGTTGCTCAGACAGGCCACCAAAGGCGCCGTGATGGTGGCACCGCGACCCACCACCACCGCCAGTTCGCCCGATGCCAGGCGCACGTGGCAGCCGGGTGGGTAGATGCCAAATTCCTTGACCAGCGCTGCCGTCATCGGATGCCCGGGGTCTTGCATGAACATTTGGCGGCCCGCCAGGTCGGCGGCCAGGCACTCGCGGTTGTTGCGTGAGGCCAGCTTGGAGGTGTAGATGTCGGATCGTCGTACCAGCGAAGCCAGGTCGCAAACGTCGGTGGCGCCGCTGGGGTAGCCGCTGCCGTCTTCGCGTTCGTGGTGTTGCAGCACGGATTTGAGCCACAGCGGGTCGGTGACACCCGCCGTTTCCAGGATGCGCACGCTGCGCATGGGGTGGGTTTGCAGCTCGTTGCGTTGTTCGGGCGTAGGGGCGGTGGCCTGGCGGGCCAGTTGGCCTTGAAGTTCCAGCATCGACAGGTTCATGGTCAATGCCACCTTGAAGGCGCGAGCGGCGTCGTCGGCCTCCCAGCCCATGCGCAGTGCCACCAGCATGCTGGTGATGGCGGTTTGCAGCGAACGTTGGGTGCCGTATTCCAGGTCGGCGTTGGCGCGCTGCTGCAAGATTTGGAAGATGGCCAGATCGGGGTCACGCGTCACCAAGGTTTGCACCGGAAGCGCGGCATCGGCCAGCGCTTGCTTGAAGCCCGGCGCGTCCGATTCGCGCAGCGCCTGGCCTACCTGGTGCAGCGAGTGGCTCCACAGCTGTGGCAGAAGTTCTCGCGGCGCCTGCAGGATGTTGTCGACCGGGCTTTGCAGCTCCGCCAGGGCCACCAAGGCGCCCCGGCGCATCAAGGCGTCCAACTGCTCGCGTGACTCGACGGTCTGACCTTGTGCCAGCAACAGCGACTTGTCCGCGTTGCGAACGCTGAACGGCAATGGAAGCCCCAGTTGCACACGGTGCTTGACGGTGGAGAGATCGGCGTAGGCCATGGTGTTGGAGTCTTGTATGAACCCGGGTGATACCCGGTACCCCTGTCTTTTCGGCAGGTGGCGGGGCGAACTTGACCTGCACGCCTGTGCAGGTTCGGGCGAACCGCCAAGCCGTGCCCGGTGTCCTGTCTTGGCGTGCACGCGTTGATGGATGTGCTTTGAATCGCCATGGAAAGGCCTGACAGTTCGATCGGCGCCACCGCCTTAAGCTAGAGGCATGAAACGCCGATACCCAAGCCGTGACCGTTACGCCGAGCTGCATGGCAACTTTGTCTGGCAGGTTCCCAAATACTTCAACATCGCTCAGGCGTGCAGCGGGCATTGGGCGCAAAGCCCCGACTCGAGCGCGCGCACCGCAGTGGCTTGGGAGCGCGAAGATGGCGCTTGTGGCGAGCTGAGCTATGGCGCGCTGCAGGCCCAGGCCGACCAGCTCAGTCACGCCCTGCTGCGCCTGGGCGTGAAGCAAGGCGATCGTGTGGCGGTGGTGATGCCGCAGCGGCCCGAAACCGCGGTTGCCCATATGGCGCTGTACCAAATGGGCGCGGTGGCGATGCCGCTGTCCATGCTGTTTGGCCCGGATGCCCTGGTCTACCGATTGCAAGACAGCGACGCCGTGGCGGCCATCGTCGACGAGAGTGCCATGCGCAACTTGCTGTTGGTGCGCTCGCAATGTCCGAGCCTGCGCAGCGTGGTGGCCGTGGGCGCTGCCCAAGGGCAGGGCGACCTGGACTGGTCGGTCGCAATGCGAGGCGCAGGCGGCCGTTTCCCGCCCTGCAAGACCTTGGCTGACGACCCTGCCGTGCTGATCTACACCAGCGGCACCACCGGGCCGCCCAAAGGTGCGCTGATTCCGCACCGGGCTTTGATCGGCAACCTGACCGGTTTTGTCTGCAGCCAGAACTGGTTTGGCTCAGACGACGACGAGGTGTTCTGGAGCCCGGCCGACTGGGCCTGGACCGGTGGCCTGATGGACGCCCTGTTGCCCACGCTCTACTTCGGCCGCCGCATCGTGGCCTACCAGGGGCGGTTTTCGCCTGAAACCGCGTTGGAACTGATGCAACGCCACGCGGTCACCCACACCTTCCTGTTCCCCACGGCGCTGAAAGCGATGATGAAGGCGGTGCCCGAACCCGCTAAACGTTACCGGCTGCACCTGCGGGCGGTGATGAGCGCCGGTGAGTCCGTGGGCGATGCGGTGTTTCAGTGGTGTGAACAAGCTCTGGGCGTCACGGTCAACGAAATGTTCGGCCAGACCGAGATCAACTACATCGTGGGCAATTGCGGGGGTTATCGCAGTCAAGACGGCCTGCGCCGCCCCGCCTGGCCCGCCAAGCCGGGCAGCATGGGCCGGCCCTACCCCGGTCATCGTGTGGCGGTGATCGACGACGCCGGCCTGGAATGCTCACGCGGCACAGCGGGCGACGTGGCGGTGCATCGGCTGGACGTTCATGGCCACCCGGACCCGGTGTTCTTCCTGGGCTACTGGCGCAATGAAGCCGCCACGATGGCCAAGTTCACGGGCGATCCGTCAGCCAGTTGGTGCCGCACGGGGGACAGCGCCATCATGGACGCCGAGGGCTACCTTTGGTACCAGGGGCGCAGCGACGACGTGTTCAAAGCCGCCGGCTACCGCATCGGCCCCAGCGAAATTGAGAACTGCCTGGTCAAACACGCGGCGGTGGCCAACGCCGCAGTGGTGCCCAAGCCCGATGCCGAGCGCGGCGCGGTGGTCAAGGCCTACGTGGTGTTGGCACCAGGCTTCCAGGGCAGCCCGGCGTTGATCCAGGCCCTGCAGCAGCACGTGCGCGGTCAGCTGGCACCTTACGAGTACCCCAAGGAAATCGAGTTCATTGACGCCCTGCCCATGACCACCACCGGCAAGGTGCAGCGGCGCCTGCTGCGGCTGCAGGAGGATGACAGGGCCAAACAGGTTAGCGCGGGCAAGGGCGCAGCGGTGCAGTGACAATCACGGCCTGCACATTGCTGTTCACCCCAAGACGAATTCATGGCCAACCTCATCGTCCACGGCGGCACGCCGCTTACCGGCCGCATCGTCCCATCGGCCAATAAAAATGCCGTGTTGCCCATCCTGTGCGCAACCTTGCTGACGCAAGAGCCGGTGCGCCTGGTGGGCATTCCTGAAATCACCGACGTGCGCAAGATCCTGGAGATCTTTCGCCAGCTGGGCAGCGCGGTCAGCGTGGACTACGCGGCGGGCACGCTGGACGTGCACCACCAGAACACCCAGTTCGACCCGGCCACCCACCACCTGCCCGAAGAGATGCGCAGCTCCATCATGCTGGTGCCCCCGTTGTTGACCCGCTTTGGCGTGGCGCGGATTGAAAACGACGTGCAGGGTTGCACCTTGGGTGTGCGCGAGATTGACCCGCACGTGGAAGTGATGCAACGTTTTGGCGCCCATGTCGAGCGCCGTCGTGAGGCCCTGATCATGCGGGCCGACGGCGGCCTGAAAGCCAATCACCACTGGCTGGACTACGCCTCGGTCACCACCACCGAAAACTTTGTGCTGTGCGCGGCGCTGGCCCGGGGCACCAGCACCTTGATGAACGCCGCCAGCGAACCCCACGTGCAGGAGTTCTGCACCTTCATGACGCTGCTGGGCGCGCAGATTGAAGGCATCGGCACCAGCCGGCTCACGGTGCACGGTGTTGGCAAGCTCAAGGGCGGCGAGTTTCGCTTTGCTGAAGACTTCCACGAGGCCGTGACCTTCATGGCCTTGGGGGCCATCACCGGTGGCTGCATCACCGTCAAGAATTCGGCGCCCGAGCAATTTCCCTTGATCGACCGCACCTTCGCCAAGTTTGGTGTGCAGGTGGTGCACGAAGGGGGCTGGTCGCACACGGTGGTGGACGGGCCGCTGCGCGTCAAAGAACCCTTCACCAAGAACATCCTGCCCAAGGTGGAAGCTGCACCCTGGCCCTACCTGCCGGTGGACCTGCTGCCCATTTTTGTGGCGCTGGGTGTCAAGGCCGAAGGCAGCATGATGTATTGGAACAAGGTCTACGAAGGCGCCATGGGCTGGACCAGCGAACTCAGCAAGTTTGGGGCGCACGCGTTTCAAAGCGATCCGCACCGCATCATCACCTTTGGCGGCAAGACGCTGACCCCGGCCGAGGTTGAAAGCCCGTACATCATTCGCGTGGCCATTGCGCTGTTGATGTTGTCTTGCAGCATCCCGGGCCGCTCGGTGATCAAGAACGCCACGCCGGTGCGCCGCGCGCACCCGCGTTTTGCCGAAAACATTCGCGCCCTGGGTGCCCAGGTTGAATGGGTGGAAGGCGACTGAACAGGCGGGTCAGGGTGCCAGATGGCCAAGAAGGACAAGCACGTCAGTGAAACCCCGGCCACGCAGGTCTTGCGGCGCGCCGGCGTGGCCTTCACCGAGCACCCCTATGACTATGTGGAGCACGGCGGCACCGCCGAGTCGGCCCGCCAGCTGGGTGTGCCCGAACGACAGGTGATCAAGACCCTGGTGATGCAAGACGACAAGGCGCAGCCCCTGATCGTGTTGATGCACGGCGACATGCAGGTCAGCACCAAGAACCTGGCGCGCGAAATCGGTGTCAAGAGCGTCGAGCCCTGCAAGCCCGACGTGGCACAGCGCCACAGCGGCTACCTGGTGGGCGGCACGTCGCCCTTTGGCCTGCGCAAGGTGATGCCGGTGTGGGTGCAGGCCAGCGTGCTCGAGCTGCCTCGCATCTGTATCAATGGCGGGCGGCGCGGGTTTTTGGTCGGCATCGAACCGCAGGTGCTGCTGCAACTGCTGCAGGCCCGGCCGGTGCACTGCGCGCTGGCCTAAACTCCTGGCGCATGAATGCCCTTTGGATCGCCGCAGCCTTGCTGGCTGCCTACCTCGTCGGCTCGCTGTCGTTTGCCGTCATCATCAGCCGCGCCTGGGGTCTGGCCGACCCGCGCAGTTACGGCAGCAAGAACCCGGGTGCCACCAACGTGCTGCGCTCGGGCAACAAGCCCGCGGCGCTGTTGACCTTGGCTTTTGATGCGCTCAAGGGCTATGCGCCGGTGCTCTTGGTGCTGCTTTATGGCAAGCCCTATGGCCTGGGCGAAACCACGGCCGCGTTTGCGGGTTTGGCTGCGTTTGTCGGCCATGTCTGGCCAGTGTTCTTTCGCTTCCAGGGCGGCAAGGGCGTGGCCACTGCGGCGGGGGCCTTGATCGCCATCAACCCCTGGCTGGGGCTGGCCACCTTGCTGAGCTTTGCCATCATCGTGGCCTTCTCGCGCTATGTGTCGCTGGCCAGCATCGTGGCCGCCGCCTTTGCGCCGTTTTACCAAGCGCTGATCTGGGGCCTGGAGCCGGGGCTGTTGGCGATCGCGGCGATGAGCCTGATCCTGGTCTGGCGCCACGAGGCCAACATCAAGCGCCTGATCGCGGGCACCGAAAGCAAGTTTGGCCAGCAGGCCGCAGCAGCCGGCCCGAAGCCGCTGGCCGACAAGGCGCAGTTGCCCAAGGCCCACGGTCATACACACACCCAAACCCACACGCATTCACCGAGCAAACACAAGAAGGGTCACCACTGACATGGTTCAACGTTTTGATGTCGGCACACGCTTGTCCGAAATGGCCGTTCAGAACGGCGTCTGCTACCTGGCCGGTCAGGTGGCTGCCGATGGCAGCCAGGACATGGCGGGCCAAACTCGCCAGGTGCTGGCCGCGATTGACGCCCTGCTGGCGCGCGCCGGCACCGACAAGAGCAAGCTGCTGATGTGCCAGATCTTTGTCAAGGACCTGGCCGACTTCCCGGCCATGAACGCGGTTTGGGAAGCCTGGCTGCCCAGCGGCGCCGCGCCACCTCGGGCCACGGTCAAGGCCGATCTGGCCCGTCCCGAGTGGCGGGTGGAAATGGTGGTCACCGCCGCGCTGTAGTCCGCACGGGGCCGCCAGGCCCTTTGAGAAGAGTCGCCTTGGCAGCCAATCGCCGTCACTTCCTGGCCAGCGCGGGTGCGCTGGGCTTGTTGGCCGGCCGCCCGGCGCGTTCGCATGTTCGCCGCCTGCGACTGGCCATGATCGGCACCGGAATGCGCGGCCAGGTGCTGCTGCAAGAGCTGGCACGGCGCGACGACGTGGACGTGGTGGCGCTGTGCGACATCGCTGGGAAGATGCCCAGGTGTACCTGGACCGCTTTGACCACCCATTGTGGAAACGCCATGCCCAAACCGCGGCCAGCGCCGGGCACGGCGGCATGGACTTCTTTGTCGTGCACGCCTTTGTCGAGGCCCTGAAGGCCCGCGCGCCCATGCCCATCGACATCTTTGACGCGGTGACCTGGAGCGCCATCACGCCGCTGTCGAAACAGAGTGTGGCCGAAGGCTTCAAGACGCTGCCCTTCCCCGACTTCACGGCGGGGCTGTGGAAGGCGCGGCGGCCGATCTTTGCGTTGGACGACCGTTACTGAACCGGCGCAGCGGCGAGCGAGCTGGTTAGATTCCCAAACTAAAGCCCCAACCGACTGAGTTCACCGCGGCCCTGGCGCACCAACGCCGGTTCGTCGTTGGTCAGGTCGATCACGGTGGTGGGCTCCATCGGGCAGGCACCCGCGTCCACCACCGCCTGCAAGGTCTTCTGAAAGCGTTCGCGTATCTCGTGGGCGTCGTTCATGGGTTCGGTTTCGCCGGGCGCGATCAGCGTGGTGGCCAGCAGTGGTTCACCAAACAGGGCCAGCAAGGCTTGCAACACGGCGTGGTCAGGAACACGCAAGCCGATGGTGCGGCGGCTGGGGTGGCTCAGTCGCCGGGGTACCTCTTTGGTGGCTTCCAGGATGAAGGTGTAAGGCCCGGGTGTGCCCAGTTTCAACAGCCGGTATTGGCGGTTGTCGACCCGTGCAAAACGAGCCAGTTCGCTCAGGTCCTTGCACAGCAGGGTCAGGTGGTGTTTGTCGTCCACCTGCCGAAGGTGGCGCAGGTTTTCAGCGGCGGTCTTGTCGTCCAGACGGCACACCAATGCATAGCTGCTGTCGGTGGGCACGGCCGCGATGCCACCGGCGCCCAGAATCTGCGCAGCCTGCTTGAGCAGGCGCGTTTGCGGGTTGCTGGGGTGCACTTCGAAGAGCTGGGACACAGGGACACCCGCTCAGGAGCAGGCGGTTAAGGTCACCGGCCCGCCCCCGGCAGTCGTGGTTGATGGACGCGCAAGCATAGCCGCAGTGCAGGCGGATCGGCGCCAGCGCGGTGGCAGCCAACTCGTGTTGCCCCCAGCTTGTGCCGTGGCCGCAACGACCGTAGATTCAGCTGCGCGACCCGACGGTCGCACAAGACTGCTTGACCGTGGGCGGGCCCCGGCGATGCAGTCCCATCCTTCGGACCGCGTGGAGGAGCGACATGAATCACTTCATCGCACGCCTGTCGGCGCGCGCGGCCGTCATTGGCGTGCTGGCGACGACCCTGGGCGTTGCTTGGATCAGCGCCAGCGCCCACGACGGCGACCGGCGCAAGGACTGGGTCGGCACCTGGGCCGCCAGCCAGCAAACGCTGGAGCCACCGTTCATCGCCGCCAACCCGGCGCAGTTTTCCAACCAGACCATCCGCCAGATCGTGCCGCTCAGCATCGGCGGCCAGACCCTGCGCCTGCGCCTGAGCAACGAGTTTGGCCGCACGCCGCTGCGGGTTGGCGAGGTGCGCGTGGCGCAGCAACTGGCCGGGGCTTCGATCCTGCCCGGCAGCGACCGCGTGGTGACCTTTGGCGACTCTCAGCGGCGCGGCAGCCGCGCCAGCAGCGCGGCTCTGAGCCGCACCGTCAGGACTCAGGCCACCGAGACAGGGATCTTGCCAATCCGGGCCTGCCACTCTTTGGGGCCGGTGTTGTGCACGCTGGTGCCCAACGCGTCAACGGCCACCGTCACCGGCATGTCGACCACGTCAAACTCGTAGATGGCTTCCATCCCCAAGTCGGCAAAGCCCACCACCTGGGCGCCCTTGATGGCCTTGGACACCAAATAGGCGGCGCCGCCCACGGCCATCAGGTAGGCGCTTTGGTGCTTCTTGATGGCGTCGATGCCGGCCGGACCACGCTCGGCCTTGCCGACCATGCCGAGCAGGCCGGTTTGTGCCAGCATCATTTCGGTGAACTTGTCCATCCGGGTGGCGGTGGTCGGGCCGGCCGGCCCCATGACTTCATCGCGCACCGGGTCCACCGGGCCCACGTAGTAGATGACGCGGTTGGTGAAGTCCACCGGCAGTTTTTCACCCTTGTCCAACAGGTCCTGGATGCGCTTGTGCGCGGCGTCGCGGCCGGTCAGCATCTTGCCGTTGAGCAACAGCGTGTCGCCGGGTTTCCAGCTGGCCACGGTGGCGCGGGTCAGGGTGTTGAGGTCGACCTTCTTGGACTTGTTGTAGTCCGGTGCCCACTTCACGTCGGGCCACAGGTCCAGGCTGGGTGGCTCCATGTAGGCCGGGCCGCTGCCGTCCAAAGTAACGTGCGCGTGGCGCGTGGCGGCGCAGTTGGGGATCATGGCCACGGGCTTGCTGGCCGCGTGGGTGGGGTAGGTGGCGATCTTGACGTCCAGCACCGTGGTCAGGCCGCCCAAGCCCTGCGCGCCGATGCCCAGCGCGTTGACCTTCTCATAAAGCTCGATGCGCAACGCTTCCAGCTTGTTCTGTGGGCCGCGGGCCAGCAGGTCGAACATGTCGATCGGCTCCATCAGCACCTCTTTGGCCAGCAGCATGGCCTTTTCGGCCGTGCCACCCACGCCAATGCCCAGCATGCCCGGCGGGCACCAGCCGGCGCCCATGGTGGGCACGGTTTTCATCACCCAGTCAACCAGGCTGTCGCTGGGGTTCATCATGATGAACTTGCTCTTGTTTTCGCTGCCACCGCCCTTGGCCGCCACCGTGACGTCGAGTTTGTCGCCGGGCACCACGGTCATGTGGATGACCGCAGGTGTGTTGTCCTTGGTGTTCTTGCGCTCAAAGAGGGGGTCAGACAGTATGCTCGCGCGCAGCTTGTTGTCGGTGTTCAGGTAGCCGCGCCGCACACCTTCGTTGACCGCGTCTTCGACGCTGCCGCTGAAGGCTTCAAAGCGCACGTCCATGCCGATCTTCAAGAAGACGTTGACGATGCCGGTGTCCTGGCAGATGGGCCGCCGGCCTTCAGCGCACATCTTGCTGTTGGTCAGGATCTGGGCGATGGCGTCCTTGGCCGCCGGCGCGGCCTCGCGTTCGTAGGCGCGCGCCAGGTGGCTGATGTAGTCAGCCGGGTGGTAGTAGCTGATGTATTGCAGCGCGGCAGCGACGGTTTCGATCAGGTCGGCCTGGCGAATGGCGGTGGTCATGGCGTCTCCAGGTTCAGCGGTGCTGCGAGGGCGTGGGCTGCATCATGCGGTCGGCCAGCGCGATGGCCAAGGCCGAGAACAAGAAGGCGATGTGGATCACGGTTTGCCAGAGCAAGACCTTCTCGGTGTAGTTCTCGGCATTGATGAAGGTCTTCAGCAGGTGGATGCTGCTGATGCCGATGATGGCGGTGGCCAGCTTGACCTTCAGCACACTGGCATTGACATGGCTCAGCCACTCGGGCTGGTCGGGGTGGCCTTCCAGGTTCATGCGCGAGACAAAAGTTTCGTAGCCGCCCACGATGACCATGATCAGCAGGTTGCTGATCATCACCACGTCGATCAGCCCCAACACCACCAGCATGATCACGGTTTCATTGAGCTTGGGCACCCAGCCGGCGTCGGCTTTGTAGCCAATGCTCTTGACCAGCATGTCCAGCGACTCTTTGTTGCCAAAGACGGCTTCGATCAGGTGGGTCAGCTCCAGCCAGAAGTGAAAGACGTAGACACATTGCGCGACGATCAGCCCCAGGTAAAGCGGCAGTTGCAGCCATCGGCTGGCAAAAATCAGATTGGGCAAGGGGGGCAGGCCGCGTTTGGCTTTGCTGGGAGAAAGATCGGCCATGGTGGTGGTGGGCTCACAGTGGATCGGTCAGGAAGCAACCGGATTACTTTAAATTGTAGTTTCCCCACCATGACAGACTTGTGCCCTCGTCAGGCGCCTGTCAGAGGCAAGCTTTAGCTTCCGCCTCAAGCCGCCAAACACCTTTTGCCCAGGAGACAACCATGAGCAGCACCCCGTCGGACAGCCAACCCACCGAGTTGAAAACCCACCAGCCCCCCGCCGCACTGGTGGCTGCGGCCAGGGTCTCGGGCATGGCGGCCTACAACAAGCTTTGCGCCGAAGCCGATGCCGATTACGAAGGCTATTGGGCACGTCTGGCGCGCGAGTTCGTGAGCTGGAAGAAGCCCTTCACGCAAACCTTGGACAGCTCCAACGCCCCTTTCTTCAAGTGGTTTGCCGACGGCACGCTCAACGTGTCCTACAACTGCCTGGACCGCAACGTCGAGCGCGGCCTGGGTGACAAGACCGCGCTGATCTTCGAGGCCGATGACGGTGCCGTCACCAAGGTCACCTACAGCCAACTGCTCGCCATGGTGAGCCAGTTTGCCAACGCGTTGCGGGCCCGTGGTGTGAAGAAGGGAGACCGCGTCGTCATCTACATGAGCATGAGCGTCGAGGGTGTGGCTGCCATGCAGGCCTGCGCCCGCATTGGCGCCATCCACTCGGTGGTGTTCGGCGGCTTTTCGGCCCAGAGCGTGCGCGACCGGGTGCAGGACGCCGGTGCCGTGATGATCATCACCGCCGACGAACAGGCCCGTGGTGGCAAGAGCCTGCCGCTGAAGAGCATTGTTGACGACGCCATCGCGATGGGCGGCTGCGAGACCATCCAGAACGTCATCGTCTACAAGCGCACCGGCGGCAGCATCGCCTGGCATCCCACGCGCGACCGCTGGTTGCACGAAGAGTTGGCAAGCCAGAGCACCACCTGCGAGCCGGAATGGGTGGAGGCCGAACACCCGCTGTTCTTGCTGTACACCAGCGGCAGCACCGGCAAGCCCAAGGGTGTGCAGCACAGCACCGGCGGCTACCTGCTGCATGCGGCCCTGACCACGGCCTGGACCTTTGACCTGAAGGACAGCGACGTGTTCTGGTGCACGGCCGACATCGGCTGGGTCACGGGCCACAGCTACATCACTTACGGCCCCTTGGCGCTGGGCGGCACCGAAATCGTTTTTGAAGGGGTGCCCACCTTCCCCGATGCAGCGCGTTTCTGGAAGACCATTGAAAAGCACAAGGTCACCATCTTCTACACCGCGCCCACGGCCATCCGGTCGTTGATCAAGGCGGCCGAAGGCAACCCCGCCGTTCACCCCAGACTCAGCGACCTGAGCAGCCTGCGCATCCTGGGCAGCGTGGGTGAGCCTATCAACCCGGCGGCCTGGGAGTGGTACTACCAGAACGTGGGCGGTGGCCGATGCCCCATCGTCGACACCTTCTGGCAAACCGAAACCGGCGGCCACGTGATCACCCCGCTGCCGGGCGCCACGCCGATGGTGCCGGGTTCCTGCACGCTGCCTTTCCCGGGCATCATCGCGGCCATCGTTGATGAAACCGGCGCTGACGTGCCCAACGGCAGCGGTGGCATCCTGGTCATCAAGAAGCCCTGGCCCAGCATGATCCGCACCATCTGGGGCGACCCCGAGCGTTTTGTGAAAAGCTACTACCCGCCCGAGCTCAAGGGCTACTACCTGGCCGGCGACGGCTCGATCCGCGACAAGGACACCGGCTACTTCACCATCACCGGCCGCATCGACGACGTGCTCAACGTGTCGGGCCACCGCATGGGCACCATGGAAATCGAATCGGCGCTGGTCAGCCACACCGAACTGGTGGCCGAAGCCGCCGTGGTGGGCCGCCCCGACGACACCACGGGCGAGGCCATCTGCGCTTTTGTGGTCTTGAAGCGCAGCCGCCCCACGGGTGATGAAGCCAAGAAGATTGCCAACGAGCTGCGCGCCTGGGTGGCCAAGGAGATTGGCCCCATCGCCAAGCCCAAGGACATCCGATTTGGCGACAACCTGCCCAAGACACGCAGCGGCAAGATCATGCGCCGCCTGCTGCGCAGCATTGCCAAGGGTGAAGCCATCACACAGGACACCAGCACGCTGGAAAACCCCGCCATCCTGGAGCAGTTGGGCCAGGCGGTCTGAGCTGTTTTGTTGCGGGAGCAAGGGGCCTCAGGGCCCCTTTTTTTGGCGCGACGGGCGTCAGCGGCGAGCTCGCAGCGCGTTCAGGTCGGGCCGACGGGTGACCGCACTGGCGCTCGCACTGGCGCCCGCACCGGCGCGTGCACTTCAGCACCGGCTTGCGCTACAGTGGCCGCAGGAGAAACGCCATGCCCTTGGTCATTGTTGGAGTGCTCTTGCTGGCGGCCAAGATGGCCGAATTCGGGCCGTTTGCCACCTGGTCCTGGTGGATCATCCTGGCGCCGTTTGGTCTGGCGGTGTTGTGGTGGGAGTTTGCCGATTCGTCGGGCTGGACCAAGCGGCGCGAAATGAACAAGATGGAGCAGCGCAAAGCGGACCGCCGTGAAAGGTCGATGGAAACGCTGGGCCTGGGCATCAGCCGTCGGCGCGACAAGATCGCCGCCAAGACCAGCGCCGTGAAGGCGCGGCACATCTCGGCCGACCCCACGCACGCGGGCCGTGACGCCCCCAGCAAGCCACTCGAAGAGCCGCCGCCCCGGCGCGAACCGCGCCTTTAGGCCAGGGCGAACCGCGCCTTCAGGCCGGCGCGAACTGCGTTTCTGGTTCGCAGGCGTTGCACGCCTTTCCCTCCTGAAGCGGGGCCATGCGCCTTCGATCTTCAAACCCGAGCGGCCCCGGGCAAGTTCATTCGCCGTCGAGCACGGCGCCGGTGCTGGCGCTGGACGCGTTTTTGGCAAACTTGGCCAGCACGCCGCGGGTGTGGCGTGGTGCCGGCTGCTTCCACTGCGCTCGGCGGGTGGCTATTTCGGCGTCGCTCACATTCAACTGCAGCAGCAGTTGATGGGCGTCGATGGTGATGCTGTCACCTTCTTGCACCAGGGCGATCAGGCCGCCTGCATAGGCTTCGGGCGCGACATGGCCCACCACCATGCCCCATGTGCCGCCGCTGAAGCGGCCATCGGTGATCAGGCCCACGCTTTCGCCCAGCCCTTGGCCGATCAGCGCGCCGGTGGGGGCCAGCATTTCGGGCATCCCGGGGCCGCCCTTGGGGCCCAGGTAGCGCAGCACCATCACGTCACCGGCCACGATCTTCTTGGCCATGATGGCGGCCAGCGCACTTTGCTCGTCGTCGAACACGCGCGCCGGGCCGGTGATGACCGGGTTCTTCAGGCCGGTGATCTTGGCCACGCAGCCCTCAGGGCTGAGGTTGCCCTTCAGGATGGCCAGGTGGCCCTGGGCATAGATGGGCTTGGACACGGGGCGGATCACGTCCTGGTCAGCACGCAGCGGCGGCAGCTCGGCCAGGTTCTGTGCCACCGTCTTGCCAGTGATGGTGATGCAGTCGCCATGCAGCAAACCGGCGGCCAACATTTCTTTCATCACGGCGGGAATGCCGCCGGCGCGGTGCAGGTCGATGGCCAGGTACTTTCCACTGGGCTTGAGGTCGCACAGCACTGGCGTTTGGCGGCGGATGCGCTCGAAGTCGTCGATGGTCCAGTCCACCTCTGCCGTGTGGGCGATGGCCAGGAAATGCAGCACCGCGTTGGTGCTGCCACCGATGGCCATGATCACCGCCACGGCGTTTTCAATGGACTTTTTGGTGACGATGTCGCGTGGCTTGAGGTCGGCTTTGACGGCATCAACCAAGGTCCGTGCGGCCGCCTGGGTGTGGGCCAGGATCGGGTCTTCGACGTTGGCCATGGTGCTGGAAAAGGGCAGGCTCATGCCCAGGGCCTCAAAGGACGACGACATGGTGTTGGCCGTGTACATGCCGCCACAGCTGCCGCTGCCAGGGATGGCGCGGCGTTCGATCTGGCAGAAGTCTTCTTCGCTCATGTTGCCGGCGCTGAACTGGCCCACGGCTTCAAAGACGCTGACGATATTGAGGTCCTGGCCCTTGTAGCGGCCAGGCAGGATGGTGCCGCCATAAACGTAGATGGCGGGCACGTTGGCGCGCAGCATGCCCATCATGCCGCCGGGCATGTTCTTGTCGCAGCCGCCAATCACCAGCACGCCGTCCATCCACTGGCCGCCGACGCAGGTTTCCACACAATCCGAGATCACCTCGCGCGACACCAGGCTGTACTTCATGCCTTCGGTGCCCATGGCCATGCCGTCGCTGATGGTGGGGGTGCCAAAAATCTGCGGGTTCGCGCCGGCCGCCTTGAGCTCAGCCACCGCCGCGTCGGCCAGTTTTTGCAGCCCGCTGTTGCATGGCGTGATGGTGCTGTGGCCATTGGCCACGCCGATCATCGGTTTGCCAAAATCAGCCTCGGTGTAGCCCATGGCGTAATACATGGACCGGTTGGGCGCACGGGCAACGCCTTCGGTGATGTTCTTGGATCGGCGGTTTGAGCTCATCGTGGGCTTCAGGTTGTGGAGGTCATTAGTTTATCGAGCCTTCAGGTCCGGTGGGCCCCGCCCGTGGACAATGTCAGCTACCGCTACCGGAGCCCCATCGATGCTCGTGCATCCGCAATTCGACCCTGTGGCCCTGGCGCTGGGGCCTGTCCAGATCCACTGGTACGGGCTGACCTACCTGGTCGCCTTTGGCCTGTTTCTGTTTCTGGCCGGCCGCCGCATTCAACGCCCGCAATTTGCCCAGGCCGGCTGGACCCGGCGTGACGTCGAGGACATGCTGTTCTACGGCGTGCTGGGCGTGGTGCTGGGCGGGCGCTTGGGCTACGCGCTGTTCTACAAACCCGGCTACTACGCGGCCAACCCGCTGGAAGTGCTGATGGTCTGGAAGGGCGGCATGGCTTTCCACGGTGGCTTGATTGGGGTGATCCTGGCCATGGCCTGGTTTGCGCGCCAGCGCCAGCGGTCGTTCCTGAACGTGATGGACGTGGTGGCCCCTTGTGTGCCCACCGGACTGGCTTCGGTGCGCCTTGGAAACTTCATCAACGGCGAACTGTGGGGGCGGCCCGCCGACGCCAGCTTGCCCTGGGCCATGGCCTTTCCGCAAAGCGGCAGCATGGTGGCGCGTCACCCGTCGCAGCTGTACCAATTTTTGCTGGAAGGCTTGCTGCTGTTTGTGTTGTTGTGGCTTTACGCCCGCAAGGACCGCGCCACCGGCCAGGTCGCTGCGGCCTTCGTTTTTGGCTATGGCGTGTTGCGCTTCACCGCTGAGTACTTTCGTGAACCCGACAGCTTCTTGGGTCTGTTGACGTTGGGCATGAGCATGGGACAGTGGCTGTGTGTGCCGATGATCGTCCTGGGCGCCGGGCTTTGGTGGTGGTTTGGCCGCACCGCTGCGCGGCAAGGGGCTTGACCATGCGGCAGGTTTTCCTCGACACCGAGACCACGGGTCTGTATGCCGACCAGGGCGACCGCATCATCGAAGTGGCGTGCGTTGAATACGACAACCGCCGCGACACCGGCCGGCGCTTTCACCAATACGTGAATCCGGGTCGCAGCAGCCACCCCGACGCGGTACGCGTGCACGGCATCACCGACGATTTCCTGGCCGACAAGCCACCCTTTGCCACCGTCGTTGCCGAGCTGATCGAGTTTGTGGCGGGCGCTGACGTCGTCATTCACAACGCCAACTTTGACGTGGCCTTTTTGGACGCCGAACTGGCTCGCTTGGGTCAAGCGCGCTTTGCCACCCACGCGGGCCGCATCACCGACAGCCTGCTGATGGCGCGCGAGATGTTTCCGGGCAAGGGCAACTCGCTGGACGCACTGTGCCGCCGACTGGAGGTCGACAACTCCAAACGCGACCTGCACGGCGCGCTGATCGACGCCGACCTGCTGGCGCAGGTCTACCTGAACATGACCCGCGGCCAGGACTCGCTGGTCATCGACAGTGCCGACACGCGCCGGGGGCCTGTTGTGGCTGCGGCCGTCAACCTGAGTGACATGACGCTGCCCGTGTTGATGGCCGGGGCCGAAGAGATCGCTGCCCACCACAAAGTGCTGAAGGAGGTGGACGAAGCCTGTCAAGGCAAGTCCGTTTGGCGCCCCATGGTTGCGGCTTGATGGGGCCACCACAGGCCATGGCATAATCTGCGGTTTTCCGGAATGCGCCTGGCTTTAGCAGGTGGCCCCCAATTCCGGGCGGTTAGCTCAGCGGTAGAGCACTGCCTTCACACGGCAGGGGTCGCAGGTTCAAACCCTGCACCGCCCACCAAGTAAATCAAGCACTTAGGGCCGCTTCACGCGGCCTTTTTTGCGCCTGGTGTACGCGTCTGGTGCAAAATTGCCAGCGCGCTGAGTCCTTCTAGCGCTTGGCGCTGCCGGTGTACCAGTGCATGCGCATAGCGCTCGGTGGTCTTGATGGTGCTGTGGCCCAGGATGTCGCGCACGACGTCCAGAGGCACATCCAGAGACAACAAGATGGTGGCGCAGGAATGCCGCAGGTCGTGAAAGTGCACATGCGGCATTCCAGCCGCCTCGCGCGCCCGCCGGAAACCGCTCTTCAACCCCTCAAAATTCAGCGGCAGGGGCAGTTGGTCCAGCCACGGGCGCAGCGCCGACACGATGGGTGCGGTGCGCGTGCGCAAGGTCTTGGTGTTGCCAGCCCTCACGGTGATGCTGTCAGGCCCCACGTCTGCGGGCTGCATGGCCAGCACCTCGCCGCGCCGGCAGCCGGTGAGAAGCGCAATCCAGATGGCTGCCTGTGTGGCCTGGCTCCCGTGGCTTGCCAGTGCGGCCACTTGCTCCACGGTTAGGTACACGTCGCGGGCGTTGTTCTCAGGCAGCCGCTTGACGTTGGTGCTCCAATCGTCTGAACAGAGTCCGCGTTCCCAGGCCATGCGAAGTGCGCGCTTGAGCGTACCAAGGCTGCGGTTGATGGTGCCGTCGGCATAGTGGCCGCGCATGTCGGACACGATGTGCGCCGCACAGCGCCTGGCCTGGCTGGCGCGGTACTGCTCCACCCAGCGCCCGATGCGCTGCGCATGGTGAACGGCGGTGTCCGGGCTGCGCAGGTGCTTGGCTGCGTCCACGTAGGCGGCCATGACCTGCGCCAGTTGGGGGTCACCGGGGATCAGGACCGGGCGGCGCCCAGCATCCCGTTCGGCGGCGATTCGCAGCTCTGATTCTGCGAGCTTGGCATCACGCGCAGTTGAGCCTTCCTGCAAGCGGCGGTGTAGGCGGACGCCGCGGACGCAGACAGCGATCTCGTAGCGGCCGCGCGTGTCAAGTTTGTAGGGCACAGCGCCTCCGGGTTTTCTTGCAGCCATGTCATGCAGGCGGCCGCATCGTAGCGGACCGACCTTGCACCAACAGATACGGCAGGCAAGCCTACGGCGCGCAGGCGCTGCACCTGCCTGACGCTGATGGACAAGTGCGCCGCAAGACCTTCAGGCGTCAGCATGGTCAGGAGTCCAGCATATCCAGCGGGCTGCACAGGCGCGAAGCCCGCATCATCGCCAACTCCCCCGCGCTGGGCCGCTTGGCGATGACGGTGGCGACCTTGCGACCAATTTCTGTGGCGGTCAGCAGCTCGCCGCACCGCTCGCCATCGATCAGCGCCGCGTGCTGGTCACAGCGGCCATGTGTCGGCACCACCAGGTCAATGCGCAGCGCCACGCGGCCGGCCGCGTCGATGACCTGCACCGTTTGCCACGCTTCAAGCGGCTGCGGGCCTGGGTCGATAGGCGGCAGCGATGCAGCACAGGCCTCGCGCCGCGCGTCGTTCTTGGCGCGGCGGCGCCGCAGCGCCGCCGGCGTATTGCAGTGTGACCAGCGGCTGCGCTTTTGGCTCTGGTGGCGGCAGTTACTTTTCATAGTTCGCGTAACGACGAGTTAGGCCCGGCAAGCCCGCGCCACCGAGTCGGTCTGCGATTCGTTGATCCCTCTCCGTTCCGTTTTGCGCGGACGGGAGAAATGGACCCCCATCGCCACGCAGCGCCAGTCCATTCGTTGAACCAGCGTCCGGCGTCAGTACCTGGGCGCTTTGTCTCGCTCCAGTCGCACTCGTACACTCCGGGCCGCGCGGGCACTGCATCGCCATCAATCCAAGCCGTTTTTCGCTGCATTTTTTCGCTCCGGTTACGTCGGGCCTAACCCGTCGCTCAAGTTGAGAGCCAACGGCGTCCACCGCCGTTGCGCTCCGGTTATTTGGGTGCCGCCGTTGTCTCCAACTTAGCTCCAACGTTGGGCCTCACCCCACTCGCGGCAGTGAGGCCCGCCACCATCAGGCGGCTCCCTTCATCGTCAGGTGTTCGCTCAGCTTGGCAAGCCCCTTGGCCGTCACCAGCACCTGCTCGACCACCTTCTCCGAACCGTCGCCGCGCTCGACCGTGGTCACCTTGTGCTCCAGGTAGCCGACCTGAATACGCGACTGGTAGCCGATCCAGCCAGAACCGCCGGCCCGCCGGTAAATCCACTCGTGCTCTTGCAGCCAGCGGAAGAACGCCTTGGGCTGTTGTTGCAGGGCCTTGGCTGCGTTGGTGATGCACATAGAACCTTCGGCAAAGGTGGCAAACCTGTCCAGTGCCTCAGCCTTGGGCGCCAGCGCTTCGACCTTGTGCTCAAGCGCAAGGCGCTTTTCCTCGCTGTCCATCGCCAGCTTCAGCAGATCCAGGCGAGACAACGCGGCCACGGGGTTGCGGGCCTGTTCTTCGAGCTGCTGCCACCTGTCCACGAGCCGGGCCGTGAACTCGGGCGAAAGCTGGGCCACGATCACGTAGCTGTCGCGCTTGCCGACGCAGTAGACCTTGATGGTCTTCGGGCCAGCGCCCGGATTCGAGACTTCAGCCAACGGCGGAAGTGTCACCACGCCCTTTTCTGCAAGCCGCTCCATGGATCGGCGCACGTCGGCATGGTTGGAGCCGACCAAATCGGCAATCTCCAAGCTGGTCATGGTCAGCGGCTCATCGCCGACGGTGGTGATGGTCAATGCATTCATGCTGCGGCTCCTTGGGCAACGGTTGGGGTCTTCGGCTTGCGCCCGCGCTTCGGCGGCACCAGCCCGGGAACGAGGTTCTTGAAGGCCTGGAAGCGCTTGTCTTCCACGGTCTGCCAGTAGCTGCGCCACGCGGCATCCCATTCGCGGGCGCCTGCGGCGGTGTGGCGGTGGTACTCGGCGCGTAGGGCTTCGGCCTTGCGTTCCAGGCCCTTGCGGGTACGCCAGTGGTAGTCGCGGCCAGTGACGGAGACGCGCAAGAGCCAGTTGTCCACCTCAAGCCAAGAGCGCATCGGCCCCTTGTGGCCATCCGGGCGCGTGCGGCGCAGCCAGTAGTCGAAGCCGTGCGCTTCCCAGCACTGGTCGGCTGCGGCCTTGGGCCACTCGAAGCCGTCAGGGATCAACCCCTCGGCTTGCAGTTGAGCGGCGGTGCCGGTGTACTGCGCCCAGTCGTCGGGCCAAATTTCAATGCGCAGTTCGGGCGCGGGGTCGGTGGGGGTAGGTGCGGCGGTGTGCGCCGTGGTCGCGTGTGCAACAGCGTGAAAAGGTGCCATGTTGGCCTCCGAGGTTCCAGTCGTCGAACGACCGTCGCCTCGCTGCAAAACGTGGCGGCGGCCCGAACGGGTTTGCAGACCGGGGAACCCGCGGAGCGGAAGCCGGCAGCCCTTGCGGGCTCCCGTTCGAGCCGCCATAAACTGGGGCACAAACGAAAAAGCCGCAACGATGTCGGTGCGGCTCTTGGCCGCGGATTCCAACGGGCTGCAAAACCCGGCGCCTGTATCAAGGGCGCGGCTGGAATGTAGCACAGGCGTTGCGGTGGTTGTCAAGATGTGTCTCGCTTCGGAACCAGAGGCCCAACAAGCCAATCGAGCGGACGGCCTACGGCCGCCGCTCATTGGCGACGTTAGAGCGCTCGCGCCAGGGCCGCCAGTTCAATCGCGAGCGTCTTCAGCCGCGCGTAAGAATCGGCCAGCGCGTCAGACAGCGCACGCCGGCCCAGCGTGCGCCCGGCTTCTTCCTCCAGGTGCCACAGCTTGCGCATTGGCGTCGGGCTGGTCAGCACAGCGGCCACATTTACCAGTCTGCCTACTGCCGCACGCTTCGGCCGTGCCGCCTTCCAGGCTTCCCATATCAGGTCGGCGGCCGGGTCTTGCACGCTGGCGAACCACGCTTCAAATGCGGCGCGCTCCGGATGCAGCGCTCTAACCCCTCGCTCAAAGGGAGCACCAACGGCGGCGGGCGGTGTCATGTCATTCATGGTTTTGTAGCGCCGTTGGCGCCCCCTTAGCTCGAACGTTATGCGTGTCGAACAGCCCGGCTTGCGGGCATCCCCGCGATAGCCACAGCGACTCAACTCGATAACGCGCTCCATCGGCATGGGCCGCAGCGTCGATGCGCTGCCACCCGTCAAAAAGTTCGTCGTACAGCGGGCAGCGGTAGCCGCTCACCACCACCGCGCCGCGCAAGCTGGCCAGCACTTCCGCCAGCTCGCGGTGCTGCCCGTCGTTCATCTCGTGCCGGTAGGCACGGCTACGCTCGCGCATGTGCCGTGTCTCGTGCACGTAGGGCGGGTCCACGTAGTGCACGGTGTCCGGGCCGTCTTGGTGGCGCATCACGTCAAGCGCATCGCGGTTCTCAATCACCACGCCGCGCAGCCGCTGCACCACCGCCCGCAAGTGCTCCGGGAAGTTCATCCAGTCATGGGCCGGCGTCGTGCCGCGGCGGTTGCTGTTCGCGCGGAAGCCTGTCACCTGCCCACTAGCACCGGCGCTGCCGAACCCCATGAACGCACGAACCAGCGTTCGCCTGGCTTGCTCCAGCGGCTCACCATCCGACTCGTATGCCTGAGCAAACTCGGCTCGGGCAAAGGGCGTGAGTTCTGCGGCCCTGGCCAGCGCCTCGCCATCGTCGCGCGCCACCCGAAACAGGTTCACGATCTCGCCGTCCAAGTCGTTGTAAACCTCGGCATAGCTGCGCGGCTTCTGTAGCAGCACGCTTCCGCCGCCGCCGTAGGGCTCCACGTAAACACGGTGCTGCGGCAGGTGGCGCAGGATCCAGCCCGCCAGCTTCCACTTGCCGCCGTGGTAGCGCACAAGGGGCCGCCGTGGCGTGCCAGCAGCGTCACGCATAACACGTCGGTCAAGCAGAGCGCCAACAGCAGCGGCGCCGTTGGTAGCTTCGCCCTGCATTTGTAGCGCTGCTGTTGTCACCTGCTTACCTCCACGTTAGGCGGCTTGCGGCGTGCCCGAGTTTCCTGAAACCCATCGATGCATTCCTTTGCAGCAACGCATGCCAGCATCCACATGCCGCCAAAAAAGAACAGCCGCGAGCCGATCCCGCCCATCCCGCTCGCGGCCAGCACATCGGCTGCGAACAATCCCACAACCCACAACGCGCCAAACACAAACCACTTCAGCATGCTCGTTTCCTTTCGTGCCTTCGCTCACCCGACGCCTAACCATTCGCTCAACCGGACCTATTGCGGCGGGCCGGCATTTGGGCTACAAAAGCCTAGCCCAAATGCCAACCCACCGCAATAGGCCGGTTAGCTCA
>JAYVSX010000078.1:0-4316 GCA_043774975.1 Rubrivivax sp.
CTGGCCGCGCTGAAGGGCGTTGGGCCCCTGGTCGCGGTGTTGGCGTTGTCGGCTCTGGCGCAGTTCATGCTGCACATGACCTGGGTGCTGTACACCAAGTTCAAGTTTGGTTGGGGGCCGGGCGAAGTGGGCTGGTCCTTGCTGGCCGTGGGGGTGATGTCGGTGCTTGGGCAAGGTGTCTTACTCAAGCCCTTGCTCAAACGCTTCTCGCCGCAAAAGCTGGCGGTCATGGGCATGGCCTCGGCATCACTGGCCTACTTGGGTTGGGGCCTGGCCACCGAAGCTTGGATGATCTACGCCATCATCTTTCTCAACGTGTTGGGCGGTGTGGCCTCGGCGTCCATGCAGAGCATCGTTTCCAACGCGGCCGACGCCACCCGCCAGGGCCAAACCATGGGTGCGGTGTCGTCCCTCAACAGCCTGATGGCGGTGGTGGCGCCCGTCATCGGCCTGGAGCTGCTGCGCTGGGTGTCGCACCTGCCGCCGGGCCATGTGTTGATCGGCCTGCCCTTCCTGACCTGTGCCGCCTTGCAGTTTGCGGCCATGGTGATGGCTTTGCGTCTTTTTCGCCGCCAAGCGCTGCTGGTGGTGGCTCCTACCTGATGAACCACGACAAGATACTCATCCTGGACTTCGGCTCGCAAGTCACGCAGCTCATCGCGCGTCGTGTGCGTGAAGCGCATGTCTATTGCGAGATTCACCCCAACGACGTCAGCGACGCCTTCATCCGCGACTTCGCGCCCAAGGGCATCATCCTGTCGGGCAGCCATGCCAGCACCTATGAAGAGCATGACCTGCGCGCGCCCCAGGCGGTGTGGGACAGTGGCGTGCCGGTGCTGGGCATCTGCTATGGCATGTTCACCATGGCGGTGCAGCAGGGCGGCCAGGTCGAGGCCAGTTCGCACCGAGAATTTGGCTACGCCGAGGTGCGTGCCCACGGCCACACCGCCTTGCTCGACGGGCTCCAGGACTTCGCCACACCTGGACCGGATGGCAAGAGCCACGGCATGCTCAAGGTCTGGATGAGCCACGGCGACAAGGTCACCGCACTGCCGCCCGGCTTCAAACTGATGGCCAGCACGCCCAGTTGCCCGATTGCCGGCATGGCCGACGAAGCCCGGGGCTATTACGCGGTGCAGTTTCATCCCGAAGTGACGCACACGGTGCAGGGCAGGGCGCTGCTGGAGCGTTTTGTGCTGAACATTGCCAAAGCCAAACCCGATTGGGTGATGCGCGACCACATTACTGAGGCGGTGGCGCGCATTCAAGAGCAAGTGGGCGACGAAGAAGTCATCCTGGGGCTGAGCGGCGGTGTCGATTCCAGCGTGGCCGCCGCGCTGATCCACCGCGCCATCGGCGACCAGCTGACCTGCGTGTTTGTTGACCACGGCCTGCTGCGGCTGAACGAAGGCGACCTGGTGATGCAGATGTTCGAGGGGCAGATGCACGCCAAGGTCATCCGGGTCGATGCCAGTGAACTGTTCCTGGGCAAGCTGGCTGGCGTCACCGACCCCGAGGCCAAGCGCAAGATCATCGGCAGCGAATTTGTCACCGTCTTCAAGCAAGAGGCCGCCAAGCTGACCCAGGCTGGTGCCCGCGGCGCCAAGTGGTTGGCCCAGGGCACGATCTACCCTGATGTGATTGAAAGCGGCGGCGCCAAGACAGCAACGGGTAAAAAGAAGGCCGTCACCATCAAGAGCCACCACAACGTGGGCGGGCTGCCGGAGCAACTGGGCCTGAAGCTGCTGGAGCCCTTGCGCGACCTGTTCAAGGACGAGGTGCGCGAGCTCGGCGTGGCCCTGGGCCTGCCACACGACATGGTCTACCGCCACCCCTTCCCGGGCCCAGGGCTGGGGGTTCGCATCCTGGGCGAAGTGAAGCCCCAATACGCCGACTTGCTGCGCCGCGCCGACGCCATCTTCATCGAAGAACTGCGCGCCTTCAAAGACCAGGCCAGCGGCAAGAGCTGGTACGACCTGACGAGCCAGGCCTTCACCGTCTTCTTGCCGGTGAAGAGCGTGGGCGTGATGGGCGACGGACGCACCTACGACTACGTGGTGGCCCTGCGCGCCGTGGTCACCAGCGACTTCATGACGGCCGATTGGGCGGAGCTGCCGTATGCACTGCTGAAGCGGGTCAGCAGCCGCATCATCAACGAAGTGCGCGGCATCAACCGTGTTACCTATGACGTGAGCAGCAAGCCGCCGGCCACGATCGAGTGGGAATAGCGCAGACTCCTAACGCCAACGTTCCCATGCGCACCGCCTTTTCACCACTGGTTGCTTTGCGGGTGTTGTGAGCGACTCTCCACACGACTATGGCATGCGCCTGGCGCTGGACCAGGCGCACAACGCGCTCTTGGTGGGCGAGGTGCCCGTTGGCGCCGTGATCTTGCGCGAAGGCAAGGTCATTGCCACGGGCTACAACCGCCCCATCACCACGCATGACCCCACCGCCCATGCCGAGATCGTGGCCCTGCGCCATGCGGCAGCGCTGCTGGAAAATTACCGCCTGCCCGACTGCGAGCTTTACGTGACGCTGGAGCCCTGTGCCATGTGTGCCATGGCGCTGATGCACGCGCGCTTCAAGCGGGTGGTGTTTGGGGCCCTGGAGCCCAAGACAGGTGCCGCGGGTTCGGTGTTGAACCTGTTTGCACAAGCGCGCCTGAACCACCAGACCGAGTTGGTGGGCGGGGTCATGGCCGATGCTTGCTCTCAGCTGCTGAAAGACTTCTTTGCTGAGCGCCGGGCCCGGCACCGGGCTTTGCGCGATGCACCGCTGCTGGCCACGGCTCAACCCGAGGCCAACGACAGCATCCCGGCTGGCGAGGCCATTGAAATTGCCTTGTCGGCCACCGACCCAGATTTACCTTCATCATGACCAGCTTGACTCTGTTTTCGCCTTCGGGTGTTGTGCTTCGTGGCGCCGACCTGCGCTTGGCAGCCAAGCGATTGAAAGCCTGGGGCTTTGACGCGCAGATCGATGAATCGGCGCTGGCCCGTCAGCAACGGTTTGCGGGCGACGACGACACCCGCCTGGCGGCGCTGCACCGGGTGGCCGCTGCCGCGCCTGCGGTGGCCATGGCCACCCGTGGCGGTTATGGCATCAGCCGTTTGCTGGACCGCATCGACTGGAAGTTGATGACGCGCAGTGTGGATCGCGGCACCCGCTGGGTGGGCCACAGCGACTTCACAGCGCTGCAACTGGGCATGCTGGCGCACGGTTCGGGCGCCAGTTGGGCCGGGCCGATGGCGATGGACGACTTTTCGCGCGCTGAAGTGGACGGCGGTGTGGACGAGGTCACCCGCGATTGTTTCCTGGAAGCCATGAGCGGAGAGCTGGAGGCGGTGGGGTTTCGCACCGAAGCCGGTTTTGACGGGGTGGGGGTCAGCGGCCGCCTGTGGGGTGGCAACCTGAGCATGGTGATGTCGCTGCTGGGCACACGCCACTGGCCTGGGCCCAAGCTGATCAAGGGCGGCATTCTGTTCCTGGAAGATGTCAACGAGCACCCCTACCGGGTCGAGCGAGCGCTGCTGCAACTGAGCCAAGCGGGGGTGCTGCAGTCGCAGAAGGCCGTTGTGCTGGGCGCGGTGTCGGCTTGGAAGGCTGCACCGCAGGACCGCGGCTACCAGCTCAAGAGCATGGTGGAGCGGGTGCGCGCTGAAGTGAAGACGCCAGTCATCACGGGCCTGCCCTTTGGTCACGTGCATCCCAAAGTCACCTTGCCGGTGGGGCGCAAAGTTCAGCTGTTGGTGCAAGGGCGGGACGTGCTTTTGGGTTGGTAGTGCTGTCAACGGCTGTCAACGCCAAGCCCAAGCCTAGAATCTATGTGCGCCTTCGGGTGGCCTGGCCAAAAGCCAAGTGCCGACTGAAGGCGCAATTCTTTGTGGCAGCCAGGCGACCGAGACCCGGCGCCCAGGTGCAGTTGCTGATGTGGAGGCCGCATGCGCGGACCGTTGTTGTTTTTGATCGCCCAGCGCAGCGCCATGGCAGCTTGGGCGGCCGTTGCTGCAGCGCTGCTGGCCGCCTGCAACAACAACCCCTGGCCAGCGGATGCGGCGGCGTCCAACACGCTGCACACGGCGGTGGTTGAAAACTCCCCGCGCCACCTGGACCCCACGGCCTCGTACTGGAACAACGACACGCCGTACACCTACCAGATCTACGAGCCGCTCTACGCTTACCACTACCTGAAGCGCCCGTTCCAGCTGGTGCCCAAGGCGGCCGCCGCAGTGGCCAAGCCCTACTTTGTCGGCAAGAACGGCCAGCGTCTGCCCGACGACGCGCCTTCAGACCTGGTGGCTGAAAGTGTCTAC
>JAYVSX010000079.1:0-9342 GCA_043774975.1 Rubrivivax sp.
TTGAAGCCACAATCGCCTTTGAAGCGAGAGGATACAGTTTGATTCTGTACACCCTTACCAGTTATACCTCCATGGTTGAAATGGTGGCGCCAACCTGGAAGCCTTGATGCCGGTGTTCATGAAGTCGGGCGCCAAGGGCATCAACCCCGAGATGAAGAAGTTCCAGGACTTCATGATCCGCCTGCGTTACGCCCAGGTGCCGGTGGTGGCCGCGGTGCGCGGCATCGCGCTGGGCGGTGGCTGCGAACTGGCGGCTTACTGCGCGCGCCGCGTGGCCACCATGGAGAGCTACATGGGCCTGGTCGAAGTGGGCGTGGGCTTGGTGCCCGGTGCCGGTGGCTTGACCTACATCGCGCGCCGCGCTTCAGAGATGGCCGCTGCGGCGAATGTGAGCAATTGGGCCAACGCCGACATCATGAAGTTCCTGATCGACGGCTTCACCAACGCTGCGATGGCCAAGGTGGGCACCAGCGCAATCGAGTCACGCAAGCTGGGTTACCTGCTGTGGAGCGACGTCATCGTGCCGCACAAGGACGAGTTGTTGTTGGTGGCGCTGACCCAGGCCAAGGCCATGGCCGACAGCGGCTATCGCGCGCCGGCCAAGACCCTGTTTCCGGTGGCCGGGCGCAACGCGGTGGCCACCATCATGGGCCAGCTGGCCAACATGCGCGACGGTGGCTTCATCAGCGCGCACGACTTTCACATCAGTAAGCTGATTGCCGAAGTGGTGTGTGGTGGCGACGTGGACCAGGGCTCGATGGTCAGCGAGGAATACCTGATGACGCTGGAGCGCGACCGTTTTTGCGCGCTGCTGGAACACCCGAAGAGCCAGGAACGCATCATGGGCATGCTGCAAACCGGCAAGCCGGTGAGGAACTGAAGATGAAACAAGTACAAGACGCCTACATCGTTGCTGCCACGCGCACGCCCATTGGGCGCAGTGGCCGCGGCTTCTTTCGCAACACGCGGCCCGACGACCTGTTGGTGGCCGCCGTGCGCAACGCCCTGGCCCAGGTGCCCAGCCTGGACCCCAAGGCGATTGAAGACGCCATCATCGGGTGCAGCTTTCCCGAAGGCGAACAAGGCATGAACATGGCCCGCGTAGCCATGGTCCTGGCGGGGCTGCCGCACAGCGTGGGCGGTGTCACCGTCAACCGCTTTTGCGCCAGCGGCGTGACGGCGCTGCAGATGGCCGCCGACCGCATCCGCGTCGGTGAAGCCGACGTGATGATTGCGGGTGGCGCAGAGAGCATGAGCATGGTGCCGATGGGCGGTGGCAAGCCATCCTTCAACCCGCAGGTTTTTGCGCGCGACGAGAACGTCGGCATCGCCTACGGCATGGGGCTGACCGCTGAGAAGGTGGCCAGCCAGTGGAAGGTCAGTCGCGAAGACCAGGACGCTTTTGCGCTGGCCTCGCATCAAAAAGCGCTGGCGGCGATGGCTGCCGGTCACTTTGATGCCGAGATGACCGCGGTTGACGTGGTCGACCGCACCCCCGACCTGGCCACTGGCGGCGTCAGCCTCAAGACCCGCACCGTCAAGCTCGACGAAGGTGCGCGCGCTGACACCTCACTGGAAGGCCTGGCCAAGTTGCGCCCGGTGTTCGCCGCCAAAGGCAGCGTCACCGCCGGCAACAGCTCGCAGACCAGCGACGGCGCCGGTGCGCTGATCCTGGCCAGCGAACGGGCCGTCAAAACCTTTGGCCTGAAGCCCTTGGCGCGCTTCGTCAGCTATGCCGCGCGTGGGGTGGCGCCAGAGATCATGGGCATTGGCCCGATCGAGGCCATTCCTGCGGCCCTGAAGTACGCCGGCCTGAACCTGGACGACATCGGCTGGGTGGAGCTGAACGAAGCCTTTGCGGCGCAGGCCCTGGCCGTCATCCGCACCGTGGGCCTCAACCCAGAGCGTGTCAACCCGATGGGTGGGGCCATCGCGCTGGGTCACCCGCTGGGCGCCACGGGCGCCATCCGCGCTGCCACGGTGGTGCATGCCTTGCACCGCCAGCAGCTGAAGTACGGCATGGTCACCATGTGCGTTGGCATGGGCCAGGGTGCGGCCGGCATCATCGAGCGCGTTTAAGCAGGATCACACCATGTCCATCAAAACCGCCACGCTCAACGGCGTGGCCACCATCGAGATTGCCCGCCCCGAAAAGAAGAACGCGCTGACGGTGGCCATGTACCAGGCCATGACCGACGCGCTGAAGGCGGCCCAGGCCGACGCGGCCGTGCGCGCGGTGCTGATCACCGGCCAGCCGGGCGTCTTCACCAGCGGCAACGACATTGAAGACTTCATGACCCGCGGACCCGGCCAGGGCAGCGACGCCATGGACTCGCCGGTGTTCCAGTTCATGCGCGCGCTGCTCGAATGCGACAAGCCCGTGGTTGCGGCCGTCACCGGTGCGGCCATCGGCATCGGCACCACGATGCTGCTGCACTGCGACTTTGTCTATGTCTCAGACGAGGCCCGTCTGGCCATGCCCTTTGTTGCACTGGGCCTGGTGCCGGAGTTCGGCTCCAGCCTGGTGGTGCCACAGCTGATGGGCCACCGCCGTGCTGCTGAAAAGCTGCTGCTCGGTGACCCCTTCACGCCTGAGCAGGCGGTGGAGTGCGGCATTGCCAACGCGGTGCTGCCGGCTGGCGAAGTGGTCAACCACGCCCGCCGCATGGCCGAGCGTTTCAACGCGCTGCCGCCGGGTGCTGTGCGTGAATCCAAGCAACTGATGCGCGCGCCGCAGAAAGAGGCCATGCTCAAGGTGATCGCCACCGAAGGCGCCTTGTTTGCCAGCCGCCTGAAGAGCCCTGAAGCGATGGAAGCCTTCCAGGCTTTCTTCCAGAAACGCAAGCCCGACTTCAGCAAGTTCTGAAGGCCGAGCCCGGCGCGCCATCATGTCCTTGACCGCCAAGTTGATGCTCAGCCCGCTGCTGGTGGCGCAAGCCATCGGCACGCGGCTGCGGCTGCCGCGCCTGCCCGAGCCCGAAGGCAAACGCCAAGGCGTGGTGGGTCGCGGCACGCCCTTGCGTCTGCTGGTGTGCGGCGACTCTTCGGCGGCCGGCGTGGGCGTTGCACAGCAACGCGATGCCTTGGCCCAACGCCTGGCCACCAGCGTGGCTGAAGCGGCTGGCGCCCGCGTGACGTGGCTGTTGCTGGCAAGGTCTGGAATGACCAGCGCCCAGACCCTGGCGTTGGTGCGCGAAAGTGCGCCGGGGCCTGCCGATATCGCGGTGGTGGTCACCGGTGTCAATGACGTGGTCGACCAGGTCTCATCCAGACGGGCGCTGGTGGCCCGTGAGAGCCTGGCCAACTGGCTGCGCAACGGCCATGGTGTGCAGCACGTCGTGTTTGCGCCGCTGCCGCCCGTGCATCACTTCCCCGGCTTGCCGCAGCCCTTGCGCTGGGTGGCCGGCCGCGATGCGCGGCGCCACAACCTGGCCTTGACCGACTGGGTTCGCTCGCGCACCGACGTCAGCTGCGTCGACATGGAAATGCCGCTGAACCGCGGCGTCATGGCCCGCGACGGCTTTCATCCGGGCGAGGCGGTTTACCGCTATTGCGCCAATGCGATGGCGCAGCACATCGTGCAACGGGTCTGGCCCAGCTTGAACTTGGCCCGTCAGAGTCCCTGACCGCTGTTTCGGGTCAACCGGCGCCAGCCGCAGCGCCAGGCGCGCTCTGGACATCCGGCGTGGTTTCTGCCTCCGCGAACCCCCGCCCGCCCGCTCAAGCTTGCAGATTTCGGGGCTTGCCTTCGCCGTCGATGGCTACATAGGTCAGGTCGGCTTCGGTCACTTTCACGACCTGCAGGTTGGCCGGGTTGCGTTCGGCATAAACCTCGACGTGCACGCTGATGCTGGTCTTGCCGATGCGCGTGACGCGGGCGTAAAAACTGAGCAGGTCACCCATGCTGACGGGCTGCTTGAAGATGAACTGGTTGACCGCCACCGTGGCGATGCGGCCGCGTGCAATGCGCGCCGGCAGCACCGCGCCGGCCAAGTCCACCTGCGCCATGATCCAGCCACCAAAGATGTCGCCGTTGGCGTTGACGTCGGCGGGCAAGGGCATCACCCGCAGCACCAGTTGCGAGCCGTCACTCAAGGCCGGGGGCGCCATGATGTGGCCGTGTTCAAGGTCGGTCATCTGGGGCTCCAGCAGCAAGGTTGGCAGGGCAGGGCGACAATCAGGCATGTTGTCTGCCCACACTGTATCTGCACCTGCGCCGACCGCCGCGGACACCGCGCACCCGCGTTCTGACTGGCGCACCCTGGCCAAGCTGTTGCCTTACCTGTGGCGCTACCGCTGGCGGGTGGGCATTGCGCTGGGTTTTTTGTTGACCGCCAAGGCGGCCAACGTGTCGGTGCCGCTGCTGCTCAAGGAGCTGATCGACAGCCTGTCCATCAAACCCGGCTCCGCGGCGTCGCTGCTGGTGGTGCCGGTGGGTCTGTTGGTGGCTTACGGGCTGCTGCGCTTAAGCACATCGCTGTTTACTGAATTGCGTGAACTGGTCTTTGCCAAAGCCACCGAAGGCACCGCGCGCAGCATCAGCCTGCAAGTCTTCAGGCACCTGCACGCGCTGAGCCTGCGTTTCCACCTGGAACGCCAAACCGGCGGCATGACACGCGACATCGAACGTGGCACCCGCGCCGTGCACTCCTTGATCAGCTATTCGCTTTACAGCATCTTCCCCACGCTGGTGGAAGTGGCCATGGTGCTGACGCTGCTGGCCTGGAAGTTCGACGCCGCTTTTGCCTGGATCACGCTGGCCGCCTTGGTGCTGTACATCACCTTCACCATCACGGTGACCGAGTGGCGCACGCAGTTTCGCAAGCAGATGAACGAGCTCGACTCCAGCGCGCACACACGGGCCATCGACTCGCTGCTCAACTACGAAACCGTCAAGTACTTCAACAACGAAGAGTTCGAGGCCAGGCGCTACGACGAGAACCTGGAAAAACTGCGCCGCGCCGCGCTGAAGAGCCAAAGCACGTTGAGCCTGCTCAACACCGGCCAGCAGCTCATCATCGCCTTCGCCTTGATCGCCATGCTGTGGCGTGCCACCCAGGGCGTGGTGGAAGGCCGCCTGACCCTGGGCGACCTGGTGATGGTCAATGCCTTCATGATCCAGCTCTACATTCCGCTGAATTTCCTGGGTGTGATGTACCGCGAGATCAAGCAGTCACTGACCGACCTGGACAAGATGTTCGTGCTGATGGAAAAGCACCGCGAGGTCGACGACGCGCCCGGCGCCCTGCCGCTGCAGGTGAGCGCAGGCGCGGTGCGCTTTGAACACGTGAACTTTGCCTATGACCCGGCGCGGCCGATCCTGCACGACCTGAGCTTCGAGATACCCGCCGGCAAGACGGTGGCGGTGGTCGGCCCTTCGGGTGCTGGCAAAAGCACGCTGGCGCGTCTGCTCTACCGCTTCTATGACGTCGGCTCGGGTCGCATCACCATCGACGGGCAGGACATCCGCCAGGTCACGCAAAGCAGCCTGCGCCAGGCCATTGGCATCGTGCCGCAAGACACCGTGCTGTTCAACGACACGGTGCAATACAACATCGCCTACGGGCGGCCCGGCGCCACACTGGAAGATGTGCAGGGTGCGGCGAGTGCGGCTCACATCCACGCCTTCATCAGCGCCACGCCAAAAGGTTACGACACCATGGTGGGCGAGCGCGGCTTGAAGCTCAGCGGCGGCGAAAAGCAGCGCGTGGCCATCGCCCGCACCTTGTTGAAGAACCCGCCGGTGCTAATCTTTGACGAAGCCACGTCAGCGCTGGACAGCGCCAACGAGCGGGCCATTCAGGCCGAACTGCGAGCGGTGTCGCAGGGCAAGACGGCCTTGGTCATCGCCCACCGCCTGAGCACCGTGGTGGACGCCCACGAAATTGTGGTGCTCGAGGCCGGCCGCGTGGTCGAGCGGGGTCCGCATGCCGAGTTGATGGCCAGAGATGGGCGGTATGCGCAGATGTGGCGCCTGCAGCAAAGCGGGCAAGACGGCTGAGGCTGCTGCCGGACTTCAATCCAGCGTTATCACCGTGTCGGTGTCGGTGGCAACACAACCCTCGGCCAGCGCTTGCCAGCCGCGTTTGATCAGCACATGGCGCTCGGTGTGACAGAACTCGATGCGTTCGGCGCCGGCCACACGTTGGCGCAGCATGGTTTCGATGGACGCCGGCATGCTCACGTGGAACTGGGCTTGGGCCAGATTTTCTGGCGGATGGTCGTCGCGGTTCAGCCACGGGCTGAACGCCGTGGCCCAGGTGAAGGGGCTCCAACCCAGCGAAAAAACCGCAGGCTCAAACCCCGCCGTCTTCAGCCAGGCTTGCGCAGCCTCACGAGGGCTTTGCCCGCTGACCAGGCCCGGTGCCAACCAGGCCGTGGCCAGCAACTCCATCAGCCACTGGTTGCAGTTCTGGTACAGCGTGCTGAAGGCGTAGGCATTCGCGCTGTAGTTTCCGCCCAGCAGCGTTATGGCTTGCCGGTTGTCCAGCGCGGTGGCTTCGATCTCGCGCGCCTGCTGCGGCGGCAGCGTGACGACCGAGATGAACCCCAAGGCCGGGTCTTCAGTGCCCAGCAAGAACGCCGACAGGCCTTGGTCAAACAGCCGACTTTGCTGTTCGTCGCACGAAAAGTACAACTGCCGCACCGACCAACGGCCGCCGGGGCTGGCCTTCAGGCTCAAGCCCGCATGCGAGTAACGCATGTCGAACAGCCGCAGGTTCAGGCCCGAGCGAGCGATCAGCGCCACCTGGGCACCTGAGCGTTCCAACTCGTCCTTGATCAGGCCGCTGACACGCAGCAGCCGGTCCTGTTGCGCGGCGCTGAGCTTGTTGCTGGCGTCGCAGTAGCGCAGCGTGCCAGCCTGGGCTGCGCTGAGCCCCAGCCCTAGCTCCAGCCCCAGCGCCAGACAGCCAGCCGCCGCGGCGCGTTGCAGCCACGACGCAGCCCAAGGGCTGCGCAGCACGGCAGTTACAGCGTCACGACACGGGTCTGCAGCTCTTGGTACCACTCGTCGCGCAGCACCAGGAAGAAGGCTTCACGCGGGGCACCGGCGGCAAACTGAATGCCATAGGCGTGTTGACGCGCTGTGACCACCGCGCCTGGGGCCAGTCGACCTTGCTGCGCGGCTTCTTGCGGCAGCACCAGGAAAAACTCGCCGTCGGTGCCATTGACCGCCTGCAGCTTGACCCGCACCCGACCGGCCTGGGGGTCGGCGGCCGCCATCTCGATCACGCGGTAGTCGCCCTCGGCGACCTTGTCGGCCTTGGACGAGCTCTTGCTGGACTTTTCGATGGACGTAGACGAACTGCCTACGGACTCGGACGAGGCGGAAGAGGCCGAACTGGCCGCCCACGCAGGGTTGGCCGCGGCAGCCATCACAAACAGAAACATCACAAACTTGTGCAAGTGGCTCATAGAGACTCCATGGAATGAGACAGGGTGGATGCTAGTCGGCAAATGGCCCCTCGTGTAACGGGCGGAACCTGCGCCGTGAGGGTGCCACGCCCAGGGCCACGCCCAGGGCCACACCCAGGGCCAGCCCCAAGGGCTCGCGGCACCCCCCGCCGATACACTGCCCAGCCATGGAAACCAAATGGCTGGAAGACTTTGTGAGCCTGGCCGAGACCCGCAGCTTTTCGCGCTCGGCTCAGTTGCGCCACGTCACCCAGCCGGCCTTTTCACGTCGCATCCAGGCGCTGGAGGCCTGGGCCGGCATTGACTTGGTGGACCGGTCGTCCTACCCCACCCGCTTGACGGCGGCCGGCGAAACCTTGCACGCCCAGGCGCTCGAGATGTTGGACTCGCTGCAGGCCACGCGCAACATGATGCGCAGCCACCAGGCCGCCGGTCAGGACATGGTCGAGTTTGCCGTGCCCCACACCTTGGCCTTCACCTTCTTCCCGCACTGGCTGATGGACTTGCGGCAGAACTTTGCTGCCGTCAAAAGCCGCCTGACGGCGCTCAACGTGCACGACGCCGTGATGCGGCTGACCGAAGGTGGCTGTGACCTGTTGATCGCCTACCACCACCCCAGCCAGCCGCTGCCCCTGGCCGCCGACCGCTACGAGATGCTGCTGGTGTCCAGCGAGTCGCTGGCGCCCTATGCCAAGGCCGGGCCGGATGGCCAGCCGCTGTTTGTGCTGCCCGGACATGCCACCGAGCGGGTGCCCTTTCTGGGCTACGCATCGGGGGCCTACATGGCCCGTCTGGTCGAGGTCATCCTGAAACAGGCCGGTGAGCCCCTTCACCTGGAACCCATTTATGAGACCGACATGGCCGAGGGGCTGAAGGCCATGGCGCTGGAAGGGCACGGCGTGGCCTTCCTGCCGCACAGCAGCGTGCGCAAGGAACTGAAGGCGCGCCGGCTGGTGTCGGCATCTGCCAACCCTTTGTTGGAGCTGACCATGGAAGTGCGCATCTACCGCGAGCGCCCCGAAGTCGCCCGCCACAGCAAACCTGGCGTGCAGGCGCTGTGGGATTACCTGGGTTCTCAGGGTCAACCCTAGGCAAGAATGCGGGCGCGGCATGACCCCTGCGTTTATCGGCATTGGCACGAAGCGTGCTGCGCCCTTAGAGTCCGCGCCCATGCCCGCATCGTGCGTTTTTGGCTTGGCAAGCCATTGAAGTTTTAAAACTCAGGAGTCTTTGATGAACAAGTCGGTGATGACTTTGGCCGCTTTGGCCCTGCTGGCGAGCGGTGCTGCCCACGCAGACACCTTGGCCAAGATCAAGGAAGCCAAGGCCGCGACCATGGGCGTGCGCGAGTCTTCAGGCGCACTCAGCTACACCCTGGGTGACGGCAAGTACGCCGGCTTCCACGTCGAGGTCTGCACCCGCGTGCTGGCCGACGTGCAAAAAACTCTGGGCTTGGCCAAGCTGGACATCAAGTACCAGCCCGTGACATCGCAAAACCGCATTCCCCTGGTGCAAAACGGCACCGTCGACATTGAATGCGGCTCCACCACCAACAACGCCACACGGCAAAAGGATGTGAGCTTTGCGGTCACCACCTTTGTTGAAGAGGTGCGCATTGCGGTGAAAGCCAACTCGGGCATCACGACCATCACCCAGTTGAATGGCCGCAATGTGGCCACGACCACGGGCACCACGTCAGTGCAACTGCTGCGCAAACACGAACGCAGCACGGGCGTGGACTTCAAGGAAGTGTTTGGCAAGGACCACGCCGACAGCTTCCTGCTGTTGGAAACCGGCCGTGCCGACGCCTTTGTGATGGACGGCCAGATCCTGGCCGGCAACATCGCCAAGAGCAAGGCGCCGGCCGACTACCGGATCGTCGGCGAAGTGCTGTCGGTGGAACCCATCGCCATCATGATCCGCAAG
>JAYVSX010000080.1:0-16443 GCA_043774975.1 Rubrivivax sp.
GGCCACGCCCTACGCGCATCGCTCCCAGCGCGCCGACCATGTGGAATCGGGATCAGCCGGAAGGCCAATTCTAAACTAAGCTACGAGTATTGGGTCAGGTCTTTCTTGTTTCACGTAGGAAGGAAAAAAGGGGAGTAGGTCGTTTTCATTCCACCCGCTCTCTTTTCACTAACCCCAGCCCTTTGAAATTGATCATCGATGCAGAGACTGAAGTTGCAAACGAACTGCCTAGAGTTCAAAGCGTTGACGCATGTCAGCGGCAGTCAGCGCACAGCTGCTTTTTCTGTGCGGTCTTTTGAGTTGAAGGAGGCATTGTGTTTGACACACCGTCACGAGTTCGCGCCCGCTTTTTGGCGAGGCAAGTAGTAGCGGTCGCAGCGCTGTCGCTAGTGGGGACACCCGCGCTAGCAAACTACGCGTGCAGAGGCCTCGTCGGGTATCTGGGGGTTGGCGCGGGCGGCGAAGTCACCGTCAGCATAGCCAGTTCAACGCCCATTCACTACATCTGTAGTCTTGCAAGCCAGGGCAACTTCAGCATGTCCGTCCCGTCCTGCAAAGCGGCATATGCCACCCTCCTTGCGGCACGTTTGACTAGCAAGAGCGTCGGAATCTATTACGGGAATGAACCTGTCACCTGCAGCACACTGCCAATCTGGGCCCCAGTGCCTAGCGCCTATTTCATTGACGGCCTGGACTAACCGGAAAGAATGGGTCACGGAAAGACGGACAGAAAGGGTCGAAAGAAGGGATCAGGTTTTCTTCTTTCACCAAATCGAGAGACAAGAGCTAAGTGAATGAAATAGGTTTCAGGTTTTTCATTCAATCGCTGGGCTACATCTCGCCGACTGCGAATATCCGCCCATTTGAAAAATTCGAGAACCTCAGACCAATACTTCTTGACCCTGTCCTAACAATGCAGCCGCAACAGCCGTCGCGATCCATCAGAGACCTCGCTCTGCGAATCGAAGCATTCCGCGCAAGCCCGCGCGTCGAAGCTCTTGCGAACCAAAGTCAGGGCGAGGAATTCCTACCGAAAGCCAAGGGCCAGGGGCTTGGCTTGGTCGGCGGGTGGCGGCATTTGGAACGGTCCAGCCTGCCGAGCGCAGTGGCGGACAGCGGCTACACGGCCTCGCGCAAATCCAGGCGGCGCTCTATGTTTTCAACGCGGTCGCTCAAACCGTCCATGCGCACATTCATGCCCGCCAGGTCTTCATGGATGAAGGCCACGCTTTTATGCATCTGTACCACCTGGCTCTCCATCGAGGCCAGCCGCGTTTTCACTTCGCGCAATTCGCGACGCACATCACCCAGATCGGCTCGGATTGCCTTCAGGTGTTCAATGATCAGGTTCTCAACGTTGTCAGTCACGGCGCGTCTCCGTCAGCCCATTGCCATGTTACCGAACCGCGACACGTCGTGCCTGCGCCAGACGGTCAGCAGGCGCAAGAGCGAAGCCTGGGCAGACGGAAAAGAAGGCATCAGGTCTTGGTTCCTTTGCCACTCTGAATTTCCAGCTTCGATTCTTTAAGACTCAAGCACTTTGGCCAACCCGCCAGATAAAACGGAAACAAGCTTTGTCCCACCCACTGCGTATCGAATGGAAAGGCGCGCTGCACCACGTCACTTCGCGAGGGGACAGGCGCGAAGCCATCGGTGAGGACGATGTGGACTGGGTGGCTTGGGTGGGTGTGCTGGCGGGCACATGTGAACGGTTTGGCTGGCGCCTGCGTGCCTGGTGCTTGATGGACAACCACTACCGCCCACTACCCAGGGGCGCTATGGGGCTGCCGTCATGATGCACCATGTGCTTGTCGAAGAGACGGACCTGCCGCCTCTACTTTTGTCCCACCAGAAAGGAAACTTGCAATGATCCGCTTCATTTTCACCGCCGCGCTGACCGTCCTGTTGGTATTCAAGCCGGCCATGGCAGCGTATGACGCCAACATGACCGGAAAAATTGCCACTCTGGCCGTCTACACCGAGGGCGACTACATCTACGTGCGCTTAGAAAACCAGCCCACCACGCACAACGGCTGCAACCCAAGTTACTTCGTCATCCCCAATACCATTCCTGTCGCTCGCCAGAAGGTGTTGCTGGCCCGGTTGACCCTTGCCTATTCAACGCAAGAGACGATAAACATTGGCTACGCCGCCAACGGTGACTGTGCGCACGGCTACATTCAGCTCTACCGCGCAGGATGAGGTCGCGGGCACGCCATCCATCTTCTTTGCCTGTGGGTGAGGGATCATTTATGCAGGCTGTGCGGGTTGATCTGGCCATAACCGGCTTGTCCAGTTGGGCCAGGTGCGTCTTCGGGCGGGCGCATCTGTGACCTGGCGTTCATGGGGTTCAGTTTCTCGCTGGCAATGGATGGCTTGTTCCTTCGCATGGGTCTTTGGCATTGCAGCTGCCGCCTGGGGTGCCTGGGCGGGTTTGAACTGGCGAACACAAGCCGTTGATTTGCACTTGCAAACCAGCGGTTTGTTGGCAGCGGCGGCTTTAAGCCCTGCCACTCCACCGCCCACCGACTTCACCGCAAACATGGGTCTGCCAACGCCCAGCGGCCAGTTTCTGCACATGCTGGACGGCGCGGCCACCAGGGCGGGTGCCAGCGTTGCCGCCGTCACGGTCTCAGAGCGTCCTGCGTCGCCCAACGAACTGGGCCGCACTGAATTGGCGGTGCAGCTGACAGGGTCTTATGCCGCAACCCGGCAGGTGCTGCAAGAGCTGCATGACCGCTTGCCCGCACTGCAAGTGCGGCAGTTGAAACTGCAAGCGGCTTCTGCACAAGGCCCAGCGCTGCAGGCCAGCGTGTTGTGGTCGCTTTGGTCGGCGCCTCAGGTGGCTTTTTCTGCGGTGGGGCGCTGACATGCGGGCGGGGCTGCGTTGGGCGCTGGCGGCCAGCTTGGTGTTTGTTGTGGTGGCGCAATGGTGGCCGCAAAAGGCACCAGTGTTGGTTCGCGCTGTTGTCCCCGCCCTGCCACCGCTGGCTGGGGCGGCTCACACCGGTTCAAACATGGGGCTGGCGCCAGCGCAGGCTTTGCCCGCCAGCCTGAGTCCGCTGGACCTGGGAACCAGCGGCCGCGATCCATTTGTGCCGCAGCAGGCAATGCCTCAGCCGTCAACGCGGCCGCCTTTGGCGCCACCGCCTGCCGCTGCAACAACGCCACAGGCAGACCAAGCGCCTGCGCCCCGGGTTGCCATGGCGCCTCAGCAAACGCTGCGCTACTTGGGTTTTTTCAGCTCGCCGACGGGCGCCACCGTGGTGATGCTGGCAGACGGCGAAACAGCCATTCCTGTTAGCGTGGGCAGCCCCTTGCCCAATGGCTACGTGGTGCAGTCCCTGGGGCCTGATGCGGTGCGCTTGCTCTATGCTCCTACGGCCACCGTGGTGGACATCCCTTTACCTGCGGCCGCCCTAGCGCGGCGTTGAACTGCATGCACGTTCGTCGGTTTGCCTGGTTTGTCTTGCTTTCGGTGCTGGCCTTGGCTTTGGCGGGCTGCGCACAGCAGCGCATTCGCGACGAATCTGACCTGAATCTGCGCAGCGGTCAGTTTGAAAAGGCCGTGGCGGGGCTGGCGGCGGGCCTCAAAGACCATCCAGACAGCCCTTTGCTGCGCAGCGGGCTGCTGCAAGCGCAAAACGAGGCCTTGGCGCGCCTGTTGGCTGAGGCCACCGGTGTGCGGGCCCTGGGGCGCTTGGATGACGCCGAAGTGGCGCTGAAACGGGCATTGCCGTTTGACACCGGTGGCAAACGGGTCAACGCCCTGTTGGCCGAGTTGGCGGTGGAACGGCGCCAACGTGAAGCCCTGAGTCAAGCTGAGGACTTGGCGCGCAGCAAAAAACCCGAGGCAGCCCTGCGGCTGCTGAACGCGGCCCTGAAAGACAACCCGCGTCAGAGCGACCTGCTGGCCTTGCAAAGGCGTTTGGACGGTGAACTGCGCCGGGCGCAAGCGCGCAGCGCCGCAGGTGGTTTAGAAGAAACGCGGCCCATCACGCTTGACTTTCGTGATGCCAATTTGCGCACCGTGCTGGACGTGGTCACGCGCAACAGCGGCGTCAACTTCATTCTGGACAAAGACGTACGTCAAGACTTGAGGGTGACCACGTTTTTGCGGGGCGTCAAGGTTGAAGACGCCATCGACCTCATCGTCAGCACCCACCAGTTGTCCAAAAAGGTGGTGGACCCGCAGACGGTGTTGATCTACCCCAACACGCCCGAAAAACAGCGAGAACACCAAGAGCAGGTGGTCCGGGTGTTTTATCTGGCCAGCGCAGAAGCCAAAGGGGCGGCGGCCTTTTTGCGTGCCATGCTGCGCCTGCGTGACCCTTTTGTGGATGAGCGCGCCAACATGCTGGCCATCCGCGAACCTGCGGCCACCATTGAGCTGGCCGAACGTTTGATGGCGCTGTATGACAGCAGTGAACCCGAGGTGCTGTTGGAGCTGGAGGTGATTGAAGTGCGCACCAGTCAGCTCACCGACCTGGGCATCAAGTTCCCTGAAGCCGTGGGTCTGACACCGCTGGCGCCGGCAGGTGCCACGGGGCTGACGCTGGGCAACATCCGTGGGCTGACACCTGACCGCGTGGGTTTGAGTGTGGCCGGCCTGTTGTTAAGCCTGAAGCGTGAGGTGGGCGACTTGAACACCTTGGCCAACCCCCGCATAAGGGTGCGCAATCGCGAAAAGGCCAAGGTACTGATTGGCGACAAGGTGCCCATCATCACCGCCACCACCAGCCAGGGCGGGTTTGTGGGCGACAGCGTCAACTACCTGGACGTGGGCTTGAAGCTGGATGTGGAGCCTACCGTGTACGCCGACGACGAGGTGGCCATTCGCATCAACCTGGAGGTGAGCTCTTTGGCGCGCGAGGTGCGCACGGCTTCGGGTTCTTTGGCCTACCAGATTGGCACCCGAACAGCGTCAACGGCGCTGCGCCTGCGCGACGGCGAAACCCAGTTGCTGGCGGGTCTGATCAGCAGCGACGAACGCAGCAGTTCCAGTCGGCTGCCGGGCCTGGGTGACCTGCCAGTGGCCGGGCGCCTGTTTTCGTCGCAGCGTGACGAGTCACAACGCACCGAGCTGGTCCTGGCCATCACGCCCAGGGTGCTGCGCAATGTGCGGCGTGCCGAGGCCAGTGAAACTGAATTGTGGGTGGGCACCGAGATGTCGCCACGTTTGCGCCCGGCCGGTGGCGGTGTGGCTCGCAGCCTTGACGCGGCTGCAGACGGAGAGCGGTCGGGCGTTGCGCAGCCAGCGGGCGCTGCGCCAACCGGCGCGGTGCCATCTATCGGCGGGCCACCAACCTTGTTGGGCCCGCCAGGGCGCGGGCCAGCTGCGGCTCAGGCAGCGCCCCTGCTGCCCAACCAGTCGGCCCTGGGCAGCATGGTCTTCAAGTGGCAAGGGCCCGCCGAAGTTGCCGTGGGTGCGGTGTTTGTGGCCACGCTGGACCTGAACACCGGCGTGGCCCTGCGCGGTATGCCCGTGCAGCTGCGCTATCCGGCCGCGCAGCTTCAGTTGCTGTCCATCGAAGAGGGTGATTTTTTCAAGAACGACGGCGCGGCCACCAGTTTTACCCAGGCGGTCGACAGCAGCAACGGCATGGCTCGTGCGGGCACCTTGCGCAACCAGGCCACGGGTGCACAAGGGCAGGGCACGTTGCTGCAAGTGCGCCTGAGAGCACTAAAGGCCGGCGCGGCGGAAGTAGCTTTGGTCAGTGCCGAGCCAGTTTCACTGGGTGCTGGCCTACCATCGCTGGCCTTGCCTCAACCTTTGCGCTTGGTGGTTAGGCCGTGACCCAGCCAGCGCGCGTTTACCGGCGTGGTTTTACGCTGATCGAACTCTTGGTGGTGATGGCTGTGATGGGCGTGTTGACGGCACTGATCATGCCCTTGGCCGAACTCACCGTGCAGCGTGACCGCGAGCGCGAATTGAAGCAGGCCTTGTGGCAAATTCGGGACGCCATAGACGCCTACCACCGCGCAGCCAGCGCCGGCGCGGTGGTGGTGGCACCGGGCGATTCGACATACCCGCCCAGTCTGCTGGCGCTGACCCAGGGTGTGTCAGACCCTCGTCAACCGGGCCGTCTGCAGTTCTTTTTGCGGCGTGTGCCGCGCGACCCCTTTGCTGACCCCAGTCTGCCAGCCGAGGCCACTTGGGCGCTGCGCAGCTACTTGTCGCCACCTGACAAGCCACAGCCGGGGCCTGACGTGTATGACGTGGCTTCGCGCTCGCCGCGCATGGGGCTCAATGGCGTGGCCCTGAAGGACTGGTAAACCGTGAAGCGCAGCGCTGGCTTCACCTTGATTGAGCTGCTGGTGGTGATGGCAGCCATGGGCTTGCTGTTGGCGGTGGCGGCTCCGCGCTATGTTGAGCATGTGGACCGCAGCCGAGAAACGGTGTTGCGGCATAACCTGGCCGGCCTGCGCGAGGTGGTGGACAAGTTTTATGCCGACCGAATGCGCTACCCCAAAGATTTGCAAGAGTTGGTGCTGGAACGCTATCTGCGTCAGGTGCCGCTGGACCCCTTGACAGACCGCGCAGACAGCTGGGTGTTGGTGCCGCCACCTGGGGCACAAGCTGGCGTCTTCGACGTGCGCAGCGGTGCTGCCGGCAAGGCGCGGGATGGGACGCTGTATGCCAGTTGGTAAGGGCTGCCGTGGTCAGCGCGGCTTTACCTACTTGACGGTGATGGCCCTGGTGGCCCTCTTGGGGCTGGGTTTGGCCGCCATCGGGCCCATGTGGGCAGACGCCGCGCAGCGCGAGCGTGAGCAAGAGCTGTTGCGTGTGGGCCAGCTTTATGCCCAGGCGATTGGCAGCTACCGTGCCAGTTCACCGGGCAGCGTCAAGCGCTACCCGGCCCAGTTGGCCGATTTGCTGCAAGACACACGCTTTGTGGGCACCCGGCGGCACCTGCGCAAGCTCTACGCCGACCCTCTGAATCCAGCGCGCCAGTGGGGGCTGATCCGCGCTCCGGATGGCGGCGTGGCTGGGGTCTACGCTCAAGATGAGCGTCTGCCCTTTGTTCGTGCGGCGCAACAGGTGGGCGTGGTGCAATTGACAGCCGCACAACGTTATTCGGACTGGAAGTTCATGCCCAAGGAAACGCCATGAAGTGGGTTGTCGCGTGGGGCAAAGCGTCGAACGGCAGCGGGGTACCCAAGGCCGCGGGCCGGATTTTTCGGGCGTCACCCGCACGTGCTTTTGGTTTCACTTTGCTGGAATTGTTGGTGGTCATTTTGATCATCGGCTTGCTGACCGCCCTGGTGGCACCGCGGTTTTTGGGGCAGGTGTCCAAGTCCGAGGTAACGGCCACCAAGGCGCAGATGGACGCTTTGGACAAGGCCTTGCAGGCTTATCGCATCGACACCGGGCGCTTCCCGTCTGCGGCTCAGGGCCTGGCGGCTTTGGTCACGCTGCCAGCCGGGGAAACGCGTTGGCGCGGACCCTATCTGCAAGGTGATGTGCCCTTGGATCCTTGGGGCTCGCCCTATCAGTACCGCTCGCCAGGATCAACAGGGCGAGACTTTGACTTGCTGAGCTATGGCCGCGACAAAGCCCCCGGTGGCAGCGGCGACGACGCCGACATCACGCGCTGAACAGATGCAGTTTTTAGTTCGCCATGTGCCTGCAGGTGGTCAGCAGGTGATGCAAGAGACCTTGCCGGCTTCGAGTGCAGCCGACCTGGAAGGGCGCTTGCTTGCCGCAGGCAGCGTGGTGCTTGAAGTGCGCCGCGCGGGTGTTGCGCTGTCACTTCTGAGTCCGCGCAAATTTGACGTGCCTTGGTGGTGCCGCGAGCTGGAGACGCTGTTGCGGGCCGGTATGACCGCCGTGGAGGCCATCGACACCCTGGCTGCCGACATGCACGACGTAGAACGAAACCGCGTGCATGGCGAGCTTTTGCGCGCGCTGCACGCGGGTGCGCCACTGTCGCGGGCCATGCGCTTGACCGCGGTGTTCCCCGAGGTCTTGCTGGCCGGGGTGGCGGCCAGCGAACGCACGAGCACTTTGCCAGACGCACTGCGCGACTACTTGCGCTATGACGAACTGCTGCAGCGCTTGCGCCGCCAGGTGATCAGCGCAGCGCTTTATCCGGCTCTGGTGGTGGCTTTGGGTGGCTTGATCTCGGTGTTTTTGCTGTTGTATGTGATCCCGCGTTTTTCGCGCATGTATGGCGATCTGCACCCCGTGCTGAGCCCATCCACCGAGCTGGTGCTGGGGCTAAGCCGCTTTCTTCGCGATCAATGGGGGCTGCTGTTGGTAACGTTGGCAGTGGTGACTTGGCTGCTGTTTTTGGCGCTGGCATCGGGCCAGTTATCGCGCGGGCTGGCTGCTGCGGCTGATGCCGTGCCAGCTTTGCGGCGCCAGTGGGACCAGTTTCGACTGGCCAAGTTGTTCCAGTCACTGGCGCTGCTGTTCAAAGGCGGCTACAGCTTTGACGAAGCATTGTTGGTCTGCCAGGGGCTGAACCTGGGGCCACGCATGGTTGGCGGCCTGACGTTGGCCCGGGAATTGATCGCGCAGGGCAAAACAGCGTCGGCGGCTCTCGCGGCAGCAGGCTTAACTGAAGTCACCACTGAGCGCTTGCTGCGCGTGGGTGAGCGCACGGGCGGGTTTGATACCGTGTTGCAAACCATTGCTGAGCGGCACGCGCAGGTGTTTGCACTGTTCATCGAACGGGCCACCCGTGTCGTGGAGCCCTTGCTGCTGTTGCTGGTGGCGCTGGTGGTGGGCGGACTGGTGGTGATGATGTACATGCCTATCTTTGACATTGCGGGCGGCTTGGGGGCGGGACGATGACTGCCGGGCCAAACCCAATGGATCAAACGAGACTAGCCGAGGCCATTCGACAAGCACGTGAGCAGCACCGCGCAGGCGCGGGTTCTGTGCTGGACGTGCTGATGCGCACCCCGGGCCTGGATGCGCAGACGCTGGAAGCGGTGTTTCCTTTGCAAGCAGGCGTGAGCGTCAGGCTGCGCATGGGCGCGGCACTGCCCGACTTCAGCGACCTGGACCGCGAGACCGCGCGTGCTTGGCGCTGTGTGCTGCTGCGCGAGGGCCCGCGGCTCTTGCTGGCGGCTGAAGACCCGTGGGACGACGACTTGCTGCGCCGGGTGGCGCAGCGGGTGGGTCAGTGGCCTGCGCTGGAAGCGGTGCCAATGGGCTTGTTGTCGACCTGGCTGGGCGGTGATGGCGTGCGAGCCAGTGCCGATGTGGAGAACAGTGCACGGCAAGGGCCCGTTGCAGATGGACCCATCGTTGCTTTTGTGGACCAAGCGGTGCGGGTTGGCTATGAACGCGGGGCCAGTGACATTCACTTCGAGTGCGACCGGGCGGGCGTTACGGCCAAACACCGGCTGGACGGCGTCATGACCTTCTTTGCGCGGCTGATTGGCGTGCAGCAAGCGCAAGAAGTCATTTCTCGAATCAAGGTTTTGGCGCAGCTGGACATCACCGAGCGCCGCCTGCCACAAGACGGCCGGCTGCGGTTTGACACCGGCGATGTGCAGGTGGACGTGCGCGTGTCCATCATGCCCAGCGTGCATGGCGAAGACGCGGTGCTGCGGCTGCTGGACAAGGCCAAGCTGCGCCAGCGTGGCAACGAGGTGTCGCTGAGCTTGCTGGGCTTTGACGAAGCTGCCGCGCTGGCCATCGGCGAGCTGGCCATGCTGCCCAGTGGCATGCTGCTGGTGACCGGGCCCACTGGAAGTGGCAAGACGACCACGGTGTATGCGGCGTTGTCAGAGATCAACACCGGCCTGGAGAAGATCATCACCATCGAAGACCCGGTGGAGTACGAGCTGACGGGTGTGCTGCAGATTCCTGTTAACGACCGCAAAGGGCTGACCTTTGCAAAAGGGCTGCGTTCGCTGTTGCGACACGACCCGGACCGCATTTTGGTGGGTGAAATCCGAGACTCGGAGACCGCCGAGATAGCGGTCCAGTCGGCATTGACGGGGCATCAGGTATTCACCACCGTTCACGCCAACAGCTTGACTGACGTGGTGGGCCGCTTTCGGCATTTCGGCCTGGACATGTTTGGCTTCATGTCGGCCTTAAACGGCGTGGTGGTGCAAAGGCTGTTGCGTCAGCTGTGCTCGGCTTGTGCGGGGTCCAGGCCTGCAACGGCCCCAGAAAGGGCCTGGTTGTTACGACACGGGCAAAGCGAGGCACTGGAGGTGCCGACTGCGGTGGGCTGCCCTGCTTGCCACGGCAGTGGCTACCGCGGGCGTTTTGTGCTGGCTGAGGTGCATCTGGTTGACGACAGCTTGCGAGACCATGTCACGGCCGGTGCAGCGCTGACCGTGATCAAGGCCCATGCCGCGCAACGGGGGGTACGAACGCTTTCCGAGCAGGCGTCGTGCCAAGTTGTGGGCCGCAGAACGACAGCAGAGGAGGTCAAGCGTGTCGTGGGCTGGCTTTGACGTCTTGGACGTTTATCTGGGCAGCGACAAGGGAGCCTTGGTTCGTGCTGTTGGCCCCGTGGTCTGGCGCGATCACGCTAGGGCCGAAGTTGGTCTGAGTGACCTTTTGAAGGGTGTTGCTGGAACGCGGCGAGTGTGGCCAGCCCCCAGGGTCCGACTGTGGTTGTCAGGTGGCTTGGCGCGACCCTTTGTTTTTGAACCACCGGTCGGCTTGAAAAACGCAGCGGAATTGTTGAAATTGGCGCGAGCGCGGGCTGCCCAAGCTTCAGGCTTGACGCCGCCTTGTGAGGTTTGCTTGAGCGATACGACAGTTGGACACAGGCAACTGGCCGTTGCTTTGAACGGCGACCTGCATCAAGCGTTGGTGGCAGTGGCCAGCAAGACAGGGGCACGCCTGATCAGCGTGCAGCCGTGGTGGGCGAGCGTCCAATACAAAGTGCTGCGCGAACAACCCGAATTGCAAGCCTTGACGGTGGTGGACACCGACTCGGTGACCATGCTGGCAGCCACCCAAAGTGAGTGGGTCGCAGCGCAAAGTTACGTGCCGACACCGGAGGGACCGCAGTTGCAAGCATTGGTCGCGCGGTTTTTGCTGTCATCAAATTGCTCCAGGTCGCAATCGGCCCGGGTGAGTTTGGATGCTGCTGCAGCAGCCACCGGATCGTTGGTTTGGCCTTGGGCACGAACGCAAGTGGACGAGGCCCACGCATGAAGCCCGTCTCAGTCAACTTCAGGCCGCAATCAAAGCCCTCGCGGTTGGTTTACTGGTTGGCTGTTGCCGTCTGTGGGCTGGGCGCACTGGCCTTGTTTTCAGCATGGACCCAACAGCTGGCACTGCGAAGCGCCCAGGCTTTGCTTGAAGGCGCCCAGCAAACACAGCTGGCTGCTGCCCGCCAGGCACTTGCAGCGCCCGCGCCAAAGCCCTATGCGCAGAGCGCGCTTGCCATGCTGGCCGAGCGCGAACTGAAATGGGCCGATGCGCTGCGCGCACTCGAAGCGTCGGCCAAAGACGGCGTGACGCTGAAGTCGTTTGAGGCCAACGCCGCAGACGGAACCATCCGTGCGGAGCTGGTGCTGAGCAGTCAGGCCCGGATCGCAGGCCACCTGGGCGCACTTTCGGCAGGTGCTGACCCAGGAACTGGTCCGCTGCAGTGGTCGGTGCAACAGACCAGCGCCGAGCCCAGTGGGGGCGCGGTGAAAGCAGTCTTTGTGGCCCGGCCAACGACCGGCCACCACCCGCATGTTCCCACGCCCCGCGGGCCGTAGTGGGCCAGACGTGTTCGGGCGATGCCCAGCCTATGAACCATCGTGTTCAGCGCACCACCAACACCGGCAGCGTGCTGTGCGTCAGAACCTTCTGCGTCTCACTGCCCAGCAACAGCGCGCTGACGCCCCGCCGACCGTGCGATGCCATCACGACCAGGTCACAGGCTTGAGCTTTGGCGTGGTCAAGAATGGCTTCCCAGGCGTGTGTGCTTTCTACCGTAGCCCCTTGGCAAGTCACGCCGGCAGCTTGGGTGGCCTCCATCACGGCCTTGACACGTGCTGATGCCACACGCTGCTGGGCGTCAAAGAATTCCTGCGGTGGCACCGGCTGCATCTCGGAAATGGCACTGTAGGGAAACGGCTCCATCACCGCCAAGGTCATGATCTCAGCACCGCACAGCTTGGCCATACCGATGGCCGTCTGCAAGGCTTTGGCGGTGATGTCCGAGCCGTCGGTGGGAAACAGAATGCGCTTGTACATGGTCACTCCTCTTGGGTTGAATGGGGCTGCCAGTGTCAGACACCGCGCTGGGCGCCAGTGTTCCCTTCTTGTGCGCAAGCGCCTTGATCGGCGTCAAGTGCCGATGCTGCAGGCCATTCAGCCCTTGGCGACGGGCCTGGCCGGGTCGCTGCACCATTCGCTCCACGATCCGCCATACAGGGTGCCGGGCGCCATACCCGCATGCGCCATGGCCAGCAGGTTGTGGCAGGCGGTCACGCCGGAGCCGCACTGGTGGACCACTTCCGCTGAGCCAGACCACGCTGCGTAGGACTGTCGAAGTTCTTCTGGAGACTTGAAGCGGCCATCCGCAGCCAAGTTGTTCTTGAAAAAGTGGCAGATGGCGCCCGGTATGTGGCCGGCGGCCGGATCAAGTGGCTCAACCTCGCCCCTGAAGCGTTCAGGCGCTCGCGCGTCCAGGATGGTGAGCTGACCCAGACGCGCCAGCAGTTGCTCTGCATCGATGGTGGCCATGCCGGCTGCGGTGGAGGGGTAGGGCGGCTGCGCCACGGTGTCGGCTGACCCGGTCACCAGATCAGCGCCCAGGGCCAGCCAGGCGGCTCGACCACCGTCGAGCACGGCCACGTGGCTGTGACCCAGCCACTTCAGCATCCACCACGCGCGGGCTGCATAGACGCCGCCTTGATCGTCATAGCAGACCACGGCCGTGGTCGGAGTGATTCCCCATTGGCCTACCCGGCCAGCCCACTCGGCGCGGCTGGGCAAGGGGTGGCGGCCGTTGCGGCCGTTTTGGGGCGCAGCAAGATCCTTGTCCAGGTGGACGTAGCGTGCCTGGGGTAGGTGAGCTTTGGCAAAGGCCAGTTCGCCGGCCGATGTGTTGGCAAGGTCAAAACCGCAGTCCAGGATGACCACAGGCCCGCCCGTGAGCAGTTCGGACTGCAGTTGTGCGGCAGAAATCAGGGTCTGGTGCTGCATGGGGTTCTTCGCTCTCTGTGGGGTCTGCGGGACGTGGTGGGCTGCGGCTGGAGCAGGGTTGCGGCCACACCGGCAACCACGATGGACGCCGCAGTGCAGGTGCGCCGCAGCGTCACAGGCCGCGGCTGTCGGGCTGGCCGGTTGCGCCGGGCATGCCCATGATGTTGCGGTACCACTCGTGGAAGTGCTGCATGCCGTCCTCCATCGGGCTTTGATAGGGGCCGACTTCGTCGTCTCCGCGCAGCATCAGCGCTTGACGGCCGGCGTCCATGCGCAAGGCAATCTCATCGTCCTCGACGCAGGTTTCCATGTAAGCGGCTTGCTGGGCTTGTACCAAGTCGGGCTCAAAGGCGGCGACTTCTTCTGGATAGAAAAACTCCACCAAGTTCAGCGTCTTGCGCGGCCCGCGGGGAAACAGGGTCGACACCACCAGCACCTGCGGATACCACTCGACCATCACCGTCGGGTAGCAGGTCAGCCAAATGGCGCCTTGTGCTGGCGGCTCACCGCCGCTGAAGCGCATGACCTCCTGCTGCCACCGCTGATAGGCGGGTGTGCCGGCCTTGGCCAGGGCCTTGTTGACACCGACGGTTTGAACCGAGTGCTGACGGCCGAACTCCCAGCGCAGGTCTTCGCAGGTGACAAACTGCCCCAAGCCCGGATGGAAGGGGCCGACGTGGTAGTCCTCCAGGTAAACCTCGATGAATGTCTTCCAGTTGTAGTCGCACTCGTGAAGGTGGGCCCGACCGTAGACGTAGCCTTGGAAGTCGAGCTGCGCCGCGGTGGCCGAGCCGGCCAAGTTGGCCAGCACATCTCGCCCGTTGTTCTCGAACAACAAACCATTCCAGTTCTGAACCGGGTAGTTGCGCAGGCTCAGACACGGGTCTTGTTCGAAATGCGGCGCACCGACCAGCTGGCCATGCAGATCGTAAGTCCAACGGTGCAGCGGGCAGACGATGTTCTGCTGGGTTTGGCCCCTGCCGGTGAGCATGATGGCCTGGCGGTGGCGGCAGACGTTGGACAGCAGTTCGACGCCCCCGGCCGTTCGCACCAGGGCCCGGCCTTCGGCCTCTTGCGGCAACGCCAGATAGTTCCCCACCCCCGGCACGGCCAATTCGTGCCCAAGGTAGCGGGGTGATTGCTGAAAGATGAGGGCCTGTTCGCGCTGGAACAGTTCCTCGTCAAAGTAGCTGGTAACCGAGAGCTGGGAACGGCTGCGTTCCAGGGATTCGAGACTGACGCTCAGGTCCGACATGATCCGATCGGATCCTCCTTGGCAAGGACATTCAACGAACCCTGGTGGGCGGCCAGCCGAACAGGCGCGTTGCAGACATGACGGCGCTGCAAGTCACTGCAGCTTACAGGGGTAGAGCGGCCGGCGATTCTAGCGGGGGGTGTGATCCTGGGTTGGTTAAGGCGATGGGGGAGACCGACCAACAACTTGGGTCTGGGGCACCCCATCTGGGGCACCCCTTGCCCTCTTGCTTAGAATCCGCAGCAGATTTCATCTCCCGAAATGGCCCGCAGCGCAGTTATTCCCCCCCAAGAGCCCGCCAGCTACGAACAGGCCCTGTCCGAGTTGGACCGCTTGGTTCAGCAGATGGAAGGGGGTCAGCTACCGCTGGACCAACTGCTGGACGGCTACCGCCGCGGAGCCGAGCTCTTGGCGTTTTGCCGCGCTCGCCTGCAGGCGGTTGAGGACCAGGTGCGGCTGCTGGACGACGGCGCCCTCAAGCCTTGGAATCCGACATGAATTTGGCGCACGCCGATGCCTGGGCGCGCCAAGAGTTGGAGGCCGTGGAACAGGCCCTCGAGGCCTGGGTGCCGGGTGACGCCCCCGCCGGGCTGGGAGACGCCATGCGCTACGGCGTACTCGATGGCGGCAAGCGGCTGCGCCCTTTGCTGGCGCTGGCGGCCTGTCAGGCCTTGGGGGGGGAGCGCTGCCATGCCATGCGTGCAGCCGTTTCCGTCGAACTCATTCACGCCTACTCCCTGGTGCACGACGACATGCCCTGCATGGACAACGACGTGCTGCGGCGGGGCAAACCCACGGTGCATGTGAAGTACGGTCAAGCCCAGGCCATGTTGGCCGGTGACGCCATGCAGGCCCTGGCCTTTGAAATCCTGACGCCCGATGACGGCATGCCAGTGGCCTTGCAGGCCCGACTGACCAGTTTGCTGGCGCGGTCGGCCGGTCATGCCGGCATGGCCGGCGGCCAGGCCATCGACCTGGCCAGCATCGGCTGCGGCCTGAGCGAGGCGCAACTGCGCGACATGCACCGGCGCAAGACCGGCGCGCTGTTGCAGGCCAGCGTGATGATGGGTGCGGCCTGCGGCAGCCCCTCGTCGTCGGCCTGGCAGGCCCTGCAGACTTACGGAGCCGCCATTGGGCTGGCCTTCCAGGTCGTTGATGACATTCTGGACGTGACGCAGTCGGCCGCGACCCTGGGCAAGACGGCGGGTAAGGATCAAGATAACAACAAGCCCACCTACGTGTCGGTTCTGGGCCTGCAAGCCGCTCGGCTGCATGCGCTGGAATTGTGCGAGCAGGCCCACGCTGCGTTGCGACGCAGCGGCCTGGGTGATGCAGCCGGCCTGTTGGCCGTGTTGGCCGACAAGGTGGTGGAGCGGGAGAGCTGAAGTCATGACCGGATACCTGAACAAGATCAACAGCCCTGCCGACCTGCGCCGATTGCCGCGCCAGGACCTGGTTGCGGTGGCCAAGGAACTGCGTGACTTCGTGCTGCAGACCGTCAGCCAGACCGGCGGCCACCTGGGCAGCAATTTGGGGACTGTTGAACTCACGGTGGCGTTGCACTACGTCTTCAACACCCCGCACGACCGCATCGTCTGGGACGTGGGGCACCAGACCTACCCGCACAAGATCCTGACCGGCCGGCGCGACCGCATGCACACGTTGCGCCAGCTGGGTGGCATTGGGGGCTTCCCGCGCCGCGACGAAAGCGAATACGACACCTTCGGCACGGCCCACAGCAGCACGTCCATCAGCGCGGCGCTGGGCATGGCCATGGCTTCTAAGCTCAAGGGAGAAGAGCGCAAGGCGGTGGCCGTGATTGGTGACGGCGCGATGACCGCCGGCATGGCCTTCGAGGCCCTGAACAACGCCGGGGTCAGCCACGCCGGCGTCAACGCCGACATCCTGGTCGTGCTCAACGACAACGACATGTCGATCAGCCCACCGGTGGGTGCGCTGAACAAGTACCTGGCGCGCCTGATCAGCGGCAATTTCTACGAGGCCGCACGTCAAAGCGCCAAGGCGGTGCTGAAAAATGCGCCGCCCCTGTTTGAGCTGGCCC
>JAYVSX010000081.1:0-19111 GCA_043774975.1 Rubrivivax sp.
GCCGTGGCGCCCGGCGCCACCATGGATGCCTGGATGAAGCTGGAGGTCAGCGCGGCATGACGGTCTTTCAGGCGCTGCCGGTGGCGCCGTCTTTGCTGGGCGAGTCGCCTTTCTGGCACCCCGAAGAAGCCGCGCTGTACTGGTGCGACATTCCCGGCAAGGCCATCCATCGCTACTGTCCGGGCAGCCGCGCCCACCAAAGCTGGTCCTTCGACAGCGAACCCGGCTGCGCTGCACCGCTGATGGGCGGCGACCTGCTGGTGGCCCTGCGCGATGGCCTGTTCCGCTTCAGCCCCAGCACGGGCGAGCGGGAGCTGCTCGCGCCGCCGCCTTACAACCCGGCGCAAGAGCGCTTCAACGACGGCAAGGCCGACCCCCAGGGCCGCCTGTGGGTTGGCACCATCTTTGAGCCGCGGACCTCCGCTGCAGCGGGCCTGTACCGCTGGGCGCAGGGCCAGCTGCAGCGCATGGCCGGTGACGTGACGGTGAGCAACGGCCTGGCCTTCAGCCCCGATGGCGGCACGCTGTACTGGTCCGACACGCCGCAGCACCGGGTGATGGCTTACGACTTTGATGGCGCGTTAGGCACCCTGTCGCAGCCGCGCGTTTTCAAGCAGTTTGCGCCAAAACAACCCGGTCAAGACCTGGCCACCTACGGCGGCCGCCCCGACGGCGCAGCGGTGGACAGTCAAGGCGCCTATTGGTGCGCGATGTTCGAAGGCCAGCGCCTGGTGCGCCTGGCCAGCGATGGGCGGGTCTTGCAAGAGTTGATGCTGCCCGTGCGCTGCCCGACCATGCCGTGTTTTGGCGGCGCCGATCTGCGCACCTTGTATGTGACCACCGCGCGCGAGAAACGTCCGGCGGCTGAACTGGCAGCCCAGCCTTGGGCCGGTTGCGTCTTGCACACCCGGGTGGACGTACCCGGTCTGCCGGTCAACTTCGCTGGCGGGTGAACCCATGAGCACCCAGATGGCCAGCCAACTCTGGCGCCGCGAAGACCTGTTGGCTCGCCTGCAAGAGCCGCGTGAATGGGACCTGGCCGTCATTGGCGGTGGTGCGGTGGGCCTGGGCGTGGCGCTGGACGCGGCGGTGCGCGGGCTCAGCGTGGTGCTGCTGGAAGCGCACGACTTTGCCAAGGGCACGTCGTCGCGCGCCACCAAGATGGCCCACGGCGGCGTGCGCTACCTGGCCCAAGGCGACATCGGCCTGGTGCGCGAAGCGTTGCACGAACGTGGCGCCATGCTGGCCAACGCGCCGCACGTGGCCCAGCGCCTGCCCTTTGTGATGCCGGCCTATCACTGGTGGGAACAAGGCTTCTACGGCCTGGGCCTGAAGGCCTATGACGTGCTGGCCGGCCGCCAGGGGCTGGGTGGCACCGAGTGGGTGGGTGCGGCGCGCACCCGCGAGCTGCTGCCGGGCGTGCAGACGAAGGGGCTGCGCGGTGGTGTGCGCTATTGGGACGGTCAGTTTGACGACGCCCGCCTGGCCTTGCTGTTGGCCCGCACGGCAGCTCAGCGTGGGGCCTTGGTCATCAACCACTGCGAAGTCACGTCACTGGTGCATGTTGCGGGGCAGGTGCGTGGCCTGCAGGTTCGCGACACCGAGTCCGCGCTCACCGCCACGGTGCGTGCGCGTTGTGTGGTCAATGCCACGGGCGTTTGGGTCGACGCCGTGCGCGACATGGATTTGCAAGTCGGCCAAGCGCCGGTCGACCGCATGGTGGTGCCCAGCCAAGGTGTGCACCTGGTGGTGGACCGCTCCTTCATGCCTGGCCAGCACGCGCTGATGGTGCCCAAGACCGAAGACGGCCGTGTGCTGTTTGCCGTGCCCTGGCTGGGCAAGACCATCCTGGGCACCACCGACACGCCGCGTCAGGATCTGCCGCTGGAGCCCGAACCGCTGGCCGAAGAAGTGGCCTTCATCCTGCGCGAAGCGGGCCGCTACCTGGAGCGCGCGCCCCAGCGCAGCGACGTGCGCTCGGTCTGGGTCGGCATGCGGCCCCTGGTCAAGCCGCAGGGCATCAGCGGGGGCGACACCAAGTCCATCTCACGCGAACACACGGTGTTGGTCAGTGGCACCGGCCTGGTCACCGTAACCGGCGGCAAGTGGACCACCTACCGTTCGATGGCCGAAGACGTGTTGGCGCGCTGCATGACGCATGGCCTGTTGCCACACAAGGCGGCTGGCGCCACCGCCCGCCTGCCTTTGATTGGCGCAGCGCCGGGGCGGCCCTTGGGCGAGCCGCCCGGCGAACACCTGTATGGCAGCGAGGCCTCCATCCTGCGCACGCTGCCGGGCGCCAAGCGTTGGCTGTGGCGCGAGGGCCATGGCGGCTTGAGCGAAGCCATGGTGCGCTTTGCCGCGCGCTACGAGATGGCGCGCCAGGTCGAGGACGTGCTGGCGCGGCGCAGCCGTTTGCTGTTCTTGGACGCGGCCGAGGCGGCGCGGCTGGCCGAGCCGGTGGCGGCCATCCTGGCCGAAGAATTGGGCCACCCGATCGCCAGCGACGGTTTCAAGGCGCTGGCGGCGCAGTACCTGCGTTTGCCTGGCTGAACCGAAATGGCTCGCCGCAGGTGAGCGTGGGTGGCTGCAGGTCGGTGCCTGCGCCCGTGCCTGTGCCCACATTGGCAGCTGGCAACGGCCAGCGCCAAAGCTCGCGTGTTCAGGCCCCCGACGCGTACTTCACGCTGCAACCATAGGGCCGCGTGCTGGCCTGGGTGATGGACTTGCCAGCCAGGGCTGCGCCCAGCGCCGCCTTGACGTGGTTGGTGGCCGGTCCCACGTCGGCTTGGGGCCTGTCCTTTTCAGCTGGGACTGCCCGTCTTGGGCAAGGCGGCCAGAACTTCAGCCACGCTGAGAATTTCGCTCAAAAGCCGTGGCCCTGTTGTGCCAGGGGTGTAGACGGCATACACCGGTACGCCGCTGCGGCCCAGTCGCGTGAGCTCGGCCGTGATGGCGGCGTCGCGCCGGGTCCAGTCGGCACGCAGCAGCAGCACACGCCCGGCCTTGAAGGCCGCCTTGACTTCGTCCGACGCCAGCGTGGTGCGCTTGTTGAATTGACAACTGACGCACCAGGCGGCGGTGAAGTCGACAAACACCGTCTGCCCAGCAGATTGGGCCTGGGCCACCCGCTCGGGGCTCCAGGGCTGCCAGGTGTTTTCGGGGATGTCTTGGCCCGAGATGCCGTTGCTGGCGGTTTCGCCTTGCGGATTGCCTTGAATCTGGCCGCTTAAATGGGTGCTGGAGGTTGAAACCTCAGCCTGCTGCCAGCCCGGCACGGCCCAAGCCAAAACCGCCGCCGTCATCAGCAGCCCGACCAGACCGAAACCCCTGCGGGCTTGGGTGCCGAGGGCCGGCGAGCCCAGCGCCCAGGCCAGAAATGTCAGGGCCAGCAGCAGGGCCAACAAGGCTGCCACGCCGTCCACACCAACCTGCACGCCCAAGACCCAGGCCAGCCAGACCACGGTGGCAAACATCGGGAAAGCCATCAAGGTCTTGAAGTGCGACATCCACACCCCCGGCCGTGGCATCCAGCGGGCCACCGCCGGCCATGCGCTGGCCGCCAGAAACGGCAGCGCCATGCCCAGGCCCAGCGCCGCAAACACCGCCAGCGCTTGTGCGGTGGGCATCGACAAGGCGGCACCGAGTGAGGCGCCCATGAACGGCGCGGTGCAGGGCGAAGCCACCGCCACGGCCAGAACGCCGGTCAAGAAGGAGTCGACCATGGGGTGCTGCGCGCGCGCGCTGGCCCAGGCGCTGGGCAGCACCGAACCCATCTCAAAGACACCGGCCAGGTTCAGACCGATCAAGGTGAACAGCGCGGCCAAGGCGGCCACCACCAACGGTGACTGCAGCTGAAAGCCCCAGCCCAGTTGTTCGCCACCTGCGCGCAGCGCCAGCAGCAGGGCCGCCAACGCCACAAAGGACAGAACCACGCCAGCGCTGTAGGCCAAGCCGCCGGCCAGCAGGCCGCGTCGGTCGTTGGCATGCGCGGCAAAGCCCAGCACCTTCAGCGACAGCACCGGGAAGACGCAAGGCATCAGGTTCAACAGCGCGCCGCCCAACAAGGCCAGCAACAAGGCCAGCCCCCAGCTCAGACTGGCGCTGGACATCGGGCTGAGCTGGGCTTCGCCCAACGAGGGCAGCGCCGCCGAGGGTGCTGCCGGTGCCGGCCAAGGTGTGGTGACGGTCAGTTGAACCTGCAGCCCGGCGGGTTGTCCGGCGCGGGTCAACACAACCGGCATGACGCTTGGCGACTCGGTGCGCTGCGGGTCCAGCGCGATGCGCGCAGTCCAGTTGCCGTCAGCCCATCGGGCCTGCGCTTGGGCCGCGTTGTTGATCACACCCGTGGTTTCAGGCAAAAAACCCAGGGCCTTGTCCTGCCAGGCTGCGGGCAGGCCACTGACCTGCACCAGCAGTTCCTGGCCAACCACTGCCGCGCTGGCCTTGGCGCCAGCCACCGGTTGAGGCAATGCTGCACGTGCGCTGGCAAACAGCGCGGCGTGACCGCCTGTGGCAGCTTGCGCCGGCAGTTGCAGCGTGAAGTCGCCGCCCTCGGGGATGCAGACGTCTTTGCAGACCAGCCAATCGGCCCGCAGCTTCACCTGCAGCGTGTTTTCTTGGAAGCCGACGGGTACGGTCAGGCTGACCGGGAGCAGCAGCGTGCCCTCGTAGCCATAGTTCATCAACGGGCCAAGCGGCAGACGGCCTGGGGTGGGCCACTGGATGTCGCCAGCGCTCACGCCGGGCGGCAGCGTCCACTGCAGGGTGGTGGGCAGGCCTGAGTCGCCCGGGTTCTTCCAGTAGGTGTGCCAATGCGGCTGGTGCTCGATCTTCAAGCCCAGCCACAGCGGTTTGCCAGCGGCCACGCCGTCGGGCGCGTGCGCCACCAGTTCAGCCCGCACCTGGGGTGTGGTGACTACCGCGGCTGGCGCGGCTGCGCTCCAGATGGGTGCCAGGGCCAACAGCAGGGATGACAGCAGGGACGACAAAGACAGCAGGTGCGATCGGAGAAGCGACATGGGCGGGTGCGGTTTGGCGTGCAGGCGCTGTTCAGACCCCAACGGTTGCGCCGGGGTTCATTGTGCGGCGGAGGCGGCCGCGCGACGTGGCAGTTTGCGCGTCTGCCCCAAGGCCAGCAGGAAAAAGTCGTCGGCCTTTACGCTGGCCTTGTCCAAGGCGCGGGCCAGTGCCCGGGGCGGTTCGTCCAGGGCTTCGTCGGTGAGCTCGAAGGTGCCCCAGTGGATGCCCAGTGAGCGGGTGGCGCGCAGGTCTTTGTGCATCTGAACGGCTTCGTCGGCGTCCACGTGTTGTTCTTTCATGAACCAGCGCGGGGCGTAGGCGCCAACCGGAATCAGTGCGATGTCAAACCCCGCTGGGCCTTGCCGGTCGGCCAGGCGGCGGGCGATCTCGCTGAAGTCAGGGCTGTAGCCGGTGTCGCCGGAAAAAAACAGATGGGCGTCGGGGGCCAGCACCGCCCAGCCGCCCCACAGTGTTTCCATGCGGTCACCAAGGCTGCGGCCCGACCAGTGTTGCACCGGCGTCATCATCACGTCCACACCACCCAAGCGGTGTGTTTGCCACCAGTCCAGCTCGACCACGTTGCCCACCCCGATCTCAGCCATCCAGGCCTTCAGGCCCAGGGGCACCAGAAACAGCGGCGGCCCGCCGGGCTGCGCATGCAGGGCCTGCAAGCTCGGCGCATCGCAATGGTCGTAGTGGTTGTGCGAAATCACGACCAGGTCGATGCGCGGCAGTTGCGCCAATGAAAGACCCGGCGGCTGGGCGCGTTTGGGTCCGGCAAAAGTGACCGGCGAAGCCCGCTCCGAGAAAATGGGGTCGGTGAGCAGGTTGATGCCGCCCACCTGGGCCAGCACGGTGGCGTGACCGATCCAGGTCACCGCTGGCTGCATGGCCGTTCCTGCGCGGGCGTTGCTGGACAGAAACGCCAGGTCGGGTGCAACCGCAGGGGTGGGGCTGCTTGGCCTGGGTGGCAGCCCTTGCCGAAACGCCTGCCATTGCCAGCGCATGAAGTCGGCCATGCCTCTGGGCGCAAAATCCAGGTGGTTGTTCTGAAACCCAAGGACTCGGTGATGGGCGGGTGGCGAACCACTGTTTTGGGATTGCGCAGACAGCGCGGGCATGCACAGCACCAAGACCGCAAGGGCACCTCTGAAGTGGCAAAAGGCGAATCGTTTCATCCGGCCATCATGGCAAGCTTGCCCAGGCCCTGCCCGGGCGGGGACTTGTTATTGGCGGCCCCGTCCGCTTCACCGTGAACGGGGTTCGCAGTCTGTCCGGGTTTCTTCGTATAATCGACTGGCTTTGCTGACCACACCCGCAAGTTGGGGCTCCAAAATGGCGATCGAACGGCTGACCCGGAACGACCGCTGGGACCCCAAAGAAGATGAGGTGGGCAACAAGGCGTTCAAGCCACTGACGGCAGAGGAAGCGTCGGTGTTGCGTGCCCAAGACCCCGCGGTGTCGCCGTGGCGCGTGTTGGCCGTGATGTTGGCAGTGGGAGTGGTGTCGGCCCTGCTTGCAGGTGTCCTGACCCAGAGGCAGGAGATGGCGTGGTCGGTGCTGTATGGTGCCGCTGCGGTGGTGGTGCCGGGTGCCTTGATGGCGCGCGGCATGACCAGCAAACTCTCCAGCATGTCGCCTGGCAGCAGCGCTGTCAGTTTCATGTTGTGGGAGATGGTCAAGATAGCGGTTTCGGTGGTGATGCTTGCACTGGCACCGAAAGTGGTACCCAACCTCAGCTTCCCAGCCATGCTGGTGGGTGTGGTTGTGTGCATGAAGGTTTATTGGTTTGCGCTGCTGTGGCGCGGTAAAGCGGCTGCAGCGGCATCGACAACAGATTTACGCCGTTAATTCACGTCGTTGATTCAAGTCGCAAATACACGTCGCAAATACACGTCGCTTACTCCGTTACCCAGACAAGCTCGGATCAGCTCGGTTCAATCAGGACGACACAAGACATGGCAGCCGAAGGCAAAGCGCAGACAGCGGGCGAATACATCGTCCATCACCTGCAGCACCTGCAAAACCACAAGCAAACGGCGGTGGTGGATTTCACGGTTTTCAACCTGGACTCCATTTTTTGGTCGGTGCTGCTGGGCGTGCTGGGAAGTTTTATGTTGTGGCGCGCTGCCAAGAAGGCCACCTCGGGTGTGCCCGGGCGCTTCCAGGCGGCGGTCGAAATGCTGGTCGAAGTGGTCGACAGCCAGGCCAAGGGCATCGTGCACAACGCCACCAGCCGCAAGTTGGTGGCCCCGCTGGCGCTGACGGTGTTTGTCTGGATCTTCCTGATGAACGCGATGGACCTGTTCCCGGTCGATCTCTTCCCGGTCATCACCGAAATGATGGGCATTCCCTACCAGCGCGTGGTGCCCACCGCCGACTTGTCGGTGACCATGGGTCTGTCGCTGAGCGTGTTGCTGATCTGCTTGATCTACAACGTCAAGATCAAGGGCTTCGGCGGCTGGGTGCATGAGCTCTTCTCGGCGCCTTTCGGCGACAAGTTCTACCTCTACCCCATCAACTTGGCGATGCAGTTGATCGAGTTTGTCGCCAAGACGGTCAGCCATGGCATGCGATTGTTCGGCAACATGTATGCCGGCGAGCTGATCTTCATGTTGATCGCCTTGCTGGGCGGCGCCTTCACCTTGACGGCCACCGGCCTGGCGCTGGCGGCACTGCACGTGGTGGCGGGCACCGCCTGGGCCATCTTCCACATCCTGATCATCACCTTGCAGGCTTTCGTCTTCATGATGTTGACGCTGGTCTACGTGGGTCAGGCGCACGACTCGCACTGAACGCGCCGAATCTCAGCGTTTTCTTTTTCCCTTTTCACCCACCTTCCTATCTGGAGCAAATAATGGAAGTTATCAGCTTTGTTGCCCTGGCCGCTGGCCTGATCATTGGTCTTGGCGCTGTTGGCGCTTGTATCGGCATTGGCATCATGGGCAGCAAGTACCTGGAGGCGGCTGCCCGTCAGCCTGAACTCATGGGCGAACTGCAGACCAAGATGTTCCTGCTGGCCGGCCTGATCGACGCGGCCTTCATCATCGGCACCGGTATCGCCCTGTGGTTTGCCACGGCCAACCCGTTCCTGGACCAGATCAGCCGGCTTGCCAAGTAAAAGGCGCACCGGTCCGGCGGGTGGCGGTTTCGACCGCTGCCTTGGACACCCCATGACGAGGTCAAAGCAGTGAGCATCAACGCCACCCTGATCATCCAGATGATCGTCTTTGCGATCCTGGTTTGGTTCACGATGAAGTTCGTCTGGCCGCCGATCACCGCCGCGCTCGACGAGCGCGCCCGGAAGATCGCCGACGGCTTGAGCGCCGCCGACAAGGCGAAAAGCGAATTGGCGGTCGCCAACAAGAAGGTGGAAGCCCAGCTTTCCGCCGCCCGTGACGACGCTGCCAAGCGCCTGGCCGACGCCGAGCGTCTGGCCCAGCAAATGGTTGAAGAAGCCAAGTCGCGCGCCAGTGAAGAAGCCGCCAAGATCATCGCCTCGGCCCGTGCTGAAGCGGCGCAAGAGTCGGTCAAGGCCCGCGAAACCCTGCGCGAGCAGGTGGCGGGGCTGGCCGTCAAGGGCGCCGAAGCCATCCTGCGCAAAGAAGTCAACGCCGGCGTGCACGCCGAACTTCTGGGCCGCCTGAAGGCGGAGCTCTGACATGGCCGAGCTGGCGACCATTGCGCGCCCTTATGCCGAGGCCCTGTACCGGGCTGCTGGCAGTTCGGGTGCAGCGCTGAAGGAGCAGTTGGCGGGTTTGGGCGCGTTGGCCGGTGACGCCGGTTTGCGCCAATTTGCCGACAACCCCAAGGTCGGCTCGGCTCAGGTTTTTGACCTGATCGCCGGTGTCGCCCAGCAAAAGGGCTGGTCGCTGGACGACAAGGTGGCCAACCTGTTGCGCGCGGTGCTGGACAACAGCCGCCTGGCGGCCATGCCTGAAATCGCGGCGCAGTTTCAGGCCTTGGTCAATGCCAGCTCTGGCGTTTCGGACGCGCTGATCCAAAGCGCCTTCCCGATCGACGGCGCGGCACTGGCCGACACCGTGACTGCGCTGGAAAAGCGCTTTGGCCGCAAGCTCAACGCCAAGGTCGAAATCGCGCCCGAACTGATCGGTGGTGTGCGCGTGGTGGTCGGTGACGAGGTGCTCGACACCTCCGTCAAGGCCCGTCTTGAACAGATGAAGGCTGCGCTGACCGCTTGAGTCAGCGCGCGCCCCAAAAGGAAATCATCATGAACCTGAATCCCGCAGAAATTTCCGAGCTGATCAAGAGCCGCATCGAAGGCCTTGCCGCTTCAGTCGACATCAAGAACCAGGGCACCGTGGTGGCCGTCACCGACGGCATCGTGCGTGTGCACGGCCTGTCCGACGTGATGGCCGGCGAAATGCTCGAGTTCCCCGCCACCGCCAGTGGCCAAGCCACCTATGGCCTGGCGCTCAACCTCGAGCGCGACTCGGTCGGCGTCGTGATTTTGGGCGAGTACGAACACATCTCTGAAGGCGACACCGTGAAGTGCACGGGCCGCATCCTGGAAGTGCCGGTCGGCCCCGAGCTGATTGGCCGCGTGGTCAACGCGCTGGGTCAGCCCATCGACGGCAAGGGCCCGATCAACGCGAAGATGACCGACGTGATCGAAAAGGTCGCGCCAGGCGTGATCGCCCGCAAGAGCGTCGACCAACCGGTGCAGACGGGCCTGAAGTCGATCGACTCGATGGTGCCGATTGGCCGCGGCCAGCGTGAGCTGATCATCGGCGACCGCCAGACCGGCAAGACGGCGGTGGCGATCGACACGATCATCAACCAAAAGGGTCAGAACATGACCTGCGTCTACGTGGCCATCGGCCAGAAGGCGTCGTCGATCAAGAATGTGGTGCGCTCGCTCGAAGCCAACGGCGCCATGGACTACACCATCGTGGTGGCAGCCGGCGCTTCGGAATCGGCCGCCATGCAGTACGTGTCGGCTTACTCGGGCTGCACGATGGGCGAGTACTTTCGCGACCGCGGGCAAGACGCGCTGATCGTCTATGACGACTTGTCCAAGCAGGCCGTCGCCTACCGCCAGGTGTCGCTGCTGCTGCGCCGCCCGCCAGGCCGCGAAGCCTACCCCGGCGACGTGTTCTATCTGCACAGCCGTCTGCTGGAACGAGCCGCGCGCGTCAACGTCGACTACGTCGAGAAGTTCACCAAGGGCGAGGTCAAGGGCCGCACCGGTTCACTGACCGCGCTGCCGATCATCGAAACCCAAGCCGGTGACGTGTCGGCTTTCGTGCCGACCAACGTGATCTCGATCACCGACGGCCAGATTTTCCTGGAGACCAGCCTCTTCAACGCCGGTATCCGCCCTGCCATCAACGCCGGTATTTCGGTGTCGCGGGTCGGTGGTGCAGCCCAGACCAAGCTGATCAAGAGCCTGTCGGGCGGCATCCGCACCGACTTGGCCCAGTACCGTGAACTGGCGGCCTTCGCGCAGTTTGCTTCCGACCTGGACGCTGCCACGCGCAAGCAGCTGGACCGCGGTGCCCGCGTCACCGAACTGCTCAAGCAAGCGCAGTACAGCCCGCAGCCGATCAGCCTGATGGCCGCCACGCTGTATGCCGTCAACAAGGGCTTCCTGGACGACATCGACGTCAAGAAGGTTCTGGGCTTCGAGCACGGCCTGCACCAGCACCTGAAGAGCAGCCACGCGGCGCTGCTGGCCAAGCTGGAAAACGACAAGGCCATGGACAAGGGCGCTGAAGAAGAGCTTGCCGGCGCTATCGCTGCGTTCAAGAAGTCTTTCTAAGCCACTGACCCTTTTCCAGGAGAACGGACTATGGCGGTCGGCAAAGAGATACGCGGCAAGATCAAATCGGTGGAGAACACCAAGAAGATCACCAAGGCCATGGAAATGGTTGCCGCAAGCAAGATGCGCAAGGCGCAAGAACGCATGCGTTCGGCGCGTCCCTACGCCGACAAGATCCGCAACATCACGGCGCACCTGTCCCAGGCCAACCCTGAGTACAAGAGCCCGTACATGCGCGACGTGGTCAAGGCCGGGGCCAAGCCCAAGGCGGTGGGTTTCATCGTCGTGACCACCGACAAGGGCTTGTGTGGCGGCCTGAACACCAACGTGTTGCGCGCGCTGACCCTCAAGATGAAGGAAGTGCAGTCCACGGGCGCCACCATTCACACGGTGGCCCTGGGCAACAAGGGCTTCGGCTTCCTCAACCGGATTGGCGCCACGGTCATCAGCCACGCGGTTCAACTGGGCGACGCGCCGCAGCTCGACAAGCTGATCGGCCCGGTCAAGGTCATGCTCGATGCCTTCGTCGAAGGCAAAATCGATGCGGTCTACCTCTGCTACACCAAGTTCATCAACACGATGAAGCAAGAGCCGCTGGTGGAACCCTTGCTGCCCTTGTCAGCATCGCGCCTGGAGCAGAGCGAAGCCGAGAAAAAGCAGTACGGCTGGGACTACATCTACGAGCCCGACGCACCCGCCGTCATCGACGACTTGCTCACCCGCTATGTGGAAGCCCTGGTTTACCAAGGCGTGGCCGAAAACATGGCCAGCGAACAAAGCGCGCGCATGGTGGCCATGAAGTCAGCCACCGACAACGCGGGCACGCTGATCGGTGAGCTCAAGCTGATCTACAACAAGTCCCGGCAGGCCTCGATCACCAAAGAACTGTCCGAGATCGTCAGCGGCGCTGCCGCCATCTCGGGCTGAGCGAGCGTTCAGCTGCACGCCGGCTCGCAACGACACCCCATTCGAATTCAGTTTCAAGGATCTCAATCATGTCGAACACCCAACTCGCCCAAGGCAAGATCGTCCAGTGCATCGGTGCCGTGGTGGACGTTGAATTCCCCCGTAACGCCATGCCGCGCATCTATGACGCGCTCAAGCTTGACGGCACCGCGCTGACGCTGGAAGTCCAGCAGCAGCTGGGCGACGGCGTGGTGCGCACCATTGCGCTGGGCTCCAGCGACGGCCTGCGCCGTGGCCTGATGGTCTCCAACACCGGCGCTGGCATCACCGTGCCGGTGGGCATCGCTACGCTGGGCCGCATCATGGACGTGCTGGGCAACCCGATTGACGAGCGCGGCCCGGTGGACCAGAAGCTCACCGCCGCGATCCACCGCAAGGCCCCGGCTTATGACGAGCTGAGCCCGTCGCAAGAGCTGCTGGAAACCGGCATCAAGGTGATTGACCTGATCTGCCCGTTTGCCAAGGGCGGCAAGGTGGGCCTGTTCGGTGGCGCCGGCGTGGGCAAGACCGTGAACATGATGGAGCTCATCAACAACATCGCCAAGGCGCACAGCGGCTTGTCGGTGTTCGCTGGTGTGGGCGAGCGCACCCGCGAGGGCAACGATTTCTATCACGAGATGGCCGATTCGGGCGTCGTCAACCTGGAGAAGCTGGAAGAGTCCAAGGTGGCCATGGTTTACGGTCAGATGAACGAGCCCCCGGGCAACCGCTTGCGCGTGGCGCTGACTGGCCTGACGATTGCCGAATCCTTCCGCGACGAAGGCCGTGACGTGCTGTTCTTCGTCGACAACATCTACCGCTACACGCTGGCCGGCACCGAGGTGTCCGCACTGCTGGGCCGCATGCCCTCAGCCGTGGGCTACCAGCCAACGCTGGCCGAAGAAATGGGCCGTTTGCAAGAGCGCATCACATCGACCAAGGTCGGCTCCATCACCTCCATTCAAGCCGTTTATGTGCCTGCGGACGACCTGACCGACCCATCGCCGGCCACCACCTTTGCCCACTTGGATGCGACCGTCGTGTTGAGCCGTGACATTGCCTCGCTGGGCATCTACCCAGCCGTGGACCCGCTCGACAGCAACAGCCGCCAGGTCGACCCCAACGTGGTGGGCGAAGAGCACTACAGCACCACACGCGCCGTGCAGCAGACGCTGCAGCGCTACAAAGAGCTGCGCGACATCATCGCCATTCTGGGCATGGACGAACTCAGCCCCGAAGACAAGCTGGCGGTGGCCCGCGCGCGCAAGATCCAGCGTTTCCTGAGCCAGCCTTTCCACGTCGCCGAGGTGTTCACGGGCAGCCCGGGCAAGTACGTGCCGCTGAAGGAAACCATCCGCGGCTTCAAGATGATCGTGGCTGGCGAATGTGACCACCTGCCAGAACAAGCCTTCTACATGGTTGGGACCATCGACGAAGCTTTCGAGAAAGCCAAGAAAATGCAATAACCGGCGCATACGGGCGCCTGGCGGCGTTGCCATGCTCATCGCACGGGAGTGCGATTGCGCGTGGCGCCTTGCCAGCCACCCGTCTGCTTGGTTCTTGCATCTTCTTTCAGACTGAGGAATACCGATGGCCACCATCCACGTCGACGTCGTCTCCGCCGAAGAAAGCATCTTCAGCGGCGAGGCCAAGTTTGTTGCTTTGCCGGGCGAAAACGGCGAGCTCGGCATCCTGCCGCGCCACACGCCGCTGATCACCCGCATCAAGGCCGGCGCGGTGCGCATCGAGCGCGCCGACAACGGCGAGGAAGAGTTTGTGTTTGTGGCTGGCGGTATTCTGGAAGTGCAGCCCGGTTCGGTCACCGTGCTGGCCGACACCGCGATTCGTGGTCACGACCTGGACGAAGCCAAGGCCAATGAAGCCAAGAAGCTGGCCGAAGAGGCCATGAAAAACGCCAAGAGCGCCATCGACCTGGCCGCCGCGACCAGCGAATTTGCCACCATGGCAGCGCAACTGGCGGCCATTCATAAGCTGCGCAAGAGATGATCGAGCGGCTGCGGCCGCTTGCAGAACCAGCCCGCTTGGCTTGCACGCCCTGCGGGCTTTTTCTTGGCCAGCTCCGGCCGCTGCTGCCGTTTTTGGCGCTGGCTCGACGCTTTTGAAAGCGCTTGAGCCTTGGCAGGCCGCGAAAGTTTGCGGCCCCGCTTGACGTTGCAAGGGTCGGGCATACAGACTGGACCACCGCAGCCGCTTGAGAGCCCTCGACATGAGCAAAAAGTCCGACCGCGCTGGCAAATTGGGCAAAGGCGAGTACCTGGAACGGCTCGCGCCACTGGAGTTGGAGCTCAACGAGGTGGCGCGGTGGCTGCAACACACGGGCAAGCGTTTGATGGTGCTCATCGAAGGCCGCGACACCGCGGGCAAGGGCGGTGTGATCTCGGCCATGGCCGACACCCTGAACCCGCGCCAATGCAAGGTGGTTGCGCTGCCCAAACCCACCGAGCGCGAGCGCTCGCAGTGGTACTTCCAGCGTTATGTGGAACACCTGCCCGCAGCCGGCGAAGTCACCTTGTTCGACCGCAGTTGGTACAACCGTGCGGGGGTAGAGCGTGTCATGGGCTACTGCAGCGAAGACGAAACCCTGGCCTTCCTGAAGCAGGCGCCGGTGTTTGAAAAACTGCTGGTGGACGATGGCATCCTGCTCTTCAAGTACTGGCTGACGGTCGACCAGGACAAACAAGAAGAGCGCTTCGCCGAGCGCCTGAACGACCCCTTGAAGCGCTGGAAACTCAGCCCCATCGACCTGAAGGCGCGCGAAAAATATGGCGACTACACCAACGCCCGCCACGCCATGCTGGAGGCGACGCACAGCAAGCACGCGCCCTGGACCTTGGTCGACTTCAACGACCAACGCCAAGGCCGCCTGACGCTGATTCGCCACTTGTTGGACGCCGTACCAGAACGCCACGTGCCCGAGGTGCCCATTGAGTTTCCGCCACTGGGTCATGAGCCCTTGAAGGAGCGGTTCAAGGCGGGACTCAAGCCGCTCTGAGCCCGGCTGGCGGGTCGACGGCCTCAAATCCGCTAACCCCCCCAAACGCGGCGCCAACTTCCGCAGCAGCGATCAGAGCGGCGATCAGAGCGGCTGACTGGCACGCCAGCCCGCAATGAACCTGTGCTGCGCTGGCGTCTCTGGCGTGTGGGCTGCGTGCGCCCGCTGGCCGGCCACGGCCCATTTGCGCTGCAACAAGGCCAGCGCTTCATCAGGGCTGTAGCCGTGTTCCACCAGCAGGCAGGCGGCCACGGTGCCGGTGCGGCCAATGCCGGCCTTGCAATGCAGGTAGATCACGCCGCCCGCGTGCAGTGCCTGGGCCGCTGCTGTCAACGTGGCGCGCATGCCCTCGGTCGTGGGCACACCGAAGTCGGCAATCGGATGCAACAGCTGCACGCCAACCCGCGGCGCATAGGGCGGCAGCCGATCGTGCGCGCTCGTCAAGTCCATGAAGTGCGTGACACCCAGGTCGGCCAAGGCTTGCAGGCCTTGGGGCCCGCACCGGCTGGGGTGTTCACCGCACAAGATGCGCCCTGGCAGCAACCAGTAGCCGTTGGCGTGCGGTCGAGGCAGGGCGTCGCCGGGGGTGTCGAAGTCGGCTTTGTCCATGCCCCACCCGCGTTTCAGTGCGCCAGGATCTTGGACAGGAAGTCCTGGGTGCGGTCGGTCTTGGGGTGGTTGAAAAACTCGTGCGGCGTGTTCTCTTCGACGATCTGCCCCTGGTCCATGAAGATCACGCGGTCGGCCACCGACTTGGCAAAACCCATCTCGTGGGTCACGCACAGCATGGTGATGCCTTGACGCGCCAGCTCGATCATCACGTCGAGCACCTCGTTGATCATCTCGGGGTCCAACGCCGAAGTGGGCTCATCGAACAGCATGATCTTTGGCGTCAGGCACAAGGCCCGCGCAATGGCCACCCGCTGCTGTTGCCCGCCCGACAACTGCAGCGGGTACTTGTGCGCTTGTTCGGCAATGCGCACGCGGTTCAGCTGCGCCATGGCGCGCTCTTCGGCTTCTTTTTTCGACAGCTTGCCCACCCACATCGGCGCCAGCGTCAGGTTGTCCAGCACGCTCAGGTGCGGAAACAGGTTGAACTGCTGGAACACCATGCCCACCTGCTTGCGGATGGCTTCGATGGCTTTCACATCGTCGCTCAGTTCCACGCCGTCCACCAGCAGGCGGCCCGCCTGGTGTTCTTCGAGCCGGTTGATGCAGCGGATCAAGGTGCTTTTGCCCGAGCCTGAAGGCCCGCAGATGACGATGCGTTCGCCCTTGGCCACGCGCAGGTTGATGTCGCGCAAGACATGGAAGTCGCCATACCATTTGTTGACGCCGTCAAACTCGATCAACGGCGTGTCTTGTCCCGTGTCTTGTCCAGATGGGTTGGCGCTCATGACCTTCTCGTTCCGGTGTTCAGGTGCTGTTCGAGCCAGCGGCTGTAGCGGCTCATCGCAAAACAAGCCACAAAGTAGATACCCGCCACAAAGAGCTGGCCTTCCAGGAAAAACTTGCGCCAGTCGGCGTCACCCAGCGCCAACTGCACGGCACCGGTCAGGTCATAGAGGCTGACGATCGTGACCAGCGAGGTGTCCTTGAAAGCGCCAATGAAGGTGTTGACAATGCTGGGCACCACGATGCGCAGCGCCTGCGGCAGCACGATCTTGCGTTGTGCCTGCCAATAGCTCAGCCCCAGCGACTGGGCGGCTTCGACCTGCCCCTTGGGCAGCGCCTGCAGGCCGCCGCGCACCACTTCGGCCAGGTAGGCGGCGGTGAACAAGGTCATGCCTATCAGCACCCGCACCAGCACGTCGATGGTGGCGCCTTGCGGCATGAACAGCGGCAAGATGAAACTGGCCATGAAGAGCACGCTGATCAGCGGCACGCCGCGGATCAGCTCCACATACAAGACACACAAGGTGCGAATGGCCGGCAGGTTGGACTGCCGACCCAGGGCCACCAGCACCGCCAGCGGAAAGGCCACCACCAGGCTCACGGTCGACAGCAACAGCGTCAGCGGCAAGCCGCCCCACTGCGCGGTTTCCACCGGGGTCAGGCCCAACCAGCCGCCGCGCATCAGCACGTAGAGCACCGCAAACACAGCCAGCCATGCCAAGGCCAGAGCCGGGCGCCAGAAGCGACGCAGGCAACTGGCGGTGAGCAGGGCCACCAGCAGGCTGCAGGCCACCAGGGGGCGCCACTGCTCTTCAAAGGGGTAGCGTCCGAAAACAATGAGACGGCCTTTTTCGGCCACCACGCCCCAGCAGGCACCGCTGCCGTGGGCCGCCCGGCAAGCCTGGTTGTCGGCACCGGGCACCGCATGCCAGACGGCCCAGTTCCACAGCGGCGGCAGCACCCAGGCCAAGACCAGCAAAACGGCCAAGGTCAACAGCGTGCTGCCCACGCTGCCAAACAAGTTGAGCCGCAGCCAGCGCAGCGCTCCGGTGTGCTGGCGTGGCGGCGGGCGGCTGTCGATGGCAACAAAGGTGTCGGCCATCAGCGGTCTTTCAGCCGGGCGCGGCGGTTGTACAGATTCATCAGTGCCGAGGTCAGCAGCGACAGCGTGAGGTAGCAGGCCATCACCAGCGCAATGCACTCGATGGCACGGCCAGTCTGGTTCAGCGAAGTGGCGCTGATCGACACCAGATCGGGGTAGCCCACGGCCACGGCCAGCGACGAGTTCTTGGTCAGGTTGAGGTATTGGCTGGTCAACGGCGGGATGATCACGCGCAGCGCTTGCGGCAACTGCACCAGGCGCAGCGACAGGCCGCGTGACAGGCCCAGCGACGCCGCCGCTTCAATCTGGCCATAGGCCACCGACTGCACGCCGGAGCGCACCACCTCGGCGATGTAGCCCGCGGTGTAGATGGTCAAACCGAGCAGCACCGTCAAATATTCGGGCGTGACGGCGCCACCACCGACCACGTTGATCTCGGTCTTCTCGGGCACATCCAGGCCCATCGGCGAGCCGCCCATCCACCAACCCAGCAAGCCGCCCAGAAGCACCAGTGCCAAGCCCGGCAGCAGTACCGGGCGGGCCTGCCCGGTGGCTTCAAAGTGGGTCTTGGCCATGCGGCACCAAACCGCCACTGCCACGGCGCCCAACACCAAGCCGCCCACCGTGCCCCAGTGCCCGGGCACCCACAGCGGCAGTGCAAACTGAAAGCCGTTCTTGCTGAAAAAGGTGCCTGGCAAAGGCTGCAGCGCTTCTTCGATGGGCGGCAAAAACTCGGTCAGCGCAAAGTACCAGATGAACAGCTGCAGCAGCAGCGGGATGTTGCGCGTGATCTCCACATAAGCGCCACACAGGCTGCGCACCAACGGGTTCCTGGACAGCCGCCCAACCCCGATCAAAGTGCCCAGCACCGTGGCCGCCACGATGCCCACCAAGGCTACCCGCAGCGTGTTGCTCAAGCCCACCAGATAAGCCTTGCCGTAGCTCTCTGCGGCATCAAAGGGGACGATGGTTTCGCCAATGGCAAAGCCGGCCGGCTGGCTGATGAAGTCAAAGCCACTCTGGATGCCGCGGGCCCTCATGTTGGCCAGCGTGTTGCTCCACAGGTAAGCCGCCGCGGCCACCAGCAAGATGACCGCCACCACCTGGTAAACCACGCCGCGAAAAGCCTGGCTGCGCCAGGTCCAGCGGCGGACTTTGGGTGGAGCTGTCATCAAGCCGCGCCAGTGGCGCTACAGGGGAGGGCCAATTACCTCACCGGTGGCGCGTAGACCAGGCCGCCCTTGCTCCACAGGTTGTTGACACCGCGCGGCAGCTTCAGCGAGCTGTTGGGGCCGACGTTGCGCTCAAAGATTTCACCGTAGTTGCCGGTGGCCTTGATGGCGCGGTAGGCCCAGTCCTTGTCCAGACCCAGCAGCTTGCCGGTGTCTTCCGACGTGCCCAGGATGCGCTGCACCACCGGGTCTTTGCTGTCGGCCTTCATCTGGTCGACGTTGGCCTGCGTGATGCCGTACTCCTCGGCTTCGATCAGCGCGTAGACCACCCACTTGGCGATGGCAAAGAACTCATCGTCACCACGTCGAACCGACGGGCCCAGCGGCTCTTTGCTGATCAGCTCGGGCAGGATCAGGTGGTCTTCGGGCTTGCTGGCTTCCTTGTTGCGCACGCTGGCCAGGCCCGATGCGTCGGTGGTGTAGGCCTGGCAACGGCCGGCAAAGTAAGCTTTGTTGGTGGCTTCCTGGGTGTCAAACACCACCGGCTTGATGGCCAGGCCGTTGGCCTTGGAATAGTCGGACAGGTTCTTCTCGGTGGTGGTGCCCGATTGCACGCACACGGTGGCACCCTTCAACTGCTTGGCAGCCTTGATCTTGCCTTTGGACGGCACCATGAAGCC
>JAYVSX010000082.1:0-10657 GCA_043774975.1 Rubrivivax sp.
CGCTTCGACGCCCCAAGTCCGACAGGCTCCTAGGCCATTTGACCCGGTCGGCTGGCAACGCGCGGTTTTGGCCGGTCTGCTGGGCTTGCTGTTGTTGGCCCTGGGCGCCTGCGGCAGCCTGCCCCGCGTGGATCAAACGGCCAGGCACACCGAAGCCATCCCGTTGTCGACTTCCTCGACCTTGGGGCGCATTGCCAGCAGCTACCGCCCGGCCCCCGACCAATCCGGCTTTCGCCTGATGCCTTTGGGCAAGTTCTCGCTGGACACCCGGGTGCAGTTGGCCCAGCGCGCCCAGGTCTCGCTGGACGTGCAGTACTACAACCTGGCAGACGATGAAAGCGGCCGCTGGCTGCTGCGCGCCCTGCGCGACGCGGCTGTGCGCGGTGTGCGCGTGCGGCTGTTGATCGACGACTACTACACCTCGGGAGTCGATGAACTGTTCCTGTCCCTGGCGGCGCACCCCAACGTTGAGGTTCGCCTGTTCAACCCATTCTGTTGCGCCCGCACTCAGGGTCAACTGACACGCTTTGCGGTGTCCATCGGTGACATCGGACGCCTGAACCACCGCATGCACAACAAGCTGTTTGTGGCCGACGGGGCGATGGCGGTGATTGGCGGGCGCAATGTCGCCAACGAGTACTTCTTGCGCAACACCATGGGGCAGAACTTCATCGACGTCGACGCTTTTGTGGTGGGCTGGGTGGTGCCGCCCTTGCAAGGGCTGTTTGACCGCTACTGGAACGCCGACGCGGTGTACCCGCTGGAGGCCTTTGCGCGCACGGCGCTGACACCGGCCGAACTGCGCCAAAAGTTTGAGCTCTGGACCGGCCCCGCGCTGACCCCGCCGCCGCCCGCCTTGCCGCGCAGCGACATCCTGGGCTACGGGCCGATTTCTGAAGACCTGGATGCGGGGCGCCTGGGTTTGATCTGGGGCGAAGCCTACGTTTTTGCCGATCACCCCGACAAACCTTTTGACGGTGAAGCCGGCGGCGAACTGGAAGAGACCAGCGTCACCTACAACGTCTTTGAAGCGTTGCGCAAAGCCCAGAAAGAGGTGGTCATCTCTTCGCCCTACCTGGTGCCGGGCAAGGACGGCATGGCGCTGTTTCAAGAACTGCGCTCACGCGGCGTGGCGGTCACCGCGATGACCAATTCACTGGGCGCAACCGACGAACCCCTGGTGCACATCGGCTACACCGCCTACCGCGACCGCATGCTGGCGCTGGGTGTGGACCTGTACGAAGTCAGCGGCTCACGCGTCAAGCGCAACCGGCGCGACAACCTCTTTGGATCGTCGCTGGGGCGCTTGCACGCCAAGCTGGCGGTGGTGGACCGCAAGGTGTTGTTCGTGGGCTCGATGAACCTGGACCCGCGCTCGGCCACCATCAACACCGAGCTGGGCGCCGTGATCAACAGCCCCGAGCTGGCGCGCGAGATGATCCGCATCATTGACATCGACCGGCTGCAAAGCGCCTACCGCCTGCGCCTCAGCGCCAATGGCCAGTGGTGCGAGTGGCTCGGCATCGAGGACGGGAAAGAAGTCGTGTTGACGGAAGAGCCCGACTCGTCGTTTTGGCAGCGCCTGAAACTGATGTTGTTGCGCCCGCTGGTGCCGCAGTCCTTGCTCTAGGAGTCAGCCCCAATCCGGCTGGCTTCAGGGTGATGTTTGGCGCATGGCCTTCAGCTTGGACAGCAACCACTCGTCACAACGCTGGGGCGGGGCATCGCCGCAGCGCATGGCATAGGCCTCGCCCGACATGCTGCTGCGTGTGGCGGCCTTGACGATGAAGTCTTCGGCCGAGCCCAGCATGTTGCGCGACACCATGTGTTCGTACTTTTTGTGCAGGTGCGCCTGTGCCCGGTCTGCCGCATAGGCCGAGCCGCTGCGTATGAACTGGCAACCCGAACTGCCCACGGCGTGCAAAAGGCCGGTGATTTCACGTTCCGCCTTCGGGTTGATCTGCGCTGTGGCCAGCATCGGCAACACGATCAGAAGCGCAGCCAACAAAGCACCAGCGCCCGGGCGGCGCTGGTGGGGGCAAAAGGGCAAAAGCACGGGCATGCTCGGGGTCTCCTAAGGGCAACCCCGACGGTCGTCAACGACAGCCTGTGCCTAGATCAAGGGTACAGGCCCCGTTCTTCGCGCGCAATCAGGATGCGCTCGCAGGCCACCGCAAAAGTCGCGGTTCGCAGCGTGGTCTTGTGGCGGTCGGCGGTGTCCCAGATTTTCTTCAGTGCGTCGATCATGATCTTGTCCAGGCGCACGTTGATCTCGTCTTCGCTCCAGAAGAAGCTGCTGAAGTCTTGCACCCATTCAAAGTAGCTCACCGTCACACCACCGGCGTTGCAAATGACGTCGGGCATCACCAGCACGCCGCGGTCAGCCAGGATGTCGTCGGCTTCAGACACGGTGGGCCCGTTGGCGCCTTCGAGCACCAGCTTGGCCTTGATGCGGTTGGCGCGCGCGGCGGTGATCTGGCCTTCCAGCGCGGCCGGAATCAGGATGTCGCACTTGACGTCCCAGAAGGACTCGCCGTCCATCGCTTCAGCGCCGGGGAAGCCGCCCACGCCGTCGCGGGTGCGCACATAGGCGGCCAGGTCGGCGATGTCAAGACCATGGTCGTTGAAGATGGTGCCGGTGTGGTCTTGCGCCGCCACCACGATGCCCCCGGCCTGGGCAAAAAGCTCGGCTGCTGACGAGCCCACGTTGCCATAACCTTGCACCGCCACGCGGGCGCCGTTCAGGTTGAGCCCCAGGCGGCGGGCCGCCTCACGGCCGGTGACAAACACGCCGCGGCCAGTGGCCTTCACCCGCCCCAGGCTGCCGCCCAGGTGGATCGGCTTGCCGGTGACCACGCCGGTGGCGGTGGTGCCGGTGTTCATCGAATAGGTATCCATCATCCAGGCCATGATCTGACCATTGGTGTTGACGTCGGGCGCGGGGATGTCGCGCTGCGGGCCGATGATGATGCCGATCTCGCTGGTGTAGCGGCGGGTCATGCGCTCCAGCTCCTTGATGCTGAGCAGCTTGGGGTCGACGCGGATGCCGCCCTTGGCGCCGCCATAGGGCAGGTTGACGGCGGCGCACTTCACCGTCATCCAGGCGCTCAGCGCCATCACTTCTTCCAGCGTGACGTCGGGGTGGTAGCGCACACCGCCCTTGCCCGGGCCGCGGCTCAGGTTGTGCTGAACACGGTAGCCCTCGAAGTGGACCACGTCGCCGTTGTCCATCTCGATCGGCACGTCGACGATCAGCGCGCGCTTGGGGCGCTTCAGGGTTTCCACCCACTTGGCCAGGTGGCCCAGGAAGGGCACCACACGGTCGACCTGGCTGATGTAGGTGCCCCAGGGGCTGTTGGCGGTGGGGTGAATGAATGAAAGCGCTTCGGGCATGAGGGTGTCTCCAAGGTGTGGGCCGCGCTGGACCGGTGTCGGCCTTGTGGGCCGGCGCCGACTGTCTGGCGTGACTGTGGACTGTAGGGGTGGGCCCGCCGAATTTGTCACCAAGCGCCATGCAGGCTTTGCATGCGGGCTGAAGGGTTGCCACATGAGCCGGCCGCTTGGCCATCCGCACCGGCCGGCACGGGATGGCACGGAACGGCTTTCCGCAGGTGCTGCACGGGACGGCCGGGCTCGGTGTCGGGCTCGGTGTCGGGCCCGGTGTTGTGCCGGGCTTTCAAGCGGGGTCGTGAAGGCGCAGCACCGGCCAGCCCTTTTGCGCGGCGGTCGCGGCCAGACGTGAGTCGGGATGAACCGCTACGGCGTGCTGCACCGCACCCAGCAAAGGCAGGTCGTTGCTGGAGTCGCTGTAGGCCCAAGACTCAAAGTCCTGCAGGCTTTGCCCCCGCGCTGCCAGCCAAGCGTGCAGCCGCGTGACTTTGCCTTCTCGCATGTTGGGCGTGCCTTGCACCTGGCCGGTGAAGTGGCCATCCGGCGTCGTCTCGCATTCGGTGGCGATCAGGTGTTCGATGCCCAAGTTCACCGCCGTGAGCTCGGTGATGAAGCGGTTGGTGGCGGTGGTCAGCACCACCAGCGCGCCGGCGGCCTGGCGCTGGCGCACCAAGACGCGTGCGGCGGGGCCGATGCGCGGTGCCACCACGTCGCGCAAGAAGGCTTTGCGCCAGGGCTGCCACGACGCCGCGGTACGGCCGCGCAAGGTGGAGATGTAGAACTCGCTGAAGGCCTGCGTGCTGACGGTGCCGGCCTTGTAGTCGCGCTCCATCGCGGCATTGCGCTGGGCGAAGCCGGCGCGGTCGAGCAGTCCCTGGTTCATCAGGAAGTCGCACCACAGCACGTCGCTGTCACCGTTGAGCAGCGTGTGGTCCAGGTCAAAAAGGGCCAGCTGTTTCAAGCGGCCTGCTTCAAAGTGCGTTCTGGATGGGCCCGGTTCACGGCTGACGTGGCGGCTGACCTGATGGCTGACCTTACGGCTGACCTTGCGGCTGACGTCATGGCTGGCGCAGGTGCCAGGCCTTGGGCCGGGTGAAGGTCTGGATGCCGTGCGTGGACAGCGTCAAACCCAGACCCGAGTCGCCGTGGCCCGACCAGGGCAGGCGCGGGCTGACCCGGTCGCAGCAGTTCCAGTACACGCTGCCGGCGTTGACGCGTGCCAACAGCGCGCGCGCCGCTGCTTCGTCGGCGGTGAAGACACCGGCGGTCAGGCCGTAGCGGGTGTCGTTCATCAGGCCAACGGCTTCTTCATCGTCGCCGACCTTTTGAATGCCGATCACGGGGCCAAAGCTCTCCTCGCGCATCAGCGCCATGCGGTGATCGACTGCCGTCAACACGGTGGGCTCGAACCAGTTGCCCGGTCCCGGGCGGCGCTTGCCGCCGGTGCGCAGCACGGCGCCCTTGGCCACGGCGTCGGCCACCTGGGCCTCCAGCACGGCCAGTTGGGGTGCGCGGGTGATGGCGCCGATATAGGTGTCGGCGGCCTGCGGGTCACCCAGCTTGAAGGTGGCCACCGTGGCCAGGAAGTGCTGCACAAATTCGTCGTGGATGCTGGCGTGCACGTAAATGCGCTCCACCGAGCAGCAGCTTTGCCCGGTGTTGTACATGGCCCCGTCGGCCAGGCTTTCAGCAGCGGCTTTGACGTTGGCGTCGGCACGCACATAGCTGGGGTCCTTGCCGCCCAGTTCCAGCTGCAGCTTGACCAGGCGCGGTGCCAGCGCCACGGCGATACGTTGCCCAGTGGCGTGGCTGCCGGTGAAAAACAGGCCGTCGATGCGTTGCTCCAGCAGCGCCGCACCCACCGCGCCGCCGCCCACCAGGCACTGCATGGCCGCTGCGGGCACGCCGGCCGCGTGCAGCAGCCGGGTGATGTTCTGGCCGGAGAGCGTGGCGTGTTCGCTGGGTTTGTAGAGCACCACATTGCCAGTCAGCAGCGCCGGCACGATGACGTTGCAGCCCACGAAGTAAGGGTAGTTCCAGGCCGAGATGTTGGCCACCACGCCCAAAGGCACGTGGCTGATGGTTTCGCGCATGCCGCCGCCATTGAACACAGGCTCGTCGGCCACGGCGCGCTCGGCCTCTTGCACAAAGAAGTCAATCCGGCCCAGCAGGCCGTTGATCTCGTTCTTGGCCTGAGAGACCGGCTTGCCCATCTCCTGTGTCAGCGTCACTGCCAGGGTGTCCAGCTCGGCCACCAGGCCGGCACGAAAGCGCAGCATGATGGCCAGCTTGTCGGCCATGGGCACGGCGGCCCAAGCCGGCTGCGCGGCACCTGCGGCCCGGGCTTTGGCGGCCACGCTGCTGGCGTCGTCGGCCGTCAATCTGGTGATAAGTTGCCCGGTGGCGGGGTTGTGGATGTCCAGCGTGGTCATGGTTCAGCTCAGGGTCTTGTTCACATGGCTTGCAAAAACAGGCGTTCGTAGTCGGCTTGGCCGGCCGGGCGCGGGTTGGTCTGGTTGGTGAAGTCGATGTGCGCCAGGTGGGTCAGGCGTGGCAGGTGCTCGGCCGTGACGCCACGGCTGGCCAGGCCGCCGGTGATGCCCACCTGCTGCTTCAGGTGGCGCAGCCAGGCGATCAAGGCAAAGCCGCCGCCCGCCACACCCGCCGCATGGGCCAGCTCGTCAAACTTGGCCGGCACCGCTTCAAAGTTCCAGGCCAACACGGTGTCGATCATCAAGGCGTTGGCCAGGCCGTGGTGCATGTCGTTGACCGCGCCCAGCGCATGCGCGCAGGCGTGCACGCCGCCCAGGTCTTTTTGAAACGCGATGGCGCCCATCATGCTGCTCATCATCATGTCGGCTCTAGCCTGCAGGTTACCGGGCTCGGCCACCGCCGTGGCCAAGGCGCGCGCGCCCACACGCAGACCTTCCAGGGCAATGCCGTCGCACAGCGGGTGGTAGGCCGGCGACAGGTAACTTTCAATGTTGTGGGTGAGCGCGTCCATGCCGGTGGCGGCGGTGATGGCCGGTGGCAGCGCCAAGGTGAGTTCGGGGTCGGCAAAAACAGCCTTGGCCAGGATCTTGGCGCTGAACACCGTGCGCTTGATGTGGGTGTCGTTCTCAGACACCACGGCGCTGCGCCCCACTTCACTGCCGGTGCCCGACGTGGTGGGCAGCGCCACGTAGTAGGGCAGTTCGTTGACGATGGGCCGCACCTGCGGGTGGTCCCACACGTACTGCAGCACGTCGCCCGGGTGCACGGCCATCACGCACACCATCTTGGACACGTCCAGCGCCGCGCCGCCGCCAAAGCCGATCACGGCGTCGGCCCCATGGGCCTTGAATGCGGCCGCGCCGGCCATCACCTGCGCGCAGGTGGGGTTGCCAAAGACGCCATCAAAAACGCCGACGTCCAGGCCCGCCGGGTCGGCCGGGTTGGTCAGTAACGACTTGAATTCCGCCATCACCGGCAGCGCCGCCAAGGCGCGGTCGGTGACGATGAGCGGGCGCTTGATGCCCATGTCCAGCAGATGCGCCGCCACCAGCCTGCGCGCACCGGCGCCAAAGTGAATGGGGGTGGGGAAGGCGAAGCGGGTGATGGCGTTGCTCATGGTGCGGCCGGTGGTCAGAGGGTGGTGGTGTGCGGCCGCAAGGGTAGCGCATGGTGTCTGGTGATGGTGGCCGCTTCGGCAGCGCGGGCCTGGTGACAGCCCCCGTGGCTGGCATCATGAGGCCGCCAGCGGCAAGGCACGCCCAGGCCGGCCGCCAAAAGGGAACGGGGGCAACCATCCCGTCAACCCATCTGCGGAGACCCACCATGTTGAACTTTCGCCTGCCCATGCACTTGCCCATGCTTCCCCAATTGCGCCTGCCCTTGCTGATGCTGGTCATCGCCATGGGGGCCACCCCAGCGCAGGCGCAAACCAGCCCAGCGCCGGCGGTACGGGCCTTTGACCTGCAAGGCCACCGCGGCGCGCGCGGCTTGGCGCCCGAAAACACGCTGCCCTCTTTCCAAAAGGCATTGGACCTGGGCGTGGACACGCTGGAGTGCGACATGGCCATCACCCGCGACGGCGTGGTGGTGGTGCACCACGACCTTTGGCTCAACCCCGACACCACGCGCGGGCCGGACGGCCAGTGGTTGGACAAGCGCGGCCCGGCCATCTCGGAGCTGACCTTTGCCGAACTGCAGCGCTACGACGTGGGCCGGATCAAGCCCGGCACCGAGTACGCCAAAACTTTTCCTGACCAGCAGGCCGTGGACGGCACCCGCGTGCCGCGCCTGGCCGACCTGTTTGAGCTGGTGCGCAAATCGGGCAACACCCAGGTCGGTTTCGATTGCGAAACCAAGTTGTCGCCGCTGGAAGCCGCCGCCACGCTGCCGCCCGAAGCGTTTGCCCGCCGGGTGATCGCCGAGATCAGAAAAGGCGGCATGCAGACCCGCACCATGATCCAGTCTTTCGACTGGCGCACCTTGCAGGTGGTGCAGAAAGAAGCGCCGGAAATCCGCACCATGTACCTGTCGTCGTCGCGCACCCTGGCCCGGATGGCCAACGGCGGCCCGTCACCTTGGCTGGCCGGTTTTGACCCGGACCGCTTTGGCGGCAGCCTGCCCCAGGCCGTGCACGCCGCAGGCGGGCGCATCTGGGCACCCAACCAGACCTACCTGACGCCTGCGCTGCGGGCCGAAGCCAAAGCCTTGGGCGTCAGCGTCATTCCGTGGACCGTGAACGAGCCGGCCATGATGAACAAGCTGCTGGACATGGGTGTCGACGGCATCATTTCCGACCGTCCCGACCTGGTGCAGTTGGAACTGCGCAAACGCAGGCCCTGACATGCCCTGACATGCCCTGACATGCCCTGCCATGCCTTGACGGGCCCCGATCAGCTGTCGGCCGTGAAGCCGATGCGCTTGACCAAGGGGCCCCAACGCTCGAACTCGGCGGATCAGACAACTGGATCAGAGCCCAACCCATCCCCTCAGACGCACAGCGCCTTGATGTCTTCGGGAACCGGGATGGCCTTGATGCGATCCGGGTTGTCGGGGTCGCGGATGCAGAAGGCACGCACCTCGGTGCCCTCGCACAGCACCAGGTCGCCGCGCTTGACCACATGGCGGTGGCGAAAGGTCTTGGCCGCCCAGTCTTCAACCGTGGTCTGCACGTGGATGGTTTCGCCATAGGTGGCGGGCCGTAAGAATCGGGTGTGGATTTCGAGCAGCGGCGTGCCGATGATGCCGCGCGTCTTGACCAGTTCGCGCCACGGCGGCACGCCCTGGGCCATGAAAAACGCCAGCGAGGCCTCGTCCATCCAGCGGCTGAAATTGGGGAAGAAGACGATGCCGGCGGGGTCGCAGTCGCCAAACTGAACGGTCACGGTGTGGGTGTGGGTTTTGCTCATGCCCGACTCATGCCCGCCTCATGCTTTTTGGACCTTGGCCGCCCGCTTTTCAAGGAAGGCGCGAATGCGGTCTTTCGCAGCGTCGTCCCCTTGCGCAATGCTGGAGATCAGCGACTCCATGAACAGGCCGTCGCTGGCCGACAGGTCGGCAATGCGCGGCAGCGCCTGCGTGATGGCGTAGTTGGACAGCGGCGCATTGCTGGCGATCTTGCTGGCCAGTTCCAGCGCCTTGGCCAGGCCCGTGCCGTCGGCCACGCGGTAGTTGCTGAAGTTGTAGAGCTGGCCTTCGTCGGCGTCAAAGACCCGGCCGGTCAGCATCATGTCGGTCATGCGGCTGACGCCGATCAGGCGGCTGATGCGCACCGACCCGCCGCCGCCCACAAAGATGCCGCGGGTGCCCTCGGGCAAGCCGTAAAAGGCGCTGTCTTCGGCCACCCGCAGGTGCGCTGCCGACGCCAGTTCCAGGCCACCGCCCACCACCGCGCCGTGCAGCACTGCCACCACCGGCACGGGCCCGAACTGAATGGCATCAAAGCAGGCGTGCCAGGCCCGCGAGTGGCTGATGCCTTCGGCGACCGTTCGGTCGCTCACCTCGGACAGGTCCAGACCGGCGCAGAAGTGCCCGCCTTCGCCGCTGATGACGGCGGCGCGGAAGTGGCTGGGCAGGTTGACAAAAACCGTGTGCAGTTGGGCCAGCAGCGCGTCGCTGATGGAGTTTCGTTTGGCCGGCCGGTTCAGGCGCACGTGCAGCACGCCACCGCTGCTTTGCAGCTGCAGCAAGGGCAGGCTGGACAAAGGGCCGGCTGGTGGGGAGAAGGTTTCAAACAGCGGATTCATAGGTAGATGACGCGCGGGTCGAGCGGGGCTGTTGGGGCGTTGGCATAAAGGGCCTGCACATCGGCGGCCCGACGCGCCAGCACCCGGCCTTGGTTGATGTAGCCCTTGTCGGTGATCTCGCCTGAGCCCATGTGGGGCGTGTCGGCCAACACCAGCAGGCGGGTCGGTGTCTGCGACGAGCCGCCGCCCTCGTCCTTCAGCGCCTGCAACGCCGCGCGGGCTTTGGCGCAGAAGTCCGCAGCTGAAAGCTGGCGGCCGGCTTCCGACAGAAAGACCAAGGCACCGACCTCGCTGCGGTCGTGCCCGGTGATCACCACGTCTTGCACAAAAGGCGACAGCGCGGTAACCACCTTCAGGCGCAGCGTGCCCACGCTGACCCAGGTGCCGCTGGTGAGCTTGAAGTCCTCGGCCACCCGCCCGTTGAAGACCACGCCTTGCAGTGGGTCGGTTTCGTCCAGCAGGTAGCCCGCGTCGCCAATGCAGTAGTAGCCCTGCTCGTCAAACGCCGCCGCCGTGGCTTGCGAGTTGTTGCGGTAGCCCGGAAAGATGTGGTCGCCGGCCACCCGCATTTCCAGCTTGTCGCCGCAGGGCACGAACTTCAGCTTCACACCCGGCATCGGCAGGCCGATGACGCCGGGGCGGTTGAGCCTCCAGTTGGCAAAAGTGACGGCCGGTGCGGTTTCGGTGCTGCCCCAACTGGTGGTCATCCACAGCGGTTGTTCACGCACCTGGGCTGACACCGCCTGCAGCCTGTCCCAGGTGGAACTGGGCATGCCGGCGCCGGCATAAAACAGCATCTTCAGCTGGCCAAAAAACAGGCGCGCCAAGGTGGGGTCGGACTCCAGTGCGGGCAGCATCATGTCGTAGCCACGCGGCACGTTGAAGTAGACGGTGGGCTGAACCTGGCGCAGGTGGGCCAGGGTCTTGTCCACCCAACCGGGCATGGGGCGGCCGTCGTCGATGTACATCGTGCCGCCGGTGCGCAACACCAGGTTGGTGTTGTGGTTGCCACCAAAGGTGTGGCTCCAGGG
>JAYVSX010000083.1:0-7143 GCA_043774975.1 Rubrivivax sp.
CCACCATCCATGGCCACCGCCGTCATCACGTCGCCCATGCACCCGCAGACCTTGCCCAAGATTTTCCCGCTGCAGCCTCGCTGGCCGATCGACTTGCAAAGGGACTTGCAAAGGGCCTTTCTCTGGTTATTGCTGCCGACCGTGATGTGGGTGACCAGCGCAGCCGCCGTGCATGCGCAGGCGCTGGCCCCGCCGTGGCAAGCGCAACTGGACGCGGCCGTCATCGACTACGAGTCCGGGCACCGCACGCGGGCACAACGCGTTTTTGAGTCCCTGGCCAAGAAGGGTGTGGCCGCTGCCCACTACAACCTGGCGGTGATGCACCTGCGCGGCGACCTGCCCCAAGCCAGTCCGCAGCGCGGCGTTCAGTTGCTGACCCGGGCTGCGCGCGGCGGTTTTGTCACCGCCCAGCTGCTGTTGGGCCGCACGCTGGAAATCGGCGAATTCGGGCCCCGCGATCTGAAGCTGGCGCACCAGTGGTACGCGCTGGCGGCCGAGCGTGGCAGTGTCGAGGCCCAGGTGGCCATGGGCACCGCGCACTACCTGGGGCGGGGGCTGCCCAAAGACCCACAGCGCGCGGCCCACTGGTTTCGCGAAGCTTCCAAGGCCGGGGATGTGGGCGCGATGTACCTGCTGGCGTCGATGTACGAACAAGGTGATGGTGTCGAACCCGACCTGCGCTTGGCGCGCTACTGGTACGTGCTGGCCGGCCAGGCGGGTGACCCGGCGGCCACAGTCAAGGCGCAGGAGTTGCAACGCAAACTTGAAACGCCTGTGCCTACAGCACCACCTTGACCATGGGGTGTGTGCTCAGCGTGCGGTAGAGCTCGTCGAGCTGTTCGCGGCTGGTGGCCGTGACGGTGAGTGTCAGGCCCAGGTACTTGGCGCCGCTGCTCGGGCGCCGTTCCACGGTTTGCGGGTCGAATGTCGGGTCGAAGTGGCGGGCCACGGCCACCATCGCTTCTTCAAATCCGCTCACCTGCTGCCCCATCACCTTGATGGGGAAGGCGCTCGGGTACTCGATCAGGCTGGCTTCGGGTGGAATGGGGGCAGGCATAGCGGGACTCAAGACCAGGCAGACTGAAAACCAAGCAGACTCAGGTCGACATCGTGAGCTTGGCCCGTTGGTAGGCTTCAAACAGACGCGCATAAACCGGCCCTGGCTTGCCACGCAGCGCGCCATGGCCCACCTCTTCGCCGTCGATGTGCGTGACGGGCAATATTTCCTTGGTGGCCGAGCTCAACATCACTTCATCGGCGGCGCGCACGTCGGCTTCGGTGATGGGCCGCAGGTTGTAGGCGATGCCGGCGTCTTCGCACAGTTCGCGCAGCAATTCCACCCGGATGCCTTCCAGCACATGGTCGCTCTTCGGCGGGCCCAGCAGCGCGCCCTCATGCGCGATCCAGACGTTGCTGGCGGCAGCCTCGGTCAAGAAGCCGTCACGGAACATGATGGTCTCGGTAGCGCCATGGTCGGCCGACATCTGCCGCGCCAGCACATTGCCCAGCAGGCTGGTGCTCTTGATGTCGCCGCGCTCCCAGCGGAAGTCGCGTGCGGTGGTGCAGGCCACGCCCTGGTGGCGCTGCTCGGCGCTGGCGGCCCTTAAAGGGTTGCTCATCATGAAGACCGTGGGCACCGGGTGGGCCGGCATCACGTGGTCGCGTGGGGCCACGCCGCGGGTGACCTGGATATAGATCACCTGGTCGGCTTCGTCTCGCGCGGCCACCAGCTGGCGGCAGCGCTGCAGCCATTCTTCGCGGGTGGCTGGGTGCGGAATGCGAATCTTGCTCAAGCTGCGGTTCAGCCGCGCCAGGTGTTCGTCAAAGCGAAACAGCTTGCGGCCGTAAACGGGCGCCACGTCGTAAATGCCGTCGCCGAAGATGAAGCCGCGGTCCAGCACCGGGATGCGGGCCTGCGACAGCGGCAAAAACTCACCGTTCAGAAAACACAGCGGATCGGTCATGGTTGGGTCCTTGCGAGTCTGTTCGAGGCGTCTTCGTGATGATGCGGGTGTCGGGCCGCCGCGTCTACTTGATCCACAGCCGCAGGGCGTCCCACCCGCGTCCGAAGAAACCGGCCAGACCCACCGGCTCCAACACCACCAAGGGCCGGGTCGTGATGGTGTTGCCGGCGGTCGTGGTGATCTTGATCGTGCCCACGGCCTGACCGGCGGTCAACGGCGCCAGCAGCGGATCGGACCGCTCGATCGTGGTCTTCAGCTTGTCGCCTTCGCCCTTGGGCACCGTCACCACCAGGCCACCTTGGGCGCCCAGTTTGACGTCGGGCTTGTCGCCCTTCCAGACCTGCACGGTCACCAATGGCTTGCCGGCTTCAAACAACCGCACCGAGTCCCAGGCCTGCCAGCCCCAGTTGAGCAACTTTTGGCTTTCGGCGGCCCGCGCTTCGCGGCTGGCGGTACCCATGACCACACTGACCAAGCGGCGCTTGCCGGCCGGGGTGTCGCGCACGGCGCTGGTCACCAGGCAGTAGCCGGCGGCTTCCGTGTAGCCGGTTTTCATGCCGTCCACCGAGGCGTCGCGCCCGAGCAGCATGTTGCGGTTGTCCTGCTTGATGTTGTTGAAGGTGTACTGCCGAATGCTGTACAGCGGGTAGAAGTCGGGGTGAACGAGTGCGATGCGCGCGGCCACCAACGCCACGTCGCGGGCGCTGCTGTAGTGGCCCGCCTCGGACAGCCCGGCGACGTTGCGAAACTGGGTGTTCTTCAAGCCCCAGGCCTGGGCCTGGCGGTTCATGGCAGCGACAAACGTTTCAACCGTGCCCCCCACACCTTCAGCCAAGGCGATGGCGGCGTCGTTGCCACTTTGCACGATCAGGCCACGCAGCAATTCAGCCACCGTGGGCTTCATGGTGGTGTCGATGAACATCAGCGAGCCGCCGCCCTTGCGTTCGGCCCAGGCTCGCGCAGACACGCTCAGGGTCTGCTCCAGCGTGAGCTTCTTGTCGCGCAACGCGTTGAACACCAGGTAGGCGGTCATCAGCTTGGTCAATGAAGCCGGGTCGGCCTGGGCGTCGGCGTCGCGCTCGGCCAGCACCTGGTTGCTGGCCAGGTCCATCAGGATGTATTGACGAGCTGCGATTTCAGGGGGTTGTGGCGCTTGGGCCGCAGCCACTAGCGCAAACGTGGTCAGCAAGAGTGCAAGCAGAGACTTCATGAGTGCCGGTTTCAGTCAGCTGGCCTGGAAGCCCAGGCGCTAACGACGATGTGTTTGAGCACGGGCAGTTGCCCATGAAAGAAGTGGCCTGCGCCAGGCAGCACGGTGACCGGCAGGGCCTGCGGACGCGCCCAGTCGAAGACCGCCGACAGTGGCACCACGTCGTCGCTTTCACCGTGGATGACCAAGGTGTCCGCCGGCACGTCGGCCACGGGGAAGTTCTGCACCGCCGGGCCTACCAGCACCAAACGTTCAGCCGGCGGGTTCAGCCGCAAGGCGGCTTGCGAGACGACATAGCCGCCAAAGGAAAAGCCGCCCAGCACCAGGGGCAGGTCACTGCGCCGGTGCGCCGCCACCACGGCCAGTGCGTCGTCGACCTCGCCGCGACCTTCGTCCCAGCTGCCCTGAGAGGCACCGATGCCCCGGAAGTTGAACCGCACGCTGGTGTAGCCCAACTGCACAAAGGTGCGCGCCAGCGTCTGCACGACCTTGTTGTCCATGGTGCCGCCGTGCAGCGGGTGAGGGTGGCAGAGCACCACCACGCCGCGCACCGCGGCTTCGGCGTTCAAGGGGGGTTGATCGATGGCGCATTCGATCTGCCCGGCCGGGCCCGCCACCCCAACGCGCAGCGTGGCCGCGTTCATCGGCCGATGTGGGCCGGCAGAAGCAAACGTTCGACCGCCTTGCCGCCCAAGAGGTGGCTGTCGACGATCTCGTCGATGTCATCGGCATCGACAAAGGTGTACCAGACCTCTTCGGGGTAGACCACGGCCACCGGCCCGCCAGCGCAGCGGTCCAGGCAGCCGGCCTTGTTGACCCGGACGCCGCCGGGGCCGGCCAGCCCCTCGGCCTTGACGCGGGCCTTGCAGTGGTCGAAGGCGGCTTGTGCACCTTGGTGGGCACAGCAGTCTTCGCCGTTGGTGCGCTCATTCAGACAGAAGAAAACGTGATGCTTGTAATAACTCATGGCCCCGATTGTAGGGAAGGGCCTAGTTGCGCCCGGCCAGGCGGGACATCAACCACGCCATCGCGGCATACGGCCAGAGCCAGCCGATCCATTGCGCCAGGCCGTGAAAGCGCACAAACCGGCCCTGTTCCCAGTTTTGCAGCGTGTAGGCAAAAAACGGGTCTTGCGGTGCCTGGGCCACGCCAACGACCAAGCCGGTCAAGATCACCAGCCCCGCGCCTGCCACCAAGCGGCGCGGGAGCGCTGAGGCCAGCAAAGCCAACAGCAGACCCAAGCCGAGCCCGGGACCCGTGCGCGGGCCGAACCAGGCTGCGGCATGTTGAGGCCCGAAATTCAGAGCCGCAGACAGTGACATTCCGAGGCATGCCAAAGTTGCGGCGCCTGCGGCCATGACCCAACGGCGCCAGCCCGGCGCGACCACCGAGTAAGCCACGACACAGGGCGCCAGCAAGCCCAGTGCGATCAGCACCACCTCGCTGACTGTGCCCAAGGGCGTGGCTGCCGGGCTGGCCGTCAGCAACACATCGGCCACCGGCTGGGCCCAGGCCACACCGTCAAGTGCATCGGCCAGGAGTTCACGCAGCCGCTCTCCCACCTGGCCCAGGCCCAACGGAACCGGCGCCGGGAAGAGCAGGCCCACGGGCCACAACACCAGCAGCGCCAGGGCCACGGCAGCATCACCTGCAAACCAGCGCTTGCGCAGCCGGTTCCAGCGGTCGACCAAGCCCGCCGCATGCACGCCCCTTGCCAGCAGCACGCCCAAGGCTGCACCCGCGGCATTCATGGCCAGGTCTTCACGCGCCGGCACTCGCGCTGGCACAAAGTGCTGCAGCAGTTCGCAGCCGTAAGACAGCGCGCTGGCCAGCAGCAGCGCGCCCAACATGGCGCGCCGCGGCGGCATGCCGCTGCGCAGCGCCGCCACCGTCAAGAGCCCGCCCAAGGGCAGGTAGCCCAGCAGGTTGGAAACCACATCAAACGCTGACTGGTGGATCGCGGTGGGCAGGGCCAGCAGGACGCGCCAATTCTGGCCCGGTGGCCAGCGCCAACCTTCAAAGGGGTAAAGGCTGGCGTACAGCACCAGCGCGGCGTAGACAAAAGCCAGCAAGGTGGCCGAACTGCGGTGGCGTTCAGCGCTCATGGTGCGCTAAAAGGGCTTGACCACCACCAACACCACGATGGCCGCAAAGAGCAGCACCGACACTTCGTTGAAGACTCTGAACCAGCGGTGGCTGCGTTGGTTGCGGATCTGCTCAAAACTGTGCAGCAAGGACCGGCAAACAAAGTGGTAGCCGATCACCATCAGCACCAAGGCCAGCTTCAGGTGCATCCAGCCCTGCCGGGCGCCCACACCGTAGCCCAGCCACAACCACACGCCGAAGGCCAGAGCGGGCACCATCAACAGGCTGGCAAACCGGTAGAGCTTGCGCGTCATCAGCAGCAAGCGCTCGCGCTCGGGGTGGCTGTCGGGGCTGACCATGGCCAGGTTGACGAACAAGCGCGGCAAGTAGAACAAGCCCGCAAACCAGCTCGCCACGAAGATGATGTGCAATACCTTGACCCACAGGTAACCGGTGCTCATGCGGCTGCATTATCCGGGCGCAAACGACGCGGCTGCTTGCAACTGCCGCTGGCGTCTGTGGCGAAAGTCTGTGGCGAAAAAAAGCCCCGGCCGAAGCCGGGGCGGGTAAGCCTTATCGCTGTCATCACGCTAAGGCACCTGCTCAGGGAGGAAAAGCAGGGGACAACAGCCTCACAGCTATCATCCGGCGACCACTCTAGCAGAAGCATTTGTGCTCGGCTATGTCGGAATCCCCGACTTCCAGCTGGTAAGGCAGCGACCAAGAAAGCCCCTGACGTGATAACCCCCCCCCCGTTCCCCACGAGCCGCCCACGGCGCTTGCGCCGCGACAGTTTCACGCGAGCCTTGGTGTGCGAAAACCGCTTGGCGCCGCAAGACCTGATCCTGCCGGTTTTTGTGCTGGACGGGCATGGCCAGACCCAGGACGTGGCCAGCATGCCCGGTGTGCAGCGGCGCAGCCTGGACGGGCTCTTTGCAGTGGCCGAGCAGTGCTTGAAACTCGGCGTGCCGGTGATGGCGCTGTTTCCCGTGATCGACCCGGCGCTGAAGACGCCCGATGGCCGCGAAGCCACCAACCCCGACGGCCTGGTGCCCCGGGTGGTGCGTGCGCTCAAGGCTCGCTTCCCCGAACTGGGCTTGTTGACCGACGTGGCCCTGGACCCGTACACCAGCCACGGCCAGGACGGCCTGCTCGACGACACCGGCTACATCCTCAACGACGTGACGGTGGCAGTGCTCAAGCAGCAAGCACTGGTGCAAGCCCAGTCGGGTGTCGACATCGTGGCCCCCAGCGACATGATGGACGGGCGCATTGGAGCCGTGCGCGCCGCGCTGGAGGCCGAAGGCCTGATCCACACCCGCATCATGGCCTACAGCGCCAAGTACGCCAGCGCCTTTTACGGCCCCTTTCGCGATGCGGTGGGCAGCAAGGGCAACTTGGGCAAGAGCGACAAAAAGGCCTACCAGATGGACCCCGGCAACAGCGACGAGGCCCTGCGCGAGGTGGCGCTGGACATCGCCGAAGGCGCCGACATGGTGATGGTCAAGCCCGGCATGCCTTACCTGGACATCGTGCGCCGCGTGAAGGACCAGTTTCGCGTGCCGACCTTTGCCTACCAAGTCAGTGGCGAGTACGCCATGATCAAGGCTGCCGCTGCCAACGGCTGGCTCGACCACGACGCGGTGATGATGGAGGCACTGTTGGCCTTCAAGCGCGCCGGTGCCGACGGTGTTTTGAGTTACTTTGCGCTGGATGCAGCAGATCAGATGCGCAACCGCTGATGCGCATCTTTCACATCAACGGCGAGCAGTTCACCGAGCTGAATGCACTGCCCGACAGCCTGCCGGCGCAGGGTTTTTTGTGGGTCGGCAGCGCAAGACGAGAATTCGAAGTTGCGGCAGCAGAACTGCAGGCGGTGCTGCA
>JAYVSX010000084.1:0-18765 GCA_043774975.1 Rubrivivax sp.
GCGGCGACGCCATGGCCGGCCTGTTGATCCTGTTCATCACCATCGTGGGTGGTTTCATCATCGGGCTGTCGATGCACGGCATGAGCGCTGGCCAGGCCGCGTCCAGCTATGTGACCTTGGCCGTGGGCGACGCGCTGGTGGCGCAGATCCCGGCCCTGCTGATCAGCGTGGCCAGCGCCATGGTGGTGTCGCGGGTTGGCAAGGAGCAGGACATCGGCACCCAGATCCGGGGCCAGGTCTTCGACTCGCCGCAGGCGCTGGCGGTGGCTGCTGGCGTGGTGGGCTTGCTGGGGCTGGTGCCCGGCATGCCGCACTTGGTGTTCTTGATCGTGGCATCGGCGCTGGGACTCTTGGCCTGGCAATTGACACGCCAAAAACGCGCCCAGGCGCAACAGCCGGAGCGCGCGCTTGGCGCCGAAGTTCAAGCCCCCAACGCCGAGGCCAGCTGGGACGACCTGACCCCGGTCGACACGCTGGGCTTGGAGGTGGGTTACCGACTCATCGCCCTGGTCGACAAGGCTCGCGATGGCGACTTGCTCGCGCGCATCAAGGGTGTGCGCAAGAAGTTCGCCCAGGACGTGGGTTTCCTGCCGCCACCGGTGCACATCCGGGACAACCTGGTGGAGCTCAAACCGGGCATGTACCGCGTGACCCTGCGCGGTGCCGTGGTCGGTGAAGCCGAAGCCAACCCGGGCCTGTTCCTGGCCATCAACCCGGGCGGCGTCACGGCCGCGGTGCAGCAGCAACTGCCGGGCACCCTGACCACCGATCCGGCCTTTGGATTGCCGGCCGTGTGGATTGAAGAGCGTCACAAGGAAATGGCCCAAATGGCTGGGTTTACGGTGGTTGATTGCGCCACCGTGGTGGCCACCCACCTCTCACACTTGATGCAGGTGAATGCGGCGCGCTTGTTGGGTCGGGTCGAGACCCAATCGCTCGTTGAGCACGTCACCAAACTGGCCCCCAAATTGATCGAAGACGTGGTCCCGAAGATGGTTGGAATTGCCACCTTGCAACGTGTGTTGCAGCTGCTGCTGGAAGAGGGCGTGCACATCCGCGACATGCGTTCCATCGTCGAGTGCCTGGCCGAGCATGCCGCCACCGTCACCGATCCGGCCGAGCTGGCTCGCCGCATCCGTGTGCATCTGGCACCCGCCATCGTGCAGCAAATCTATGGCCCGGTGAAAGAGCTGGACGTGATTGCACTCGACCCCGACCTGGAGCGCCTGGTCACCCAGGCCCTGAACTCACCGCACGGTGCGGCGCTGGACCCTGGCGTCGCCGACACCTTGACCAAGAGCGCGGCCGACACAGCGCGCCGCCAAGAAGATCTGGGCTTGCCAGCATGTCTGCTGGTGCCGGATGTGATCCGAGCGCCGATGGCCCGGTTGCTGCGACGTGCAGCACCGCGCCTGAAGGTGTTGGGGCACAGCGAAATTCCTGAAACCCATTCGATCCGCATCGGGTCGATCATTGGAAGCACGGCATGAACGTCAAACGCTTCACCGCCCGCACCAGCCGCGACGCGCTGGCCCTGGTTCGACAGGCCTTTGGCGACGACGCCGTGGTGATGTCCACGCGACCCTGCCCAGAAGGGGTGGAGGTGCTGGCCATGGCGCCCGAAAGTGTCCAGCAACTCGAGCGTGTGGGTGAACAGCTTGAGGCCACCCGTGCCAGGCCCAAGGCGCCCGCCGTGATGCCCGAGCCCAGCCGGCCCCGCAGCAACGTGGTGCAACCGCGCGAGTCGTCCAGCGTGGTCGCTCGCAAGTCGCCCCTGGACGCCGGCCACGAGCCCAGCCGCGAACCCCGGCGCGCCGGTGAGCGTCAGGAGCCCTCTTTCGGCGACGTCGAAGTACAGGCCGATGTGGAACAGCTGCAGATGAGCACACTGTCGTTCCAGGACTACGTGCGCGACCGCATGCTCAAGCGTCGCGAGGCCGAGTCGGCGGCGCAAGTCAGCGCAGAACCGCAACCGCCAGCACCGCCGCCCGTCGTGACCCCCATTTCAGCCATGCGCTCTCGGCTGTCTGCCGCGCGCGCGGTTCCGGTGTTGCGCGAGGAGCTGCGCGCAACAGACCCCGTGCTCGCCCCGGCCGCACCCACCCTGGCCGCTTCGACTTTCGCTTCTGCTACCGCTACCGCTACCGCTACCGCTACCGCTGCCGCACCCGCACCCGCCGGACTGGGTGCCAGCCACGCCGAACAGCTGGAGATGATGGGCGAATTGCGCTCGATGCGCGGCCTCATCGAGCAACGTTTCGGCGCCTTGGCCTTCATGGAAAAGCTGCAGCGCCAGCCGCGCCAGGCCCTGTTGGCGCAAAAGCTGTTGGACGCTGGTTTTTCGGCCGCTCTCATCCGCAAACTGGTGCAAGGGTTGCCGGCCGGCGTCGATGAAACCACGTGGGCCAGCGGCGTGCTGGAACGCAACCTGGTCACGGCCGAACGCGAGACCGCGCTGGAAGAAGCCGGTGGTGTCTACGCCTTGATCGGTGCCACCGGTGTGGGCAAGACCACCAGCACGGCCAAGCTGGCGGCTGCTTTCGCGGCCCGCCACGGTGCGGCCGAATTGGGTTTGGTCACGTTGGACGCCTACCGCGTGGCGGCACACGAACAACTGCGCACCTACGGCCGCATTCTGGGTGTGCCAGTTCACACCGCGCACGACCGGGCTTCGCTGGAGGACCTGCTGGACCTGCTGTCGGGCAAGCGCATGGTCTTGATCGACACCGCAGGCATGGCCCAACGCGACAGCCGAACCCGTGAATTGCTGGACATGCTGTCGCACCGTTCCATCAACCGACTGCTGGTGGTAAACGCATCGGCTCAGGGCGAGACCATTGAAGACCAGCTGGCGGCCTATGGCGCCCATGCCTGTCGCGGCATCGTGTTGTCCAAACTGGACGAGGCGGTCAAGTTGGCCCCGGCACTGGACGCCCTGATCCGACACAAGCTCAAGGTGCTGGCGGTGGCCAATGGCCAGCGGGTGCCGGAGGACTGGCACCGCCTGTCGGCCAATGCCCTGGTGCAACGCGCCTTGAAGGCGACCATCGGCCCGGCCTGGCGCTTGGACGAAGGCGACGTCAACCTGGTCTTTGCCGGCATGCCCATCGCACGCCATTCACCCAGCCTGCATGCCTGATGGAAGAGCGTTGTTGCGCATGAACGACTTTTACGCATCCTCCAAGTCAGCGCCGCTGGACCAGGCAGATGGGCTGCGCCGTATGTTCGCGGGTCGTCGCCAGGTGGTGGTGCCTTTGGTGGCCAATCCCTTTGTGGCCTTCGGTGGCGTGGTGCTGGACCGCCTGGCTGCGGTGTTGGCGGCAGGGGGACGAAAGGTTCTGGTGGTGGACGCTTCGGCGGCGTCGCCGCCGCCGCACGAGCTGGCGGCGTTGGACCTGGCGGCCGGCATCGTGCCGGTCTCGCGCAGTGTGTTCTACCTGCCCGCTGCCGGCCTGCCCATGACCTATGTCGATACACGCGGTTTCGCCGATGGTTTTGTCGACGCCGTGCACCGAGCGGCGCCGCAAGCCGACGTGGTGTTGCTGCATGCCGACGCGCAGGACCTGGTTCGCGTTTTCAAGCGTCGCGCAGCGCGACCTGTGTTGCTGGGTGCGGATCACCCCGACAGCATCAAGCATGCCTATGCCAGCGCCAAGCTCTTGGCCACACGCTGCCTGCTGATGACGTTTGACTTGCTGTTGGCCGCGCCGCCCCATTCGCCACGCCTGGTGTCGATTGGCCAGAGTCTGGCTGGTTGCGCCGAGACCTTTCTGGGTGCTGCCCTGTGCCACATGGCGGTGGTGGACCCCGCTGGCGAACCCAACTCAGAGCCCGACAAGTCACTGACCCAACTGTTGGCAGTGCAACTGTCGCTGGACGAAGCGTGGGGCCCAACGGGCCTGCCCATGAGCCAGCCTGTGCCAACCGCCCGAACCGCTTTCCGATAGAGGCCAACACATGTACACCGCCAAGGGACAACTCGACGCCGGCGCACTGCTCAAGCAGTACAGCCCCTTGGTGCGCCGCCTCGCGCACCAGATGATTGCCAAGCTGCCAGCCAACGTGGAGCTCGACGACTTGATCCAGGTCGGCATGATCGGGCTGAGCGATGCGCTGTCGCGCTTTGACGCCAGCCTAGGTGTGCAGTTCGAAACCTTTGCCACCCAACGCATTCGCGGCGCCATGCTCGACGAGCTGCGTGGCAACGACTGGATGAGCCGTGGCGACCGCCGCCACCAGCGCAGCATCGAGTCGGCCGTGCACAAGCTGGAGCAACGCTTTGGCCGCGCGCCCAGCGAGGGCGAGATCGCGCGCGAGATGGGCTTGAGCCTGCCCGACTACCAGGAGCTGCTGGGCAAGGTGCGCGGCACCCAGCTGATCTACCTGGAAGACATGAGCGGCGACGACGGCGACGACGACTACCTGGACCGCCACGTCATGGACAAGGAGTCCAACCCGATTGCACGGCTACAGGACCAGCGCATGCGCGAAGCGCTGGTCGAGGCCATCAAGCACCTGCCTGAGCGCGAGCAGTACGTGATGAGCATGTACTACGAGCACGACATGAACCTGAAAGAGATCGCCGCCGTTCTGGGTGTCACCGAAAGCCGGGTCTGTCAGCTGCACAGCCAAAGCATTGCGCGGCTGCGCACACGCCTGCGCGAGTGGTAGAGGGTGCGGGTGCAACCCTGTGCCATCCTGGCTGGGTTGCGCATGCCTACAAGTGAAGCGCCGCTTCGGCTCGCCTTCTTTTCGGCCCGTCCCAGCCGGCCTGTGGCCCCAAACAAGAAGACCGGCCTGAGCCGGTCTTCTTGTTTGGGGCCTGCCTACCGTGGTCAAGCCATCAGGCTGCCGCTGCCATGGCTGATGCGCTCACTGCCGCCGGTGGACGAATAAAAGCCTGCCGATGCGGTGCGCGGCATCAAGACGTCGATGGCGCGGTCCAACGAAGCAGTCGCCCGTGCCAATGCTTCGCGCTGTGCGGCCACTTGCCCGCCGGCCAGGGCCAGGCGTTGACGCAAGGGCGCCGGTACACCGCCGGTGCGGGCGGCGCGGCCAAAGTGGTCTACGGCAGCCGCCAAAGCCAGGTGCAGCTGCGAGGCTGCCTGGTCAATGGCCACCGCGTCTTGCTGGTGCAGCGCAGTGCCCAAGGCGGCCAATTGGCCCTCCAGCACCGCCAGGGGTTTCTCCAGGCGTGCGACTTGCTGCACGGCAGCCAGTTCTTCGGACGCGATGTTCATGGCGGTTGTTCGCTCAATTGGGCTTGCGGCCCAGGAGTTCTTCCGCGTTGACGATCAATTTGTCGGCAATCGCTTCGGGGTTGACGGTGAATTTGCCGTCTCGAATGGCCTGGGCGATGCGTTCCACCTTGGCGCCGTCGAAGCTGGCATCGCTGGCTGGGGTGGACAGTGCCGAGGCGGCTTGAGACAACGCCACCTGCGCGCTGGCTTCGGCAGCAGGCGCAGGCGCGGACGCCGAGCCTTTGCGTTCAGGCGCAGCGGGCGCAATGGGTGGTTTGGAATCGAGAGGGCCGATCTTCATGGTGAGCTCCTGTCAGGGGCACGGTTGCGGTGCACACCCAACGACATGAATGGTGTATCGGACAAGTGCGACATCGACTTTAGCGCCATGTTCATATTTTTCTGCCAACCCCCTGAAATGCGGGGGTCTGAAGCAGTTTTCGGGCTCACAGGCTGAGCTCCACCTGACGGGCGCCCACCGGCCAGGCGCTGATGATGCGACCAGACTCGGTTTTCACCCGTACCGACTGACCTTCCAGGCCAGCCCCCATGGCGGTGCCTTCGGTGCTGATGGCAAACCCTGTTCCCTGCGCCACGATGCGCACACTGTCGCCCTGGCTGAACCACTGACGGGTCTTCAGATCGGCGGCCCACAGCGCCTGGCCAGCCGCCACGGGGCGGGCCAGGACCCGCCCGACCAGGGTTGAGACGTGCTGATGAGGTGGGGTGGCGCTGGCCGCCCAGTTCACTTCGGTTGGCTTCAGCATCGAATCAAGCAGCTGTGTGCCTGCAGGGAACGCGCCAACCAGCACCGGCGCCCAGGCCCAGACTTCGACGTTGACGGGCAGGTAGACCTGCCAGTTGGCAGGGCCTTTGGCGCAGCGCAGACCCACCCGGCTTCGACCCCAGGCGGGAACGCCAGCCGGCATGAAGGCTTGGATTTCACTGCAGGGTGCCAGCTTCAAGCGGGTGTCAAGCTGCCCTGGCGTGACCACGACGCGGGCCTTGGCCGGAGCCAGGGACTGAGCCGACTGGGCCGCCAGCTCCAACGCCCGAGCCAGTTGCGCAGGCGCCAGCACGGCCGGAGCCGTTGTGCTTTGCGCTATGGCTGGCGCCGGAGTCAGGCCACCGGACAACCCCAGGACAAGGGCCAGACCGGCAAGGCAGGGGAGGGGGCTTGGGCGGAAGTTCACCCAACCCACTTTACCCAGCTGCACGCCCCAGGAGGGCGCGAATTGGCGGCTTTCCGGCGTTCTTTTCGGGCTCTGACCGGAAGGGTTGCGCTCACAGAATGTCCTGCATGGGCAGTCCAGGCCATCAGCCTTCAAGCCCTCCTCTCCAGCCTCGAATGGCCCTCGGCCGGCCCGGCTGGGGCACCCGCAAGGAGCCCGTGACCATGATTCCACGCCTGACCGCCGGACTTGACTTCCAGTCGCAAGCGCTTGTGTTGCGCTCTGAGCGGCAGCGTTTGATCGCCGGAAACATCGCCAACGCCGATACGCCCGGCTTCAAGGCGCGCGATTTCGACTTTGCAGCCACCCTGCGTGCCGCCAACGGCGCGCGCGACGCCGGGGCCGGCCAGCCGGGGCGCATGGGAGACGGCATCGCCGACGGCTTGCCCGGCGCCGGCGGCCTGCTGGCACCAGCGCTGCGCTATGTGCAACCCCAGCAGACCAACCTGGACAGCAACACGGTGGACATGGACCGTGAACGCGGCAACTTCATGGACAACGCCCTGAAGTACGACGCCACGCTGCGCTTCATCAACGGCACCGTGCGCACCACGCTCGAAGCGATGCGCAGCCACACCCAGGGTTGATCCAGATGAGCATGCTTCGCATCTTCGACGTGGCCAGCAGTGCCATCAGCGCGCAGAGCCAACGCCTCAACGTGGTGGCCTCCAACCTGTCCAACGCCGACACCGTGGCGGGCCCCGACGGCGCGGCCTACAAGGCCCGCCAGGTGGTGTTCCAGACGACTCCCATGGGACCGCCCGGGCAGCGCGACGCCAGCATCGGCGTCCAGGTGTCGACCATCCGCGAAGACAACACGCCGGGCCGGCGTGTGCACGACCCCAAGCACCCCAGCGCCGATGCCGAGGGCTACGTGACCTACAGCAACGTCAACCCGGTGGAAGAGATGGTCAACATGATTTCGGCGTCGCGCTCCTACCAAAACAGCGTTGAAGTCATGAACACCGCGCGCAGCCTGCTGCAAAAAACGCTGCAGATGGGCCAGGGCTAGCCCACCCACCGACCCCACCTGAAAGCTGCCGATGAACACCACCGCCGTCACGAGCAACCCCTACGCCGCCCTGTCCCCCGCAGGCAGCAGCGACAAGACCGCCAACGAAGCCGGCAGCTCGGACCGTTTCCTGAAGCTGCTGGTCACGCAGATGCAGAACCAGGACCCGCTCAACCCGATGGACAACGCGCAGATCACCAGCCAGATGGCGCAGATCAGCACGGTCGACGGCATCAGCAAGCTCAATGGCACCGTCGAAGGCCTGACCGGCCAATTCAGCCAGCTGCAGGCCTTGATGGGGGCTTCGCTGGTGGGGCGCGACGTGACCTTGCAGGGCAACAAACTGGCGCTGCAAGGTGGCCGTGGCGTGGGCGGCTTTGAGCTCAACAGCAAGGCCGACTCGGTGAAGATCGAAATCCTCAGTCCGGCCGGCCGCGTGGTCGACACCCTGGACCTCAAAGCCCAGCCCATCGGCCGCCACAGTTTCGATTGGCCGGCCGGCAACGTGGCCGACGGGGCGCCCTACACCTTTCGCGTGCTGGCCAAGTCGGGCACCACGGAGGTCAGCAGCACAGCGCTGATGCGCGACCGCGTCAACGCCGTCACCACCAACGGTTCCAGCCTGACGCTGGAACTGCAAAACAGCGGCAGCGTCGCCTACAGCGACGTCAAGGCCTTCAATTAACCCACCAACGAGCAAGACACATCATGGGATTCCAACAAGGTCTTTCCGGTCTCAGCGTCACCAGCAAGAACCTGCAGGTGATTGGCAACAACATCGCCAATGCCAACACTTTTGGCGCCAAGGTGGCGCGGGCTGAGTTTTCCGACATGTACGCCGCCGCGCTCAATGGAGCAGGCGCCAACAGCATCGGCATCGGCGCCAACTTGGCGGCGGTCGCACAACAGTTCACGCAAGGCAACATCAAAACCACGGAGAACCCCATGGACCTCTCAATCAGCGGCGCGGGGTTTTTTCAACTCACCGACACCAAGGGCGCGGTGAGCTACTCGCGCAACGGCCAGTTCAAGGTCGACCGCGAAGGCTACATCGTCAACAACTCGCAGCAGCGCCTGTTGGGCTACCCCGCTGACGGCGCGGGCCAGATTCAGCCCGGTCTGGCGGGGGCCCTGCAGCTGCCGACCAGTGGCGTTGCGCCGGCCCCAACCCGTGAAATCGCGATCGAGATGAATCTGGACGCCCGCGTGCAGGTCACGCTGCCGGCCGCCGGTGCGCAGATCGACTTCAACGACGCCGACACCTACAACAACGCCACCTCGCAGACGGTCTACGACGAAAAGGGCATTGGCGTGACGCTGACCTACTTCTTCCAGAAGGCCGCCAACGACAGCTGGAACGTCTACGCCACGGCCAACGGCAACACCCTCAACGGCGTGGCGGGCGCACCCTTGCCCATCACCACACTGGACTTTGCTGCCAACGGCGCGTCGATCACGTCGCCTGTCGGCCCGCTGTCCATCAACATCCCGGTCACGCTGAATGCCGCCGGCGCCAGCACACTGCCCATCAACGGAGTGGTGTTCGATGTCAGCGGCACCACCCAGTACGGCAGTGCCTACGCGGTGACCGACTTGATCCAGGACGGCTACGGGGCCGGCCAGCTGACCGCCATCACGGTGGAGTCCAACGGCATCATCACCGCGCGCTACAGCAATGGCCAGTCGCAGCCGGCAGGTCAGATCGAGGTGGCGAACTTCCGCAACCCGCAGGGCCTGCAGGCCATCGGCGACAACGGCTGGTCGCGCACCTTTGCCTCGGGCGACCCCTTGATGGGCGTGCCCGGTGACGGCAACCTGGGCGTGCTGCAAGCCGGGGCGCTGGAAGAAAGCAACATCGACCTGACGGGTGAACTGGTCAACATGATCACCGCGCAACGCATCTACCAGGCCAACGCACAAACCATCAAGACAGAAGACCAGATCCTGCAGACCCTGGTCAACCTGCGCTGATCGTGATGAGTCTCCCGGCCCCCTGCCGCCAGCCAGCACCTGTTGAGCGACATGGCACTGAGACCCAGCAGGTGCGCTGACCATGGACCGCCTGATCTACCTCTCCATGGCCGGTGCCAAGGCCACGATGCAACGGCAGGACACGCTGGCCAACAACCTGGCCAATGCGTCGACCAACGGCTTTCGAGCCGAAATGCAGGCCTTCCGGGCGGTGCCGGTGCGTGGCGACGGCGCCAGCACCCGGGTCTATGCGCTGGAGTCCACCATCGGCCACGACAGTCGCCCTGGCCCCGTGCAGAGCACTGGCCGATCGCTGGACGTGGCCATGCAAGGCAACGCCTGGCTGGGCGTGCAAGCGCTGGACGGCACCGAGGCCTACACCCGTGCGGGCTCGCTGCAGGTCAGTGCTGAAGGCCAACTCGTCACGCCTTCGGGTTTGCCCATTTTGGGCGACGGCGGTCCGATCACGGTGGGCCTGAACGCAGCGATCGAGATTGCCGCAGACGGCAGCATCACATCAACCACCGGCAACGGCCGACCGCAACAGGTGGGCCGGCTGAAGCTGGTGACCCCGGAAGCGCCGCTGACGCGTGGAACGGACGGCTTGTTTCGCGCCGCCGACGGTGAGCTGCCAGCCGACCCCACCGCCCGGGTTCAAACCAGCGCTCTGGAAGGCTCCAACGTCGGCGCCATCGAAACCATGGTGGCGATGATTGCCGCTGCGCGCCAGTTTGAACAGCAGATGAAGATGCTGCAAGGCGCCGAGCAGCGTGAGCAGGGTGCTGCCAAGCTTTTAGCGCCGCAGTAGCGGCTGCTCGCCGCATCGACCCGGTGCGACAGCGGCCAGGTCGGTCGTGGCAGAAGAGACTGGTGCGCAAAGAAGGCCGGCTTGCCGGCCTCTTTTTTGCCCGTCTCGGGCTATCAGTCCCGGAGAACATGGCTCACCCCAACAAGGACTGAGACCATGATCCGTTCACTGTGGATCGCCAAGACTGGGATGGAAGGCCAGCAGACCAAGCTGGACGCCATCTCCAACAACCTGGCCAACCTGGGCACCAACGGCTTCAAGCGGGCTGGTGTGGTGTTTGAAGACTTGATGTACCAGAACCTGCGCGCCGCAGGTTCGGCCACCTCCGAGCAGAGCCAGCTGCCCACCGGGCTGCAGGTGGGCCTGGGGGTGCGCGCCGCCGCCAGCACACGCAACTTTGCGCAGGGCAGCCTGAACAACACCAGCAACAACTTCGACATGGCCATCAATGGCGCGGGCTTCTTTCAAGTCCAGCTGCCCGATGGCACCACCGGCTACACACGCGACGGCTCTTTCCAGGTCGACGCCAACGGTGCGCTGGTCACCAACGCTGGCTACGCCGTGTTGCCAGGCATCACCGTGCCCGCCAATGCACAGGCGTTTGCGGTCAATGCAGAGGGTCAGATCAGCGTCACCGTGCCCGGGCAGACCACACCCCAAGTGCTAGGCCAGCTGCAGCTGGCCTCGTTCATCAACCCGGCGGGGCTGGAGTCGCGGGGCGGCAACCTGTACGCAGAAACCGCAGCTTCGGGTGCCCCCAATGCGGGCGCGCCCAACACCGCGGGCCATGGTCGACTGATGGGCGGCTTTGTCGAGGGCAGCAATGTCAACGTGGTGGAAGAGCTGGTGTCGATGATCGCGACGCAGCGTGCGTACGAGCTCAACTCCAAGGCCATTCAAACGTCGGACCAGATGCTGCAGCGTCTGTCGCAGCTGTGACTTCGCACTTTGCTTCGCTCTTGAGCTCCAGTTTGACTTGGCGCCCGACCGGGCCGGCGTGGCGGCTGATCTGGACCAGCTGCCTGGCGGCCTTGATGAGCGGATGTGTCTTCTGGGGCCCCAGGGTGCAGGTGGCAGACAACGACCCCGTCGTGGTGGCGCCGCCGCCCGTGGCCACCCCAGGCAACGGTTCCATCTTCCAGGCGGCCACCTACCGGCCGCTGTTTGAAGACCACCGGGCTCGTTTGCCCGGCGACACCTTGCTGGTCAACATCGTTGAGAAAGTCAGCGCCACCCAGAAGTCGACCAGCTCCGTGGACAAGACGGGTTCCTTGTCGGCCGGGGTGACGGCCTTGCCAGGTGTCAGACCGGCGGCCTTTGCGCGCGCAACCGCCGAAGGCACGTCGAGCAACACGTTTGCCGGCAAAGGCACCACGGAAAACAGCAATGACTTCAGCGGCACGATCACGGTGCTGGTGCGCAGTGTGCTGCCCAACGGGCACCTCTTGATCACCGGCGAAAAGCAGATCGGTGTCAATGAAAACGTCGACGTGCTGCGTTTCTCCGGCCAAGTTGACCCGCGCGCCATCCAGGCCGGCAACGCCATTCCCAGCGCCGCCATTGCCAATGTCAGGCTGGAACAGCGCGGACGTGGTGCGCAGGCCGAAGCGCAGGCCATCGGCTGGTTGTCCCGCATGTTCCTCAGCGTCATGCCGATCTGATGTTGCACATGAACCAAGATTCTTCAGACCGCAGCGCTCAGCGCTTGGTGCGTTGGGTGCTTGTGTTGGCCTTCCTGGCGGCCAGTACCGCGGTTTGGTGGCCGATCCCAGGCCATGCCGCCGTGCGCATCAAAGAGGTGGCAGCCGTGCAGGGTGTGCGCAGCAACCAACTGCTGGGCTACGGATTGGTGGTGGGCCTGGACGGCACCGGCGACCAGGCCACCCAGTCGCCTTTCACCACCCAGAGCTTGAACGCTTTGCTGCAGCAGATGGGCGTGACCCTGCCTCCCGGCGTGACCATGCAACCCAAGAACGTCGCCGCCGTTTTGGTCACTGCGCAACTGCCGCCCTTCGCTCGACCGGGCCAGGCCATCGACGTCAACGTGTCGTCACTCGGCAACTCCAAGAGTCTGCGCGGCGGCACGCTGATCGCAACCCCGCTCAAAGGCGCTGACGGGCAGGTCTATGCACTGGCACAAGGCAATCTGATCGTCGGCGGCGCAGGGGCTTCAGCGGGCGGATCGAAGGTGCAGATCAACCATTTGGCCGCGGGCCGCATACCCGACGGTGCCAGCGTCGAACGGTCGGTACCCACACCCTTGCTCGAGGGGGACTCCCTGCAACTGGGCGTCACCGCCAACGACTACGCCACTGCCAGTGCGGTGGCCGCCGCCATCAACACCGCCAAAGGCGAAGGAACGGCCCAGGCGCTGGACGGGCGCAGCGTGCGGGTGCGCATGCCGGCGGCGGCGCAAGACCGCCTGAGCTTTCTGGCTGACATTGAAAACCTCAGTTTGACGCTGGCCAAGCCGGCCGCCCGGGTGGTGCTGAACGCGCGCACCGGCTCGGTGATCCTGAATGACGCGGTGACCTTGAGCGCCTGTGCCGTGGCGCATGGCAGCCTGTCGGTCACCATCAGCACCACGCCCGTTGTCAGTCAGCCCGGCCCCTTGTCACAGGGACAAACGGTGGCCAGCGAGCGCAGCGACATTGCCATTTCGCAGCAGGGCGGGGCGCTGATCCAATTGCCCGCGGGCGCTAAGTTGGCCGACGTGGTCAAAGCACTCAACGCCCTGGGTGCCACGCCGATGGACCTGCTGGCCATTTTGCAAGCCATGAAGAGCGCAGGCGCTCTGCATGCCGAGATCGAGGTGATCTGAAGTGGCAGCCGTTCCGCAATTGCCGCAAGGCGGCCTGGCCTACGACAGCAAGTCGCTGGACGCCTTGCGTTCGCGCGCTGCGGGGGACCCCAAGGGTGCTGTTCGTGAAGTGGCCAAGCAATTCGAGACCCTCTTCATGAACGAATTGATGAAGAGCATGCGCAGCACCGCATTGCCCAGCGGCATGCTGGACAACGCCGGCAGCGGCATGGGCACCGAGATGCTCGACACCCAGTACGCCACCCAATTGGCGGGCCGACCGGGCGGACTTTCTGACGCCATCATGAAACAGCTGGAACGCCAGATGGGGCTGAGCCCGGGGCCGATACCGGTGACCGGGTCGGCCAACAACACCCAGGCGCCACTGAGCCCGACGCCACAGGCCACGCGCATTCCCCAGGCGGGCGCAGCAGGTTTTGTTCAGCAGCACCAGGCGGCGGCCAAAGAAGCCGAACGAGCGACCGGCATTCCGGCCGCCTTCATGGTCTCGCAAGCAGCTCTGGAAACCGGTTGGGGGCGCAAGGAGATTCGCCATGGCGATGGTTCACCTTCGTTCAACCTGTTTGGCATCAAGGCCACGGGCCATTGGAAGGGGCCAGTGGCAGAGATCACGACCACCGAATTCATCAACGGCAAGGCGCAAAAGGTGGTCGCCAAGTTCCGGGCCTATGGCAGCTACGCCGAGTCCTTCTCGGACTACGCGCGCTTGATGAAGGAGAGCCCGCGCTACCAGGCTGCCGTGGGCCAGGTTGCCGGCCCGCAGGCGGCCGATGGCAGCGGCCGGGCCGAACGAGCCGCAGCCTTTGCGCAAGGGCTGCAGAAGGCTGGCTACGCCACCGACCCAGCCTATGCCGACAAGCTGACGCGCGTCATCAACACCACGTTGCGCTTGCAGCGTTGGACGGCCTGAAAGGGTAGTCAATGAGCGGCTCACCGCTGATGTCGTTGGGCATCAAGGCCATGGCGGCCAACTACGCCGGACTTCAGGTCACCAGCCACAACATCGCCAACGCCAACGTGGCCGGCTACTCCCGACAACAAGCCGAGTTGGCCACCTCCAAAGGCCAGTTCACCGGCGCCGGTTTCTTCGGGCGGGGCGTGGACGTGGTCACCGTTTCACGCTCGCACAGCGACTTTCTGACTCGCGAAGCCGCCAGCTCACGCTCGCTGGCGGCCATGGACGGCGCCCGCCTGGAGCAGTTGCGCCGCCTGGAAAGTGTGTTCAAACCGGGTGAAGCTGGCCTGGGCTATGCCACCAGCGAGTTCATGAATGCCATGGTGGACCTGTCCAACCGGCCGTCAGACCTGGCCACCCGCCAGGTGGCATTGGCCCGCGCTGGAGAAATGGCTTCGCGCTTTGCGGAGGCGGGCATCGCGCTGGATGATGTGCAAACCAGCGTGTCGGCAGAGCTTCGGGTGTCGGTGGCCGAGGTCAACAGCCTGGCCAAGAGCATTGCGCAGGCCAACCAGCGAATCGCCGAACTCAAGGGCCTGGGTCAACCTGCCAACGACCTGTTGGACGAACGCGATCGTCTGCTGTCCAGGCTGTCCACCCATGTGCAGGTCTCGCGCATGGAAGCCGAGGACGGCACCCTGGCCGTCTTCATCAGCGGCGGGCAGCGCCTGGTTCTGGGGACAGAGGCCGCGCAACTGAAGGTCTTTCAAGACGAATCGGACCGCTCACGCGCGGCGGTTGGTTTTGATGAAGGGGGTGTGCAGCGCCATCTCAATGAAGGCACCCTGGGCGGTGGAACCATTGCGGGACTGTTGCGCTTTCAGAACCAGGACTTGGTGGCCGGACGCACGCTGGTGGGCCGACTGGCGGCGTCGGTGGGAACGGCTGTCAACGACCAGCACATGCGGGGGCTGAACCTGCAGGCGCCGCTGGGGTCGGTTCCGTCTTCGGCACTCTTTAGCCTGGGCGCTGCCCTTGCGCAGCCGCACGCGGCCAACGCCTTGACCGCAGGTGGCGCGCCCCTGGGTGTGGTGACCTTGACCATCACCGATCCGGGTGGACTGCAAGCCAGTGAATACGACCTTCAGGAAACCGCCGTCGGCTCGGGCAGTTGGGTGCTGACCCGCTTGCTCGACGGCCAGACCACGGCCGTCACCAGCGGTGACGTCGTCGACGGCATGCGGATCGACTTCACGGCGTCTCCCCCCCAGGCTGGCGACCGTTACCTGCTGCAACCGGTGACCCGTTCTGCCAATGGCATGAGCCGTTTGCTCAACGATCCGCGGGACCTGGCCGCCGCCTCACCGTTGATTGCGTCCAGCGCGCCCAGCAACGTGGGGACGGCTCAGGCTTCCAGCCTGCAGGTCACGGCTGCGCCACTGCCTTCGCCAGGCGCGACCTCCCGGGTCACCTTTACCACCGACACCGGCAACTACACCTGGGAGGTGTTTGACGCCAGCAACAACCTGCTGCGCACGGGCACCGCGGTCTGGCAAGCCAACCAGCCCATACCAACACCGCCCACCGATATCAACGGGTTCTCGCTGCAACTCTCGGGCGTGCCACGCACCGGCGATGTCATCAACGTCGAGCCCACACCCGCCAGCGCCATGGCCACCAACAACGGCAACGCGCTGGCGCTGTTGTCCTTGCGGGACGCTTTGATCAGCGGCGGCCGCACGGCCACGGACGCTTGGAGCCTGGCCATTGCCGACATCGGCGTTCGGGTGCAAAGCGGGCAGACCGCGGCCACGATCTCTGACGCGGTGGCGGGGCAAAACGAAACATCCCGCAGTTCCCACTCCGGTGTCAACCTGGACGAGGAAGCAGCGCGACTGATTCAGTACCAGCAAAGCTACCAGGCCGCGGCGAAGGTCTTGCAGGTGGCCCAGTCGCTGTTTGATACCTTGCTCAAAACAGCAGGCGCCTAGCCTGAAAGCCCATGCGCATTTCCACAGCGAACGCCTACGACAGTTCACTAAGCACCCTGCAACGCCGCCAACAGGCGTTGACCATCGCCCAGGAACAACTGACCAGTGGCAAACGGGTGCTCAAGCCCAGCGACGACCCGGCCGCAGCGGCCCAGGCCGAGCGCGCCTTGGCCAAGGTGTCGCGCACCGAGGCGCAAATGCGGGCCATCGACGCCAGCCGCAACGCCATGCAGTTAACCGAAAGCGCGCTGGGACATGCCGGTGAACTGATGCAGCAGGCGCGCGAACTCCTGGTCAGTGCGGGCAACGGCAGCTACACCGACTCAGACCGCCGCACCATTGCCGAGTCCATTCGAGGCCTGCGCAACGACCTGCTGGCGGTGGCCAACCGCAGTGACGGCGCAGGCCGCTACCTGTTTGGCGGGCAGGGCGCCGACGGCCCACCGCTGCAAGACAGCCCCGGTAGTGTGGCCTATGCCGGTGCCAGCGGTCAGACCTTGTCGGCCTCGGGTGAAGCTTCGCCACTGTCTCTGGATGGCCAGGCGACTTGGCTGCAAGCGCCCGATCCCGCCAATCCCGGCAGCAACCTGTCGGTTTTTGACGTGATGGACCGGGTGGTTGGCGAATTGCTGACACCTGGCCGCACGGCGGCTCAGGTGGCATTGGGTGTCAGCGGTGGCTTGGGCGACTTTGATGCAGGGGCGCACAACCTGTCGGCCTGGCGCGCACGCACGGGTGAGACCATGCGCCGCATCGACAGCATCGGTGAACGCCTGAGCCAGACCAAGCTGGATGCGCAACAAGAGCGCTCAGAAGCGGAAGATCTTGACATGTTGCAGGCTATTTCCGACTTTCAGAACAAACAGACCGGCTACGATGCCGCGCTGAAGACTTACTCCATCGTGCAGCAGATGTCCCTGCTGAAATACCTGGGTTAAGGTCTTCTGGGCAAGGCCTGACTTCACCCGGAGTTGCAGATCGCTTTGACGGCGACAGCGCGCATTCATGAAAGAGCATCCCGTACTGAGTCAAGTGTTGTTGGGCTACAGCCCGGTCATCGACCGCCAACGTGCGGTGGTGGCCACTCGACTCACCGTGTTCCCGGTTTCCAACGACACCACACCCGATGTCAGTGCTTTGCTGGCTGCGCTGCTGGAGGTCTGGCCTGCATCCACCGAACCGGATGAACTGGCACTGAGCTTGCGTCCTTTGGACAGCGCCGCGGCGCCAGCCAAGCCCGGCATCGCCGCCGCACCGGCGGGCGCGATGCGCCACCCCGTGGCCTTGAACATCGCCCACGAAGCGTTGCTGCGTTCGCTGATGGAGCTGGTTCCTCCGCGGCACTTCATGATCGAGGTGCCCGCCTTCATGGCCAGCGATCCGGCCCAGGCAGGGCCGCTGCGCGCGCTGCGAGAGGCGGGCTCGGTCTTGTTGATCAAGGGCCGACCCCTGGCCACCTTGGCTCCCGACGTGCTGGCCTGCTTCAGCCACAGCATCGTTGAAGGCCACGATGACCGCCGTGGCACTGCAGCTCCAGCGGCCGGTGCGCGTCAGGTGACCACGGTCCAGGCTGGCGTGCGCACATCGGCTGACATTGAGCAGGCCTTCAGTCGCGGAGCCGTCTCGGTACTGGGATGGCCGTTTGACGACCCGGCGCCCAAGGCCAGCGGTCGAGCCAAGGTGCCCACCGACATTCAAGTGGTGATGCAGTTGATTCAGGGTGTAGACCGCGAAGATCCTGTTTCGAAGCTGGAAGACACGCTGCGTCGCGACCCGACGCTGGCCTTTCGGCTGCTGCGCTATCTGAATTCACCGGCCTTTGGCCTGTCGGCCGAAATCAGATCCTTCAGCCACGCCATCATGATGTTGGGTTACCAGCGCCTGAAGCGCTGGTTGGCGTTGCTTCTGGCCTCATCGTCCAAGGGCGGCAACGGCAAACCCCTTTTGCACGCAGCGGTTCGCCGCGGGTTGATGATGGAAGAGTTGTCGCGCGGCCAGGGCGACGCCGAGATGCGTGGCGAGATGTTCCTGTGTGGCGTCTTCTCACTTCTGGACCAGTTGCTGCAGCAGCCGTTCTCTGAGCTTTTGGGCAGCGTCCCCGTTTCTGACCGCGTGCAGCAAACCTTGCGTGGCGATGCGGGACCGTACGCACCCTATCTGGAACTGATTCAAGCCATCGAGCAAGAGTCCGTTTACGACATTCGCGAGTGCAGTGAACGGCTGATGCTGGGCCCTGCCGAAGTCAATCGCGCTTTGCTGGTGGCCTTGAACTCGGCCCGGCTGCTGGACGGATGAGCGCCCGGGGCCTGCCCGCAGCGGCACCACTGCCCCATGACCTGACAGCCATATGGCAATCGGCGATGCCGGCCATGTTGCTTGATGAAGGCTTTGTGCTCACCCACGTGAATGAAGCCTGCGCCGCCTTGCTGGCGATGCCGGCCGCCCTGCTGGTGGGCCGTGACCCGCTTCTGCTGCAGCCTGTTGAAGACCAGGAGCCCGGTCATCAAGCGCGCGCCGAGGCGGCGGCCCAGGCCGAGTCGGTCGGCCATGCCCCGCCCATTCGTTGCCGGATGACCGATGGCCAGGGTCACCAGCGTTGGTTGGTTCAAACCTGGGTTCCGGTGCGTGTGGCTGGTCGACCCCTGCAGTGGTTGGTCTTGATGCACGACGAAACCGGCGCGCAAGCGGCGCGGCACCAGGCACGTCGGGCGGAGGACGAACTGGTGCAGTGGTTTGAGCTCAGTGACACTGGCATGCTGGTGTACGACGACACAGGGCTGATCCTGCGATCCAAC
>JAYVSX010000085.1:0-11928 GCA_043774975.1 Rubrivivax sp.
CCCCAAACGGGTGCACTAAAAAAGAACTGGGGTGGCACTTCGCGCCCTCTATTGGGGCGCCCCTTTCGAGTGCATCCGTTTGGTGCGATGTCAGGGCGCACAAGCAAAGCCAGAATGACTCGCAGGAGGAAAAGAACCCCATGTCACTGGCCGTTGTGATGAGTCGATCGCTGGACGGGCTGAGCGCCCCGCCCGTGCATGTGGAAGTGCATCTGGCCAACGGCCTGCCCAGCTTCACCCTGGTTGGCTTGGCCGACACCGAGGTCAAGGAGGCCCGGGAACGGGTGCGCGCCGCCCTGCAGCAAAGCGGCTTCGCCTTTCCGCACAACAAACGCATCACCGTCAACCTGGCGCCGGCCGACCTGCCCAAGGAGAGTGGTCGCTTTGATCTGCCCATCGCGCTGGGCATCCTGGCGGCGGCCGGGCAACTCGACCTCGGCCGCCTGGCGGCGTGCGAATTTGCGGGCGAACTGTCCTTGGCTGGCGAACTGCGACCCGTGCGCGGTGCGCTTGCTCTGGCCTTGGCACTGCACCAGGCGGGTACCGGGCGGACTTTGGTTTTGCCCAGCGCCAGCGCCAGGTTGGCGGCGCAGGTCAGCGCGCTGGACGTTCGTGAAGCCGCCGACCTGGCGGCCGTGGTGGCCTCGTTGCTGCCGGGCGAAGCGACTCAGGCCCTGCCCAGGGCCCAGCCCGCGCCGCGCCCGCCACCACCACCGGGGCCGGACCTGCGCGACGTGAAAGGGCAGTCTGCGGCCCGGCGTGCCTTGGAAATCGCTGCTGCAGGTGGCCACAGCCTGCTGATGGTGGGCCCACCGGGCACGGGCAAGTCGATGCTGGCGCATCGGCTGGTCGGACTGTTGCCGCCCTTGACCCAGGACGAAGCACTGGCCAGTGCCGCGTTGCGCGGCTTGAACCGCACTGCTGACGACAACGAGCCCTTGGGCACGCCACCTGCGCGCTCACCCCACCACAGCGCCAGCGCGGTGGCCTTGGTGGGCGGCGGCTCACCGCCGCGACCCGGCGAAATTTCGCTGGCCCATGGCGGTGTGTTGTTCCTGGACGAAACGGCCGAGTTCCCGCGCGCCGCCCTGGAAGCGTTGCGCGAGCCGCTGGAGACCGGCCAGATCACCATTTCGCGCGCCGCGCGCCAAGCCCAGTTCCCAGCCCGCTTTCAATTGGTGGCTGCCATGAACCCTTGTCCTTGCGGCTGGCTGGGCGCTGCAGCCTCGCTGGGCAGGGCTTGCCGTTGCAGCCCGCAAGCCATCGATCGCTACCAGGGCCGCCTGTCGGGCCCTTTGCTCGACCGCATCGACCTGCAAGTTGAAGTGCTGGCCACACCGGCGTCTGAATTGATGGCCCTTGCGCCAGGTGAAGACAGCGCCACCGTGGCGCACCGCGTCAGCCAAGCCCGCCAGATCCAGTGGCGCCGGCAGTCCTGCACCAACGCACGACTGGGCGCTGGCGAGCTGGACAGCCACTGCGCGATGGACCCAGCCGCCACGCGGCTGCTGCGCAGCGCAGCCGAACAGTTTGGCTGGTCCGGGCGGCGGCTGCACCGCTGCTTGAAGGTGGCCCGCACCATCGCCGACTTGGCCGGCAGCACCCTGATCAGCAGCCCCCACATCGCTGAGGCTTTGCAGCTGCAGCGCGTCTTGGCACGCTGACTGCAGGGGCTCGCTGGGGCCCGTTGGGCAGCCCGCTTTCAGATTGACAAGGGATCCACGTCCACCGCCCAGCGAATCAGTCCTTTGTGTTGCGCGCGCAAACCTTGCAACGCGGGCAACCAGTCGGACAACATGCGCTGCAACACCACGCGTGACGGCGATTCCAGCAGCATTTGCATGCGCTCCACACCCGCCAACTTGGCCACAAAGGGCGGCACCGGCTCGTAGACGGTGACACCCGCATGTTCACGCGCCAGCAGCGCGGCGGCCTGCAAAAAACCACCGGCGGCGGCGTTGGTGCGGGCATCGGCGCGGATCAAGGCCAGCGCGGCAAAGGGCGGCAGGCCAGCGCTGCGACGCTCGGCCAGCTGAGCGGCCGCAAAGGACTCGTAGTCGTGGGCCTTCAGTGCCGCATAGAGCGGGTGGCGAACATTCCAGGTCTGCACCCACATTTCGCTGCGCTGGGCTTGTTCGGCATCGCGCCCGGCCCGGCCGGCGGCCTGCATCAACAGCGAAAAGAGCCGTTCTGGGGCCCGAAAGTCGCTGCTGAAAAGGGCGCCATCCGGGTTGACGGCGGCCACCAGCGTGACGCGGCGAAAGTCGTGGCCCTTGGCCACCATCTGGGTGCCCACCAACACGTCAACGTCGCCGGCATGTACCGCAGCCAGCTGTTCTTCGAGCGAGCCCACCCCGCGTGTGCTGTCGGCGTCGATGCGGCCGATGCGCGCTTGCGGCAACAGCGCGGCCAGCTGTTCCTGCAACTTCTCGGTGCCGCGGCCAATCGGTGCGATGTCCAGGTTGCCGCAATCGGGGCAGGCACGCGGCACCCGGTCGCCAAAACCGCAGTGGTGGCAGCGCAAGGTGCGGTCGCTCTTGTGAAAGACGCGCCAGGCGCTGCAGTGGGGGCAGCCACTTTTCCAACTGCAAGCCCCGCAGTGCAGCACCGGCGCATAACCACGGCGGTTCAGCAGCAAAAGGCTTTGTTCACCCCGTGCAATGCGCTCTTGAATGGCCGCCAGCAGCGCCGGCGCCAACACCCGCTCGGCGCCTTCCGGGCGCGCCAGCTGGGTCATGTCGAGCAACCGGACCCGCGGCATCACACCGCCGCCAATGCGCTGCGCCAAGGGCACACGCTCATAGCGGCCCTCCTGCACCCGTTGCCAAGTCTCCAGTGACGGTGTGGCCGACCCCAGCACCACCGTGATCTGGTGTTGATGGGCCCGCCAGACCGCCAGGTCACGCGCCGAGTAGCGCGCACCTTCTTGCTGCTTGAAGGACGGGTCGTGCTCTTCGTCAACCACCACCAGGCCCAGGCGGGGCATCGGCGCAAACACCGCCAGCCGCGTGCCCAACACCAAGTCGGCCAGCCCCAGGTGCGCCATCAGCCAATGGCGCAGTCGCTGGGCCGGCGTCAGGCCGCTGTGCAGCGTGACCATCACGTGGCCCGGAAAACGCTGCGCAAAGCGAGCTTCCAGCTGCGGCGTCAGGTTGATCTCCGGCACCAGCACCAGCGCTTGGCGGCCCTTCAGCAGCGCCTCTTCGGCGGCGTGCAGGTAAACCTCGGTCTTGCCGCTGCCGGTCACGCCATGCAGCAAGAGCGGTCGTTTGGCGGCAGCGACGGCCGCCACGGCGGTTTTTTGTTCGTCGTTGAGCTGCGGCCGCAGCACCTGCGACAGGGCAGCCGGGTCGGGCCGGCCCACCGCTTGCGCTCGCGCGATGCGGCGCGCCAGCCGGGTGTTGTCAATCTTGCGCAATTCGGGCGGCAGCACCGACATGGCCAGTTCGCCCAAACCGCGTTGGTAGTAGGCCGCCGCAAAGACGATCAGGGCACGCCAGTCTGCAGGCATGGGCGGCAGCGCCAACAGCGCCTCGGTGACCGGGCGCAATTCCGTCTGCGGTGCAACCGATTGCGCCGGTTCGTCCCAAACCAGACCCGGCACATTCCTTCGGCCCAAGGGCACCCGCACCAACGTTCCTGGCGCTAGCGGCTGCTCACTCGCGTAGTCCAAGAGGGTCGCCACACCGGCATGCCGGGGGGTTTCAACAGCGATCTTCGGGGTCGAATTCACGGCCTGTCTCGACCCGACAAGGTCACCGCCCTGAAACCAGATTTCACCTCAGAAAAACACGTCAAGCTCATGATTGATAACGGTTTTTCTGTTTAGTCAAGAAAACTGTGGATAACTATGTGCGCAACCTGCGCTGAGCAGCGCCAAGTGCTTGATTCTGCTGAAATCACCGTGCTCTGCATGTTTTCGATGTATTCAAAAAAAGCCATTTAAATCAAATGCTTATCACCAAGTCCGGTGATTTTCAACGACTCTATCTCGAGCCCTTGGGTCTGCTGCAGGGCAGCACAAAATTTGGGGATAAGTCAAGCGCTGCGTGTCCGCCCGCCCCCAGAATGTTTTCCCGTGCTCGTGGCCTACGCCGGGCTGAATCGCCCACAAGAGCGTGCGCTCACCATCCGCCCTCATCGGGCGGCAAGGTGGTCCCGAAAACGCAGGGCTCAGGCCCGCAAGCGTCGCGAATGGGCATGCACAGCTTCAACCAGCGCGCTGACATGCTCGGGCGGGGTGTACTGGCTGATGCCATGCCCCAGGTTGAAGATGTGCCCGTCCCAGCCCCCGTCGGCGCGCTGAGGCCGGCCGAAGCTGTCAAGCACCGCCATCGCTTCGCGGGCGACGGCTTCTGGCGGTGCAAACAGGACGTTGGGGTCCAGGTTGCCCTGAAGGGCGACTCGCCCGCCCGCGCGGCGGCGCGCATCGGCCAGGTTCACCGTCCAGTCCAAGCCAACCACATCAGCGCCGCAGTCGGCGATGGCATCCAGCCAAGGACCTCCGCCCTTGGTGAAAACGACGACCGGGATGCGCTGACCTTCCTTCTCACGCTGCAAGCCCTGCACCACCTGCCGGGTGTAGGCCAGACTGAAGGATTGGAAAGCGCCGTCGGCCAAAACGCCGCCCCAACTGTCAAACACCATCACCGCCTGGGCTCCGGCATCGATCTGCGCGTTGAGGTAAGCGGTGACCGCCTGTGCATTCACCGCCAACATGCGGTGCATCAAGTCCGGACGGCTGTAGAGCATGGTCTTGACCAGGCGATAGTCGTCCGATCCGGCGCCTTCAACCATGTAGCAGGCCAAGGTCCAGGGGCTGCCCGAGAAGCCGATCAAGGGCACGCGCCCTTTGAGGGCGCGGCGGATGCTGGACACCGCGTCGAACACGTAGCGCAGCTTGTCCAGGTCAGGCGGCTGCAGCGCCGCCACCGCTTCTTCCGTGCGCACCGGGTGCGCAAAGCGCGGGCCCTCACCGACACCAAAGCTCAGCCCCAGGCCCATCGCATCAGGCACGGTCAGGATGTCGGAAAACAGGATGGCCGCATCCAAAGGGTAGCGGTCCAAGGGCTGCAATGTCACCTCGGTGGCGTACTGCACATTGGTGGCCAGGGCCATGAAACTGTTGCCCGCCTTCATGCGGGTGGCCTTGTATTCCGGCAGATAGCGGCCCGCTTGACGCATCAGCCACAGCGGTGTGTGGGTGGTGGACTGGCGCAAACATGCGCGCAGAAAAGTGTCGTTCAGCAGGGGCGGCCACATAGCACCGATTATGTGGCGCCGGCCCCAACGCCCGACCAGCACCCGGACTGGCCCCCCGCTGACCGCTGACGGTTACCTTTTGATGTTCACTCGTGTGCAGTACGCCACGCACGCGCTGGGCCAGGGAGGCTGTGACCACTGGTAACCAGCGCCAATCCGTTTGATACTGGAGGCCTCCCGAGTCGCAGGGGTGGCCATCAGTCAGCTGCGAATTCGGAAACCCTGCGGGGGTGGCCCAGTGCCAACCGCAGCGGCAGCTGTCAGTCCCATCGCGCAGGCCCATCTGGCCGCGTCCCTCTCCACCCAGGGGTTCCATCATGAGTTTGCTCTCGCGCTTCATCGTTCTGATTGAACGACGCCGTCTGGCCCAGGCCACCGTGGCCACGGTCACTGCCATTTCAGTGCTGCTCTCGGGCTTCGGCCTCAGCGCGGCCCACGCGGCACCGGACAAGGCCCAGGACTTTGGCCAAGACCGCAAGCAAGAGCGCAAAAATGCGCGCAAGCTGTCGAAGGACCTGCAAGCCTCGATCGACACCCCCACGGCTTCCAACCAGCGCTGGGCCCGCGACCACAACGGCCGCCGCATGGTGCAGGCGGTGTTTGTCAGCGGCGACGAAGACCCGGCCATGCAGGGCCTGATCGCAGAGATCAAGGGGGTCGGCGGCACCATCGAGGCCAGCTTCCCGAGCCTGCGCATGCTGACGGCCACGCTGCCCGCCAACCGCGTCAACAAGGTCGCCGACCGCGCTGACGTCAAGTTTGTGGCGCCCAACCGCGAAACCCGCCGCACGGCCAGCACGCTGGAAACCATCACCGGCGCCACCACCACCGGTGTGCGCACCAGTTCAACCAAGACCAGCTACAGCGGCCTGGACGGCACCGGCATCGGCATCGCCATCGTTGACAGCGGCGTGATGAAGGCGCACGAAGCCTTCAACAACGCCGCGGGCACGTCGCGTGTCATCAAGAACGTGCAGTTCCTGACCACCGCACAGGCCAACTGGACCGACGTCAAGACCCCGTACACCTCACTGCAGCCCGGCAGCAGCGCGCTGGCCAGCTACGAAGCCGCCATCGACCACAGCAGCGACACCGTGCAAGACGGCTACGGCCATGGCACCCACGTCGCTTCGGTTGCGGCCGGCCGGCCGGTCACCTACAACGTGGCGCCCGACCTCACCGGCATTGCACCCAACGCCAACGTCTACAGCGTCAAGGTGCTCAACAACCTGGGCATGGGCACGCTGAGCGACACGCTGGAAGGCATTCAGTGGGTGATCTACCACGCCAAGGAATACAACATCCGCGTGATGAACCTGAGCCTGGCGATGGACTCCACCGACAGCTGGCAGGATGACCCGCTTTGCGTCGCCGTGCGCAGTGCCGTGGCACAAGGCATCACGGTGGTGGTGGCCGCAGGAAACTTTGGCCGCAACTGGGCTGGCAAAGAAAACTACGGCACCATCACCTCGCCCGGTAACGACCCCTCGGTCATCACGGTGGGCTCGGTCAACTTCAAGAACACCACGGCGCGGGCCGACGACGTTGTCAACTTTTTCAGTTCGCGCGGCCCCACCCGCGGTGGCAACACCAACGCGGTCACGGGCGTGCGCACACCCGACAACGTGCTCAAGCCCGATCTGGTCGCCCCCGGCAACATGATCGTGGGCGCGGCCGCCACCAAGGCGACTGCCGGCGTCAACCTGACGTGGAACACCCTGGCCACCACGTACCAGATCCCTCTGGTGACAGCCACCGGCCTGACGCAAACCTATGGCGAAACGCAGATGTACCTGTCGGGTACCTCGGTGGCAGCGCCCGTGGTGGCGGGTACAGCCGCGTTGCTGCTGCAAGCCAATCCCGGCCTGACGCCGCCCATGATCAAGGCCATCTTGCAGTACACCGCGCAGCCGATGGCGGGTGCCAACCTGTTGCAGCAGGGCGCAGGCCAGCTCAACATCCACGGCGCCATGACCATGGCCAAGGTGCTGCGCACCGACGTGAGCAGCGCCATTGCCAGTGGCAGCATCGCTGCAGGCGCTTCACTGTTGGCCGCGGGCAAGACCATGCCCAGCAGCCGCAGCTCGACGGTTGCCGGTGCCAGCTTCAACTGGTCCCGGATGGTGTTTGTGGGCGGCAACCGCGTGGTCACGGGCGACGCCCTGTTCACCAAGTTCCAGCCAATCTACAACCCGCGCTACACCTGGTCGCGCAACGTCGTGCTGCAACGTTGGGCCGACTACTGGGACGTAGACAAAACGTTTGTCTATTGGTTCTGGGAAACTCCGGCGGTCAACATGACGCTGCTGACCAGCGGCGTGGTGGACGGCAGTGCTTTGGTTGGCAACAGTTCGCTGATCGGCAAGACCGGCGTGTTCACGCCCTCGGCGACCCTCTCGGGTTGGCTGGTCAGCGGCAGCGGCACCCTGCTGGGTTCTGGCCTGGTGCTCAGTGAAGGCCTGGTGCTCAGCGAAGGCTTGGTGTTGAGTGAAGGTCTGGTGCTCAGTGAAGGCCTGGTGCTGAGTGAAGGCTTGGTGCTCAGCGAAGGGCTGGTGTTGAGTGAAGGTCTGGTGGTCAGCGAAGGCGGCGTATTGGGCGAGCCCTGAGACCGCATTCGAAGCGGGCCCTGAGCGGGCCCTGAGCCGGGCCTCAGCGGCCCCTCAGCGGTCCTTCTTCGCCCCTTCTTCGCCCCTTCTTCGCTTCTTCAGCGACCGCTTCAGCGACCCTACAGCTCGCCTGTCCTTGGGCCGCGCCTTTGGCGCAGCCGATTGGACGACCCAGCACCGAACGCGAGAACGTCATGAACTCATCTGCACACTCAACCACCCCCACTTGGCTGCACTCGGCCTGCGTGGGACTTGTCCTGGCTGCGGCCATCGGTTGGTCTTTTGGCGCCAACGCCGCACCGGCCAAAAAAACCAGCAGCACGACCACCCGAACAGCGGCCCTGAGCGCTGAACCAACGTTGGCCACCAACCCTGCAGCGGTCAAGATCGCACTCGACCTGCAAGGCGTGATCGCGGCCAGCACAACACCCGCCTACAGCAGTTGGGTGCGCGACATCAACGGCGGGCGCTTTGTCAAGGCCATCGTCGTGGCGCTGCCCAACGCCGACCCTGAACTGACCCAGCTGCGCCAGCGCGTCCTGGCGGCCGGCGGGTCGGTCTACTACCGCTACACCTCGGTCGCGGCGCTGTCGGTGTTGCTGCCGGCCAGCCGGGTGCTCGACATCGCAGCGCTGGCCGAGGTGCAGAGCATTTCCCCCAACCGCATGACGGCACGCACCGCCCTGTCGCTGCAGCCCAGCGCGCTTGAACAGTCCACCGGCGCCAGCGCCGTGCGCACCCGCAGCAGCGCCGGCTTCAGTGGCCTGGACGGCAGCGGTGTTGGCATCGCGGTGCTCGACTCCGGCGTCATGTTCAAACACCAGCTGTTCGCGGACGCGGCTGGGGCAACACGCGTGCGCAAGAGCGTCAACTTCCTGCGCGCGGGCGACGCCGGAGCAGCCAACGCCAAGGACTGGAGGCCGATGATCGACGCCTCGGCGGGGCTCTATCCGGGCAGCCCGTCGATGGCCACCTACGAATCGAAAATCAACAACACCGCCACACCGTTGTCGGACGCCTACGGCCATGGCTCCCATGTGGCGGCCGTGGCTGCCGGCCGCGACCTGAAACAGTCGCTGGACACCACGGGCATCGCCCCAGGGGCGAACATCTACGACGTGGCGGTGCTCGACCACAGCGGCTTCGGCCAGCTGTCAGACGTGCTGGCCGGTATCGACTGGGTGATCTACCACGCCAAGGAATACAACATCCGCATCATGAACATGAGTCTGGCCGCTGACTCCACCGAGAGCTGGCAGACCGACCCCTTGGCCCGCGCCGTGCGCAGCGCCACGGCCGCCGGCATCACGGTGGTGGTGGCAGCGGGCAACTTCGGCCAAAACGCCAGCAGCGTCGAACGCTACGGCACCATCAGCTCGCCGGGCCATGAGCCGTCCGTCATCACCGTTGGATCTGCCAACACCCGGGGCACCGCAGCGCGCAGCGATGACAGCGTCAACCTGTTCAGCTCACGTGGCCCAACGCGCGCTTCGACCATCGATGCAGGCGGCGTGCGCCGCATTGACAACCTGCTCAAACCCGATCTGGTGGCACCGGGCAACAAGGTGCTGGGGGCCAGGTCGGTTGACAACTTCGCCCTGCTGCTGCCCAGCGTACTGCCCGCCAAGTACCCGCAGCTGACGCAGGTTGCCGGCAGCAGCAGCAAGGGCGGCGAATCGGTCATGATGTTGTCGGGCACCTCGGTGTCTGCGCCCGCGGTGGCAGGTGCAGTCGCGTTGCTGCTGCAAGCCAACCCAGGGCTGACGCCACCCCTGATCAAGGCCATCTTGCAATACAGCGCCCAGCCCGTGGAGGGCGCCAACTTGCTGCAACAGGGCGCGGGGCTGCTGAACATTGCCGGCGCGGTCAGCCTGGCGCAGGCCCTGCGCACGGACGTGATGGGGGCCGTCGAGGCCGGCAAGCTGCTGGCGGGCACCAACCTGCTGGCCAGCGGAAAAGCCATGCCCATGCCAACCACCACGCTCAACGGCCAGACCTTCAATTGGAGCCGCTTCGCTTATGCCGGTGGCAACCAGATCGTCAGCGGCGAGGTGCTGTTCACCAAGTTCCAGCCGATTTGGGACCACCGCCTGGTGTGGGCCGGCAACGTCGCCCGGCGCCAGACGGTGAGCTACTGGCCTGCCGCCAGCGGCGTACCGGCCAACACCTTTGTCAAGGCGGTCACCTCGGCCCCTGCGTCCAGCCAGCAACTGCTGACGGCCGGCGTGGTGCAAGCCACCACGCTGGCGGGCCGCAATTCCTGGGTCGGCAGCACGGGCGCCTTCATTCCAAGCGCCACGCTCAGCCGTTGGCTGCACTCCGGCAGCGGTGCCACGCTGGGCCAGGGCTTCATCCTGAGCGAGGGTTTCATCCTCAGCGAAGGCTTCATCTTGAGCGAAGGTTTCATCCTCAGCGAAGGCTTCATCCTGAGCGAAGGCTTCATCCTCAGCGAAGGCTTCATCTTGAGTGAAGGCTTCATCCTCAGCGAAAGCGGCCAGCCCAATGGGTCTGAGAGCAACGATCTGAGCCTGTTCGGCGAGCCTTGACCGGTCGCCCGGCCAAACCGGGGTAGGCCCCCTCCCCCCTTCCTTCCCTTTTAAGCCCGCTGCGGGCCGGCCGCAACGCTGCACCCCCACGCGTCTGGCCCGCCAGCGCCGATCGGCAGGTCCGATCGGCGCTTTATTTCCGGTGCCACCAGCCGATATCCAGACGATGCACCCACCGCCTGACGCCCAACCTTCGCCGGCCCCCGCCGCGCCAAAAGGGTGGGCGGCGCGCTGGGGGCAGCGCCACTTCTACGACTACAACGTCGCCGCCACCAGCCTGTGGCTGCTGCTGGCGCTGGGCGGGCTTTGCTCGGCTGCCTGGGCGGTCCAGCAGGTTGCCGGCTTGTCGCCCCAGTCGCAGCTGCAGGTCGCGATGGGCGTCGGCATGACCGTGCTGGCGGCCCTGTTCCCGGTTCAGATCCAGCGCACCAAGTACTCGATTGGGGTGGGGGACATCTTCGTTTTTGGCCTGCTCGCCTTGCACGGTGCACCGGCCGCCGCGCTGGCGGCGGGCGCCGAAGGCCTGGTGGGCGCGCTGCGCACTTCCAGGCGCCTGACCAGCCGCATCAGCACGCCCGCCACCGCGATGTTGGCGATGGCCTTGTGCGGCCAGGCCGCTGGGGTGGCTCAGCACGCGCTGGTGGTGGCGGGCTGGTCTTTGGGCAGCGCCAACTTCGCGGTGCTGTGCGCCGTAGCCTTGCCCTATTTCGCGGGCACCAGCCTGCCCCTGTTGGCCGTGGTGGCAGCCAAGAACAAGCGCAGCCTGTCCCTGCGCGACTGGATTCAAAACTACGGCTGGATGGCGGCTGTTTATTTGGTGGCCGCTGCCATTGCCGGCGTCTTGGCCATGAACACCCACCAATTCGGGCCGGCGGTGTTTGTGGTGGCGGCGGTGGTGACTGCAGCGGCCGTGCTGCTGATACGCGTCTCGTTGCAGCGCCATGAGGTCGACTTCCAGGTCCAGCAGGCGCGTGTGGCCGATGCCGAACACGAGGCCGAGTTGAACCAACAGCGCTTCACGGCAGCGTTCAGCCACGCCGCCATTGGCATGGCCATCGTGCGCCACGACGGCTGGATCCAGCAGGTCAATCAGGCCCTGTGTGACCTGTTGCGCCAACCCCAGCAGACCTTGCTGCAACAGCGCTTCAGCGACTTGCTCTACCCGGGCGACGCGGCCCTGTTCAAGGACCGTGCCGAGTCGGTTGCCAGCGGGGTGAGCGAAGCTTTTTCGATGGAGCTGCGCTGCCGCGACGGCAGCGGCCAGGGCGCCTGGGTGTCGCTGCATTGCAGCCGCTTCATCGACCCGGGCACCGAGCTCAGTGGCCTGATCTACCAGCTGCACGACATCACGTCTCGCCGCCTGGCCGAAGACCGCCTGCACCACGTGGCCTTCCACGACAGCCTGACCGACCTGTCCAACCGCAACTGCTTCAACGAGCGCCTGAGCGCCGCCGTTGAACACAACCGCACCGACGCCGAACAGGCCTTCGCGGTGATGTTCATGGACCTGGACC
>JAYVSX010000086.1:0-3509 GCA_043774975.1 Rubrivivax sp.
CGCAACGCCTGACGACTCTGCAGTTGCCCACCACCCTGGAAGGGGTGCTGCAAGCCCGTCTGAGCGCGCTGCCGCAAGACCGGCGTCGCGCGCTGCAGCTGGCCTCGGTGGTGGGCACGGTGTTTTGGGATCAGGCCCTCCAGCAGCTGGACGCGGTGGCGGTCGGCAGCTTGGGCGAGCTGGTCAACCGCGCCCTGATTCAGGCCCGCCAGGACAGCCGCCTGGTCGGCTCCAGTGAGTACGAATTTCGCCATCATTCGGTGCACCGGGTGGCCTACGACAACCTGCTCAAGCGCGTGCGCACGGCGGCCCATGGTTTGCTGGCCCAGTGGCTGTCGCAGCAGCCCGCTGCCGCAGAGCTGCAAGACCAGATTGCCGAGCACTTTGAACGCGGCGGCCAACCCGGCCTGGCCTGCGAAGCCTGGGGCCGCGCGGCGCAGTCCGCGCAAGCGCGCTTTGCCAACGCCGAAGCGCTGGGTCATCTGGCACGCGCCTGGGCGCTGACCGGTGAGGCCGACCTGACGCGGCGGCTGGAGCTCACGCAGTTGAAGCTGAAGGTTTGCGACAGCCTGGCCGACCGTGGGCTTTTTGCGCAGAGCGTCCAAACGCTGGAGCAATTGGCCGAAGCCTTGGGCGACCCCGGCTGGCGCAGCGAAGCCGCCGCCTGGCAGGCCAGCTTTGAGTTTCACGGTGGCAACGCGGTGGCGGCCCTGGCTTGTGCCCAACGCGCCGCCGAGCTGGCCCCGGCGGCCGACATCGAGCGCGCTGCGCGCGCCCGTTCGCAAGCCTTTTTTGCGTTGGCGCGCCTGGGGCATCTGGCGCCAGCGGCCCAGGCCTTTGAGTTGGCCTTGTCGTTGGCGCAACAGGGCGGCCACCGCCAACTGGAGGCCACCATCGTCAACGAACAGGGCAACCTGGAGCAGGGCCGCGGTGACGTCAACGCGCCCACGGCCCACTGGCAACAGGCACTGGCCATTCACCGCGAGCAAGGGCATGAGGTCAACGTCTCCGGTACCCTGTGCAACCTGGCCTTTGCCGCCATGTCGATCGGCGACTTCGAGGCCGCCCGGGCGCAATTCGAAGAAGCCCGGGGGCTTTCAGAGCGGGTCGGTCAAGCTCAGCTCGTCGGCATCATCGACATCAACCTGGGCCTGGTTTTTCTGCACCAGGAAGATGCCCGTCAAGCGCTGGCCTGCGCCAGCCGCGCGCTGCAGCAGCTGCGCAGCCAAGGCGACCGCTGGGCCCAGGCCGCCGCGCTGCGTGTGGTGGGGCGGGCCGAGCTGGCCCTGGGCCAAGGCGGCGCGGCGCGGGCCCGCTTTGTGGCTTCGCGCGACCTGTTTGACGAACTCAAGCTGGGCCACCTGGCGCTGGAGGCCATTGCGGCCTTGATCGACGAGGCGCTGCAGCGCGGTGATGTGGCCGCCGCCGCCCAGCATGCGCAGGACATCGAGCAGCGCCAAAAAGCCGGTGTCGGCATTGAGGGCACCGACGAGCCCATGCGCATTGGCTTGGCGCAGTGGCGAGCCTGGGCCGCGGCGTCAGACCCGCGTGCACCGGCGGCCTTGGCCCAGACGCAAAGCGAACTGCAAGCGCGCGCCCAGCGCCTGTTGGACCCCGCTCAACGCCAGCGGTTTTTGCAGGCAGTGGCGGCGCACCGGGACATCATGCAGGGTGCGCGCTGAGCGTCGTTTGACGGCCGCCTGCCGCCGCACTGCTTTTGTGACAAGCAGCGCCGACCACGCTGCTGGCTCAACGCGCTAGTTGCCGGGGAAACCGGTTCATCCCCACGCACGTGGGGAACACGGAGCAGTGTTGGCCCTCCAGGGTCGCAAGTCGGAAGCACGGGACGAACTGGAGGCTGCGCTGCGCAGCGGTTCCGAGTTCGCCTATGCCAAAGAAGCGGAAGAACTGCTCCATACCCTGAAGTGAGGGGAGTCGCACTGTGCGTCGAGCCTCTTTACACTGTCACTCAACGCGAATGCACTCGCCAGTTCAAGTGGTTGTTTCATAAAGAGTCTGGCTGCCAGGCACGATGCTCGCTAGTTTGGTTAATGCGTTTAGTTACAAGCCCTCCAAGGCCGATTTGAAGGATTCCCAGATGAAGCTCAACTCACCCCACCTGCTCGCCGCCGCAATCCTCTGCGCAGGCGTGTTTGGTTCTTCAGCTGCCTTCGCGCAGGGCACGTTTACCCCCGGTACTGGCACCACGGCCAACTGCAATGTGGGCGCCAGCGGCACCACGGTGGACACCAAGACCTGCAGCGTGGGCGCGGTCTCGGTGGACATGACGGCCTGGGGCTTCACGGCGGCGACGCTCGGGACCACCCAGTTGGCGGGTTTCCGGCAGGGCCGCCTGGCTGACTGGGATGTCAGCGGTTTTGGCGCTTACACAGGCAGTAACGAATCTGCCGCTGGCAACCAGCACGATTTCGACAACTTCACCGGCGGCTGCGGAACCGGCAGCGGCGCCACGGGGGGTAGCGTGGTCCTGTCCACCGCCAACGCCGGCTGCGGCGGCAGCATCGAAGCCCTGTACCTGAACTTCGGCACATCCTTTATCAACCTGACCAACATCGGTATCGGCTTCAATGGCGGTGACGCAGATCTTTCTGTCTGGGCCTGGACGGGCGCAGGCGGCCCGAGCATGGTCACACAAACCGCAGCCGGCAGCACCACCACTGTCGGCACGACTGCGGCTGCGATGACGGGTTGGACCCTGGTGTCGAACAACAACTTCGGCGCCGGCACAGGAACCCAAGCCACCGGCGGCACGCTGTACTCCCGCTACTTCCTGTTTACCACCTACTTTGGCGCAGCCACCACCACCCTGGCAGCAGGCAATGACAGCTTCAATCTCAACAGCTTCACCGCGGGCGTGTGCGCGGGCACGCTGACTGGCGGCACGGGTGGAAATGGCTCAACCTGCGCGCCCGGCACTTCGGTGCCCGAGCCGACTTCGCTGGCGCTCGTGGGCGTTGCCATGCTCGGCCTTGCGGCGGCGCGCCGCCGCAAGGCCTGAATCGGGCTCCGCTGCGAGGCATCGGTCAGACAAAAAACAGCCCGGCAATGCCGGGCTGTTTTGTCTTGTGCGCCCGGCACGGGCGCACTCTTGCGGGTGCAAGTCCCGCCGTAAGTTGATCACAGCGAACGAAGTGAAGCGCAACTGCATGAGGGTGCCCGAGTGTGGGATCTGGCGGTTCATCCCCACGCACGTGGGGAACACCTGACCGTTGATGCAACCGCCAACCCAATCGCCGGTTCATCCCCACGCACGTGGGGAACACACCGCGTCCAACTCTGCGGCGCGGCGCCGATTCGGGTCATCCCCACGCACGTGGGGAACACTGTGTTCATTCCCTGACCCCATGGTTGTTCGTCGGTTCATCCCCACGCACGTGGGGAACACTTTCCACAGCGATCCTCGACGGGGTGTTGATGCGGTTCATCCCCACGCACGTGGGGAACACCGACGTGGCCGACTGCATCTTGCAGATCGCGTGCGGTTCATC
>JAYVSX010000087.1:0-15693 GCA_043774975.1 Rubrivivax sp.
GCCGGCCAGGTCCATGCCACCGACGTCAGCAACGCTTCGCGGACCATGCTGTTTGACATTCGCCACAACGTCTGGGACCACGAATTGCTGAAGGCGCTGCATGTGCCCGACAGCGTGCTGCCCCAGGTTTTTGCCTCCAGCCATGTCTTTGGGCACACCACGCTGTTGGGCGGCAGCATTCCGATTGCCGGCATGGCGGGGGACCAGCAGTCGGCGCTCTTTGGGCAGGCCTGTTTCAAGCCGGGCTTGGCCAAGAACACCTATGGCACCGGCTGCTTCATGCTGACCCACACCGGCGGCCAGTTCCAGCGTTCAAGCCATGGGCTGATCACCACGGCGGCCGCGCAGCCCAGCCCGCAAGCGCAGTTTGCGCTGGAAGGCAGCGTGTTCATCGGTGGTGCGGTGGTGCAGTGGTTGCGGGATGGCTTGAAAGCCATTTCCAGCAGCGGCGACGTGGAGGCCTTGAGCAGCAGCGTGCCCGACAGCGGTGGCGTGGTCTTTGTCCCGGCCTTCACCGGGCTGGGCGCGCCGTACTGGAACGCCGATGCCCGGGGTGCCATCGTGGGCTTGAGCCGCGGCACCACGGTGGCACACGTGGCGCGCGCGGCGGTGGAGAGCATTGCTTTCCAAAGTGCAGCGCTGCTGCGCGCCATGAACCAGGACCTGTCTGCGGGTGGTGTGCCGGTGACGGAACTGCGGGTCGACGGCGGCGCTTGTGTCAACGACCTGCTGATGCAGTTTCAGGCCGACTTGCTGGGCATCGCGGTGGTCCGACCGCGGGTTACCGAGACCACCGCCCTGGGCGCGGCCTACCTGGCCGGCTTGGCCACGGGCGTTTACGGCAGCCTTGATGAGCTGTCCCGCCAGTGGCAGGAAGAGCGCCGGTTTGAGCCCGCCATCACGCGCGAACGTGCCGCCGAACTCACCCAGGGGTGGGACCGGGCGGTGCGCCAGACCTTGACGGTCTGAGAGGGTGTGAAGCATGCCGCCATCTGGGCCCGCTGCAAGCTTTACTTGACGGCGAAGTCCGACAGCTGCTTGCCCGACGCCAAGGCGTCACGCAGCCAGGTGGGGCGCTTGCCGATGCCACCCCAGGTGCCGCCCAAGCCATTGTCGAACTTCACCACGGCGGGCGCTTTGGCGGCGGCGTTTTTGCGCTTCTTGCGCTTGGCCGGGAAAACCGATTTGGCATCGGTGCCCTTGGTCTTCAGGGTCAGTCCCAGGTCGGCCGCGCTCAGGTTGTAAAAACTGATCGCGCCCCGAATGCGTGCAATGACACCGTCAATTTCACCGCGGCGAAGTTTTTCGGCTTCTTGTTTCAGGGCTTCAATTTGTTTGACAACTTGGGCGTAGGTTTTGGTCATGGTCTTCGGTTGATTGGGTTTAACTCAACAAGGCGCCGTGAAATGGGATCCGCGTTTTGCCGAGGTTGAGAACATAACACGCCTTGAGGGTAAGTCATTTGCCGACCGTAATGCCGAAGTGATGGCCGAAGTGATGGCTGGCCCATGTCGCCTGTGTACCTTGTACCTTGTACTTTGCGGATACCCTTTAGCGAGCGAACACCGTATGGCGTAAGCCTGGGGGCATTTCGACTGAATCTGCCTTAAATGCTTTAACGCTGCAGGGTTGCCGTTGTGCCCCGCCAAGCCAAGGGGTCCACACCGTAAAGCCCTTGAAACTGGGCGTAAAGCGCTGGGTGTTGCTGCGCCAATTCCAGCGGTTTCTCAAAATACAACTCACTGAGCACCGCGAAGAACTCGGCCGGGTTGGTGGCGGCGTAAGGCTCGATCAGGCCCGGTTCGGCGCTGGCCAAATGCTGTTGCAAGGCCTGGAATTCGGCCGCCATCACTTGCGCCCAAACTGCACGCCGTTGTGCGCCTGGTAACCACGGCGCCCCATTGGCCAGCCCGTTGGCTTGGTCGAGTTGGTGCGCAAACTCATGCAGCACCACGTTACGCCCGTCGCCGGGGTTGGCAGCGCCTTGCACCACGTCTTCCCAGGACAGGATGACCTGCCCTTGTTGCCAGGACTCGCCGACCAAGGCGTGGCGCTGCTCACGCACCAAACCTGCGGCGTCGGCGCTGTTGCGCTGCACTGCAAAGGCGCTGGGGTAGATCAACACCTGGCGCAAGTTGCCGAAATGGCCCGCACCGGGCCGCAGCAACAGCAGGGCCGCCTGCACACACACCAGCACCCGCATTTCGTCGGTGACTTGCAACCCCGCGCAACCGATGAGGGGCGTTTCGGCCATTAGCACCTGGGCCTGCTTTTTCAAACGCATTTGAACGTCGGCTGGCAGCAGGGCAAAGGCCGGCATGCGCCGGCGCAGGGTTTCGCGCCAATGCGGCGCAAAGGGTTGGCGGCGAATGCGCGCCCTGCGCAAGCCGCGCCAGGCCACCGGTGCCCACAGCCAAGCTGCCACGCTCAGGACCAGCAGGCACAAGACAAGGAGGGCGGTGACGCCGGGATGGACGCCAGAGTGGATTTGCACTGGGCTCATCTGGGCCCGCGCGGTGCCGTTTCAAGACGCCGCCGCGGCCAGCGGTGGTTTGGCCCCCTCAGTCGCGGGGCAGGTCGCGGGGCTCGCAGCGCACCTCGGTCTTGACCGAGTTGGCGATGTAGCACGCTTCGTGGGCTTGGTGGTGCAAGGCCCTGACCTGAACGGCGGTGGGCAGTTCGGACCCTGCAAAAGTCACCTTGGGGCGCAGCGTGACCCGCGTCATGGCCATGCGGCGCTGCGCGTCCAGCGCCATCACGCCATCGGCCGTGTCGTCATAGTGGTCAACGCACAAACCCTGCAAGGCGGCCAGGTTCAAGAACCACAGCATGTGGCAACTGGCCAAGGCCGAGACAAAGGCCTCTTCGGGGTCGACCGCGCTGGCGTCGCTGTAGGGCAGTGGCACCACCAGGGGCGAAGCTGACCCCGCCACCTCGATGCCGCCGTCAAAGCGCAGCAGGTGGCGGCGGCTGTAGCGGTTGTCGGTGAAGGGCTCGCTGGGCTGGCGATGCCAGAGCACTTGGGCTTGGTAGGTGTGCATGGATGTGGCCGGGGCAATCAGCCGTTGGCGTGCGAAGATCTTGCGATGATCACACTGCACTACTTCCCCAGCAACGCCAGCTTGGCGCCCCACGTGGTGCTTCACGAACTGGGTGTGCCTTTTGAGTTGAGCCTGGTCGACCGCACCGTGCAGGCACACAAGTCGGCCGACTACTTGAAGCTCAACCCCAACGGCCTGATTCCGGTGCTGGTCGACGGCGACCTGGTGCTCTTTGAGACGGCGGCCATCTGCCTGTACCTGGCCGACACCCACCCCGCAGCGCAACTGGCACCGCCGCTGGGAACGCCAGAGCGCGCGCACTTCTACAAGTGGCTGATGTGGCTGACCAACACCGTGCAAGCCAACCTGATCCACTATTTTTACGGCGACCGCCTGGTCGACCCCGGCAACGCCGCAGGCGCTGCGCAGGTCAAGGCCCATGTCCAAGCCAAGGTGGTGCAGTGTCTGCAGCAGCTGGACGACCACCTGGCCCGCCACGGCGGCCCTTGGATGATGGGTGCGCAGTACACCGTGTTGGACCCCTACACCTGGATGCTGTGCCGCTGGACGCGTGGCTTTTCAAGCCAGCCGGCGCGCAGCTTCCCGCACATCGCAGCCTTTCTGCAGCGCATGCTGGAGCGGCCTGCGCTGCAGCGCGCCATGGCGACTGAAAAACTGCCGCTACCGGTCTACTAAAACAACGGCAGCGGTCCGGAGGTTCCCTGGCCCGGAGTGGCGCTGTGGGCTTTCTTGGTGCGCCGCCTTGGCAACCACCTCATCGATGATGGATTCCGGTGCTGACCGTGGCCACTGCACACACAGCCAGCGCCGTGCAGCCCACACTGCGGCGCGCGTCATGGCCTATCACCACCCGCAGATCGGCGAGCGTCGAGCCCGCGGGGGCAGGTGAAACATCGGCATCCACCGGCATTCGCGATGCGATCAAACGCGCTTGCTCGGCCTTGCCCGGGCGGTACAGAACCTGCGTCGAGACGCTCTTGTAAGGCGGCAGATTGGCCACGCGACTGACCTGTATGCCTTGCTCCTGCAGCAGGTGGCGCATGCGAGCGGCCGCCCCACCAACACCGTTGCCGTTCAGAATCTCGATGCTGAAAGGGTCATGTCGTGGCTGCAGCGGCGCGGCTTTGCTGGTGACGCCAGGTCCATCGCTGGCCACCGCTGACGGGGCAGCAATGACTTGCGGCGTGGGCTGTTGATGGGTCACAGCCGCGGCGGGCGGGGTGACCGTGTCGACCGCGGCCGCAGCAGGCACCGCCGCCACCGCCAAAGCGGCGATGACCACCGTCGTGGGTGCCTTGGCCGTGGCCACTGGCAGCAGTTTGTTCAGGTGCGCGAGGTTGCGCGAGGCAATTTCGTGCGCCGGGTCGACGGCCAGCGTCAGCTTGAACATGGCCCTCGCTTCGTCGACGCGCCCATCCAGCATCAATGCGTAGGCCAGATTGTTCAGAAGAGGCGCACGGTCTGGGGCCAGCACGACGGCGCGGCGCAGCGCTGTGATCGCGCCCGCGATCTGGCCGTGGCGCGCCAGCGCCAGCCCCAGCCTGTTTTGCATGTCGGCGCTGTCGGGGGCGCTCTGGGCGGCCCGGGCGTAGGCATTGAGTGCCTGCTCAACACGGTTTTCGCTGTCGTACTGCTGTGCCAGCGCCAGATAGCCGGGGGCCGCACTCAAGCTTCCGCCCTCCACACGGTAGACCGGATCGACTCGCCAGGTCGGTGTTGTCGACGACGAACAACCCAGCAGCGCCGCGCAAGCAGCCAAGCCCAAGAGGGGCAGCGTGCATGGGCGCACCCGAGAACGAGACCGAGCAAGTGCTGCGGGCTGCGCATGGGCAACCACCGGGCCCGCCGATGGCTGGCGCGCGCGCCGTTGCCGCCTTGGCAACGAGTGTGCACCGCGCGCCTGCGTCGCAGGCTGCTCGGCACCGGCAGGACGGCCGAGCTCACCGACAAGACCATGTCTGACACCGCTGCTGAACTTCATTCGATTGCCCTCAGTTGTTGCCGGCCATCGCCGGCAGCATCACGCGATAGACCTGGATCATGGCCGGCCCCATCAGCACCACCATCAACGACGGAAAAATGCAGAAGATCAGCGGGAACAGCAGCTTCAGCGCGATCTTCGCTGCGGCTTCCTCGGCGCGCTGGCGGCGGCGCGTGCGCAGCAGATCTGACTGGATGCGCAACGACGCGGCGATGCTGGTGCCGAAGCGTTCGGCCTGGTTGATCATCGAGACAAACCCGTCGATCTCGTCGACCCCGGTGCGAAATGCCAGATTGCGCAGCGCACGCTCGCGGTCGCTGCCGGCGCGAAGTTCCAGGTTGACGAGCCGCATCTCGTCGCCCAGCGCCGGGCTCTTGACCTGCATGTCCTTGGCGACGCGCATCATCGCGGACTCGGTGCCCAGGCCGGCTTCGACACAAACCGTCATCAGGTCCAGCGCATCGGGAAAGTTCTCGAAAATCTCGCGCTGCCGACGTTTGACCATGCTGTTGAGTACCAGGTTGGGCGCGTAATAGCCGAGCGCCGCCAGCGCAAGCAGCACCAGCAGCAGGTTGTTGCCTTTGGGCTGCTGTCCTGCAAACGCCAGCAGCGCAAAGCCGAACAGCGGCAGACCCAGTGTCAGCGCGGTCTTGAGACCGAAAAACGCGGTCGGCGCAGCAGGGTTGCGGATGCCAGCATGCACGAAGCGCAGCTTGACATTCGACTTTTCGTAGCCTTCCTCGGGCGCGGCCAGTTCGCTGATGGGCCGCGTTAGGTTGGCGACCAACTTCAGCCAGCGGCCGGCCGCGTCGGGCGGCTGGCGTTCGTCGGCTACCAGCGTGCGCAGACGCTTGTTGGCCTCGTTCGGGCGGAGCAGGAAAAACACGCCGCCGGCGATGGCCGTAACCACGACGAACAGCAGCGCCAGGAACAACATCTGCATGACCGACATGAGTGGCTTCCCTGCGGCTTCAGACGCGAATGCGGATGATGCTGCGCATCCACAGAATGCCCAGCACCATCATGAAAAGCGCGCCGCCCACTACCTTCAGGCCGGCGGGGTCGGTCCACAGCACGCTCATGAACTCCGGGTTGACGATGTTCACCATCAGGGCCACGCCAAAAGGCAGTGACGTCAGGATGTACGCCGACAACTTGCCCTCGGCCGACAAGGTGCGCACTTCGCCCATCAGCTTCAAGCGCGCGCGCAGGATGGCGCTGATGCTGTCGAGCAGCTCGGCCAGATTGCCGCCCGATTCACGCTGGATCATCACCGCCACGACGAAGTAGCTGACATCGGGCAGCGGCACTCGCAAGGCCAGGTTCTGCAGCGCCTCGGTGGCGGGCACGCCGTAGTTGATCTCGTCGGACAGCAGGCGGAAGTCGCGGCCCATCGGTTCGGCCACCTCGTCGCCGCACATCTTGATGGCGGTCGGAAAGGCGTGGCCGGCGCGCATTGCACGGGCCATCATGTCCAAGGCTTCAGGAAACAGTTGCTCGAAACGCCGTACGCGATTGTTGCGGGCACTCGAAACCCGCCACCAGGGCAGCACCGCCAAAGCCAGCCCGAAGGCTGCGCCCAGTATCGGCGGCCGGCCCAGCAAGGTTGGCAAGGCGAAGCCGACCGCGCCGAGCAGCAGCGACAGCAGCAGCAGTTCGGCCGCCGACAGCTGCATTCCTGAAGAGCGGACGAATATCGACAGCCGCTCGCCGGGCCCGGTGCTGGACACCAGGTCTTGCAGCCACGGCATGCGCCTGCGCTGCTGCACGCGCTCCAAGCTGACTTCGGTTCGCACTTCGCCGCGCAGCGTTGCCAGCCGGCTGCTAATGCGGCGTGCCTCGTCGCTGCGGCTGCTGGCCCACATGTTGTACAGGCCCTCCATCGCCAGCACAACGGCCAGGAAGCCCAGCACGGTGAAGAGTACAAAAATGATGTCCAAGCACGCGCCTCTTGATTTTTTTTAAGCGGGGCTGGGTCAGACGACGCGGCGGACCGGCTCGAACAACGATTCGGACAAACCAATGCCGCGGCTCAGCAGGCGGTCCCAGAAGCGCGGCCGCACGCCGCTGGCTGCAAAGTAGCCCTGCACCTCGCCTTCCTTGCCGACGCCGGTCTGCTTGAACGAAAAGATCTCCTGCATCGTGACGGTCTCGCCTTCCATGCCAGTAATTTCGTGAATGCTGGTCAGCTTGCGTGTGCCGTCCGACATGCGGTTGGCCTGCACGATGACGCCAATCGCCGAAGCCACCTGCGCGCGCGCCGCCTTGGCCGGCAGGTCGACGCCGGCCATCGCGATCATGCTTTCCAGCCTTGCCAGCGCGTCGCGCGCGGTGTTGGCGTGGATCGTCGTCATTGAGCCCTCGTGCCCCGTATTCATGGCCTGCAACATGTCGAGCGCTTCGCCGCCGCGCGTTTCACCCAGGATGATGCGGTCGGGCCGCATGCGCAGCGCGTTGCGCACCAGCGCGCGCTGCGCCACTTCGCCGCGGCCCTCGATGTTGGGTGGCCGGGTCTCCAGGCGCACGACGTGCGGCTGCTGCAGTTGCAGCTCTGCGGCGTCCTCGATCGTGACGATGCGCTCGCTGACTGGGATGTCGCTGCTGAGAATGTTGAGCAGCGTGGTTTTGCCCGAGCCTGTGCCGCCGGAGATCAGAATGTTGACCTTGCCCTTGGACAAGGCGCCCAGGAACAGCGCCATTTCCTGCGACATCGACTTGAAATTGACCAAGTCCTGGGCCTGCAGCGGCGTTGTCGAGAAACGGCGGATCGACAGGATCGGCCCGTCGATGGCCAGCGGCGGAATGATCGCGTTGACACGCGATCCGTCGGGCAGCCGGGCATCGACCATCGGGCTCGACTCGTCGACGCGGCGACCGATGCGCGAGACGATCTTGTCGATGATCTTCATCAGGTGATCGTCGTCGTCGAAGGTGATCTCGGTCAGCTCGAGCCGGCCCTTGCGTTCGACATAAATCTGGCGCGAGGTGTTGACCAGGATGTCCGACACCGTCGGGTCGGCCAGCAGCGGCTCCAGTGGCCCCAGGCCCAGCATCTCGTACTGGATGTCGCGAACCAGGTTGCGGCGTTCACCGGCGTTGAGGATCAGGTTCTCTTCGAGCAACAGCCTCTCGACCATCTGGCGCAACTCGTCCTTCAGGCGATCGGGCGTCAGCAACTCCATCGCCTCGAGGTCCAGGCGCCCCAGCAGCGCCTGGTGGATATGGGCCTTGGTCGCCTGGTAGGCGCGGGTCGACTGCGCAGGTGTCTCGACGGCAGTCTCGGCAGCTGCGGCAAAAGCCTTGTTGCCTGCGCCCAGGCGTTCGCGAAGACTCATTGTTCAGGTCTCTTGCAATATGAACTCATGCGCCGCCCCTGTCACCATCGGGCGCAGCTGCGGAAGGCGCAGCGCCACTGCGGAACAGCCCAGAAAGCCACCCAGTGCGCGGCTTGTCGGCCGACGGGGCAATCGTCAGCGACCAGTCTCGCAAGGCGCGCGTGATGGCGCTGTTGGGTGACACCGTGGCCACCGGCACGCCTTGATTGACCGACGCCGCAACCACGTCGTACTGGTTGGGCAGCGTGATCATGTCGTCGATGGCCAATGTCTTTTTCACGTCGTCCAGCGTGATCTGGCTGTTCTTCTCGTAGCGGTTGACGACCCAGTGGATCTTGCGGGCTGGGTAGTCGAGCGAAAGGAAGACATCGCGCAGGCGCTTGCCGTCGCGGATGAAGGGCAGCGTCAGTTGGAGAACCGCGTAGACACGGTCGGCCAAGTCCAGCGCCTGCAGCGTGACCGTGTTCAGCGAGCGGCCGGCGTCGATGACGACGATGTCGAACATCGACCGCGCCTGTTGAACGATGGCACGCACGTGCTCTGGCGTGACGTCGCTGGCCTGGGCCGGGTCTTCTGGGGCCGCCAGCACATGCAGACCGGGCGCCACCGCGACCATGGCCGACAGCAGCAGATCGCGGTCCAGGCGCTGGATGTTGCGCGCCACGTCAGCCACGTTGCTGCCTGGCTTCTCGCTGCTGATGAAGAGCAGCGCGTCGCCGAACTGAAGGTTCATGTCGATCAGGGCCACCCGGCGCTTCCCGCGGGCGGCCAACACGTAGGCCAGGTTGGCAGCCGTGAAGGTGGCGCCGCTGCCGCCTTTGCAGCTTACGAAAGCCAGCACTTGACCGTTTTGTTCAGCCGGCGCGTTGACTGCCGGGCGCTTGCGGGTTTGCCGCTGCACCGCGGCCAGCACCGCCGCCGGGCTGGCCGGTGCTGGCAGTACTTCGCGCACGCCGGCGCGCATCGCGCGCATCAAGAGGTCTGGCGTCAGATCGCCAGTCACCAGCACATAGTCGATTTCGGGGTGAGCGTTGGCCAGCGCCTCGAGCGCATTGAAGTCCTGCGTCGACAAAGCCTCGGCCACCACCAGATCAGGCTTGCTGCCGTTGACGAGCACGTTCACCGTGTGCAGCGCCTGCGTCACCGTGCTGACCTTGAAGGCGACTCCTTCGGCCAGCGCGGCCGCCCAGGCCTGCGCGTGGGTGCCGTCGGGGGTGATGACCTTGATCTTCATGACGCTCAAAGGTGGGGGCGAGTGGTGTGAAGAGCTGTCAATTGATCGGGATGTTGGCCGAGGTCAAGACGCCGGACGGCGACTTGACCGTGACGAAGAGCTTGCCGCTGCCGCCATCCAGGCAACCCACCGTCGCGATGTAGGTGGGTATCACCATCGCTGCGCCGACGGGCAACACGACGTTGTTCACCTTGACGCTGCCCGGGTTGACCGGGAACGGCACGATGCCGGACGAGATGGTGCTGAAGTCGATCGTGGTGCCGGCCGGCATGATGTTGCCGCCTCCAACCGCGTTGCTGATGGCGTTGACGTTGTCGTCGGTGACCGTGACCCGCACGTCGGCGGTGCCGCGCGCCGGGCAGACCAGACTCGACGGCTCGATTCTGATCCGGGCGGTGCTGCCGGAGAAAATCTGCACCAACTGGTCCGACACGTACAGCGTCTGCGGGCTCGGGACCCGGGGCATGCGCAGCACCCCGTTGTATTGACCATCAGGCGCCGTGTTGCACTGCACGCCGGCACCCGAGCCGGGTCCGATGCAAGGCTCGCCCGGCGTCCAGGTGCCGTGGCGATTGCCGACAGTGACACCCTGTTCGTCGTCGTTGCGGAAGATGTCGGGACTTTTGTCGAAGAAGGTATCCCCGCTGTCGTAGACGTTGTTGCCGTTGTTGTCCACGAACTCTTCTTCGCCCAGCGCGTAGGCCAGCACCGTGATGCGGCCATTGGCTTGGCGCGGGTTGCTTGATCGCAGCAACACGCTGCAACTGCCCGAACCGGGGCCGACCTTCGAGTTCGTGGTCTGGCCGACAGGCGTAGGCACCCCGCCCGGCAGCGGCAGCGAGCCCGTGACACACGAGGCGTCGATGACGCCGCCTTCGACGCTGAAGTTGACCGCCGTCCCGTCCGGCACCGGGTTGCCGAAGTGGTCGCCCAAGGTCGCGGTGACGGTGCTGCAAGCCTGATCGATGTCTCGGCCTTCGCAGTTACCGATGCTCGTGGAAAGCGAAAAATGCTTCTGGTCGGGCACGCCGGTGGACACCACCAGCACATCGGACAGCGTGGTCATCAGCGGCAGCCTGCCGCGCAGCGTGGCCACCACGCGCACCGAAGTCGGGATCGTGCCGGCCGTCACCAGCGTCGTCACCGAGCCGTCGGCCGCAGACGTGGCGAAGCTCGGATTCAGCGTCAAGCCGCCCACCGTGTCGGCACGGCCGCTGTCGGCGAACACGAAGTCGACCAGCGTGCCCGGCACCCGGCTACCCGTGGTGTCGTAGACCTCGAATTTCAGCGTGGCGAATTCCTGGCGGCCGAAACCGCCAGTGCCCCTCAGCGCGATGTTCGTGGTGTCTGCGCTGATGAACTTGATCGACCCGGCAGTGGCCGGCAGCACCGTAATCGTTCCGGTGCGGACAACCGTGGCGTCGCCCAGCGTCACCGACGCGGTGATTGTGTCGGCGACGCCGCAACCCTTGTCGGTATAGCTGGTCGCGGCCACGCCGTTCTGCGTCAGCACGGGCGGCCCGATCGTCGCTTTACCGGCCATGATGCACGGCGAGCTGAACGACACCGCCAGCGGCGGTGCATACGGCACGCCGCCGCGCGCCACCGTGGTGCTGACGCTGGCATTGCCGCCGGCCGACAGCGTGGCGGGCATGGTCGTCAGCGCACTCAAGGTCAGCGTCGGAAAGCCGACCGCGTAGTCGAGCGTGCCCTTGGCCGCCGTGCCGCCCACCGTGGCACTGGCCGTCACCGTGTAGGCCCCGGCGCGTGTGCCGGCTGGCAGACCGACACGCGCCACGCCACTGGCATCGGTCAGCGCGGTGCCGGAGGACGGCACAAAAGCGCCGGTGCTGTCGGTGGTGATGAAGGTGACGGCGACGTTGGGCTGCGCGACGCCGGCGCTGTTCTTCACCGTGGCGTGGAGCGTTCCGGTGGCATCGGGCGCCACCTGCGTCGTCGGGGAACCCGACGGATCGACTGCGGCCAGCGCTATAGAAGGGCTGCCAGTCGCGCCGCCCGCGCCGGTTGACGTGTCGCCAGGACAGGCCATGGTCGCGACGCCGGGCGTGCAAACCGCGGCACCCCGGGTGCCACCGCCGCCGCAGCCGCTGGCCAGTGCAGCTACCAGCAACAACCCTGAAAGAGCAGCGCGCATTGCGAAGGTTTGAAATTCAAGCGTCATGGGGTGTAGGCGTGAGGGCTCAACTGCAGACCGAGTTGCCGGTGCTGCTCATGAATTCCTTGCGCAACGTGGTCGAGAAAGGCGGCAGCGTCAGCGTCAGCGGCACGAAGGGGATGACGGTCTGGTGTGTGTAACCCGACAGCCTGACGCTCACCGCCTTGCAGTTGGCCGATGTGCAGGTGTTCACCGCGGCGGGCGGATTCAGGTAATCAACCGTGATGTGGTTCGTCGACAGGTTGGGTACACGCTGGGTCATGCGCAGCTTGATGTCGGCGTCGCCGATGTCGCAGACCACTGCCAGCCGAGCGCCCAGCCGGGTGGCCTCGACGGCGGCGTTCCAGACCCACAGCAGCCGGCCCATTTCAATGACGCCGAGCAGCATCGTGGAGAAGATCGCGCTGACCAGCGCGAACTCCACCGCAGCAACGCCGGCCTGGCGTCTGCGAAGTGATGGACCGCAACCCACGGGAGCAGCAGCGCTCCTCACAGCTGGGCCCTCATCGTGGCCGAAATGTTGTTGAAATTCAGATTCGGCATCACCAGCTGAACCAGCGAGCTGTAGGTGTAGTTGACGACCGTTGCCGACACCAGGTTGACGACACCGCTGCCGGTTCCCTGGGCAGCATGGCTGCCGGGGCATGACTGTGCGTCGCACAGTGTGATGGAGCCAACAGTGAGCCCGGGCGCCAGTGCGCTGCCCGAGCAGGTGGAATTGCCGTAGACGGCCAGGCAGCGCGCCTCGTTCTGGATCGTCGTGTCACCGGGCCCGTGCTGCGAGAGGTGGCGCGCCGCATCGCGCACCGCCTTGGCCAGCGTGTTGTAGGTGTACACGGCGCGACCAAATTCGGTGGCGCCGAACATCATCAGGATCATCGGCGTCATCAGCAACCCCAGCTCGACGGCTGCCACCCCGCGGCTCCAGCGGCGCAGAACACGGTAATCGGTGCGGGAGGCCATGTTCGGTGTCACTGCACCAACGCCGGGACCAGTGGTCCCTGCGACGCGCTGTCGCCTGCAACGCCCGAACTGGCACAGGCGCTGCCGGCAAGGTTGGATCGGCCCAGGTATTCGAGGCGCGAGACCACATTGTTGCCCTGTCTGCGGTAGGGGTCGAGCAACAGGATGCAGGCATAGGCGCGCACCGGCGCGTGCTGGCCACCTGCGAAGTTGCCGCACTCGACGATTGGCACCACAACCAAACGGCGGTCGGCACCGCTGGTTGCGTGCTGAGCCTGAGTCGCCAACGTATCGTTGTTGGCATACAGCGGCGGGTTGGTGATGTTGCGGTCGCCCTGGATCGCCAAGTTGGCGGCACGCGAAGCCCTGAAGTTGGTCTGTCCTGCGACCACTCCGTTGTAGGCATCGCGGCCCGGGGTCCAGTTTTCGGTGCTGTACGAAAAGCCGGTGCGATCGGGCGGCGCATTGGCTACCGTGTAGCCGCCGCCGCCGGGCGCGCCGCCGGGCGCATAAACGCCGAAGCGCGTGTTGTAGGCTCCTTCCAGCGAGTTGATGGCGCCGGTCTGACCGACACAACCCGTTGTCGGGTTGGCGTTGCCGCTCGACGTGCAGACCCCGGTGATTGGCTCGGGCAGGTTGCATTGCCCGGTGCCGGCAACAAGGCAGCTGAGTTCCTGTGCGCCGCCGCCGCTGCAACCTGGGGTCGTCGCACCCGGATCGAAGTCGATCCAGCGGAAGTTGCCGGTGTAGTTGGCAGGGCCACTGCCGGCCTGGCCGAAATCCATGCCGATCCAATCGCCGGAAACATAACCGTAGGTCGGTGCCGCGCCGCGCGTGCACAAGGCCATCGGCACCGCGCAGTTGCTCTGTGCTGGCGTGAGCGTCGCGGTGGCGAAGGCGTTGACGGTCTGGTTGCCGATGCCCAGTACCTGCATGAAGTAGGGCTGGATACCGGTCTTTTCGATTGTGCAGCGCACGTACTTGGCGTCAGTCGTCGCCACTCCGGCAGCGCCCCAGCCGCCAGCCAGGCTGGCGCTGTAGGTCAGCGCGATCTCGCCGGCGGCGATGGCTACGCCCTGGAAGCCCACCTTGTTAAGCTGGCCGACGGCGCGGCCTGCGGCCTCGGCCTGGGTGAAGGCGGCTGCGGCGATCGCTGGCGAACCGGTCAACTCGTAACTCGCGGCCAGCGCGCAGGAGTCGGCAGCGTTTTGCAGTTCGGTCTTGGTCAGGTAGAGCCGTCCGCCGTCGACGGCCAGGCCGATGAAGCCGACCATCACGACCATCGACAGGCCGACGATGATGGCCACGGCACCGCGCTGATGCCGACGGCCGATGGCCGCGCCAAGGCACTTGGCCACCGATTTAGCGCCCACCACCGCCTCCGACACCGATGTTGACGACCGTCGTCGTTGGCGGTTCCTTGAAGCTGCCGACATGGCGGTCCATCGCCTCCCGCATCGTGCGGCCGTCGGTGGCCGGCGTGAGGGCCGCGTTGCGCTGCGGCGCCTGCGGATTGCGAATCTGCTGCGCGATGAGCGCTCGGGTGGTCATGCCGAAGCTACCGTCGCCTTCATTCGGGGTGTTGGCGCAGCCGGTTGCAAGCAGGCAGACCGCAGCGGCCAGTGCGGCCAGTGCGGCCCGTGCGACCAACAAGGGCAGCGGTGGCCGCGTGCATCGCAGTGGCCTGTGCAAGGACGAATGCTGAGCAACATGATTGGGCACCACGATCACTCCCGGGGTTTGATGTCAAAGCCACCGCCCGGCGGTGCAGCGGGCAGCGGCCGCGTGGCTTCGGCGGGCGCCCCGGCAGCCGGTGGCGCGGTTGCCGGATCGGCGGCGGCTGCCGGCCTGGCGCGGCCTTCGAGACGGCCTTCGAAAATCAGCTCTTTGCGCGTCGGCGGCACGTAGCCGTCGGTCGGCAGGCGGTAGTCGGCCGGCAACGGCTTGACCAGCCGAGGCGTGATGACGAAGACCAGTTCGGTGCGGTCGGTCTGGAATTCGGTGCTGCGGAACAGTGCCCCGATGATCGGCAGTTCGCCGAGGAACGGAAACGCCTTGACGTTGGTCGTCGTGTTGTTCTTGATCAGGCCGCCGATCACGAAGCTTTGGCCGTCCATCAGTTGAACCGTGGTCTCGGCCTTGCGTGACGTGAAGGCCGGAAATATCGCGGTGCCGCCGACGCCGGCGATCGTGACGCCAGACTGGGTTAACTCCGAGACCTCGGGCCGCACCTTCAGGTTGATGCGGCCGCCGCCCAGCACGGTGGGCGTGAAGCGCACCGAAACGCCGAACTCCTTTTCTTCCAGCGTGACCTCGCGGCCGCCCGCCGTATTGGTCGTGGCCACCGGGATGAAGATCTTGCCGCCGGCCAGGAAACTGCCGGTCTGGCCACTGATCGCCATCACCGAGGGCTCGGCCAGTACCTTGACCAGGCCGTCGTTTTTCTGCATGTTCAACACGCCGTTGGTGACGCCGCGGCCGGGCACGTTGCCGTACTGCGTGACGTAACCTTGTGGTGTTAGCACCACGTTGCCGCCGACTGCGCCGGGCACCGGAACTGTGCCGCCAACAACCGCGTCGACCGAGCTGTATGGCACGTTGTTCGGACCGGTACGGGAGATCTGGCCAAGCAAGCCGACGCCACCGCCGAAGATGCCCGACAGGAAGCGCACCATCGAGCCGTCGCCCGGCACGTAAGCGCGCGAGAAGTCGATGCCGAACTGGTCAAGCAGGTTCTTCGAAACCTCGGCGACCTTGACTTCGAGCATCACCTGCTGCGGCGCAGCGACCGACAGCATGTTCACCAGGCGTGGGTTACCGGCAGTGGCGCCGGCGTTGCCGGCAGTGCCGCTGCCGCGCAAGTAGGCATTGGCCAGGTCGGTGACGCGTTGCAGCGCTTCCGTGTCGCTGACCATGCCGCGCAGGACCAGCGAATCGAAAGC
>JAYVSX010000088.1:0-6570 GCA_043774975.1 Rubrivivax sp.
ATCGGGGCACTGGCCCCGGCGAATGTGCAATCGATCGTGGTGGACGAAGAACGCCACGCGATGGACGTCGTTGTTGACGAAGAAAACCTCGCCATTGCGATTGGCCGCGGTGGCCAGAATGTGCGGCTCGCCTCTGAGCTGACCGGCTGGCGCATCAACATCATGACGGCCGAAGAGTCGCAGGCCAAACAAGCCACTGAAAGCGACTCGGTGCGCGCGCTGTTTGTCGCCAAGCTCGATGTCGACGCCGAGGTGGCCGACATCCTGATTGCCGAGGGCTTCTCCAGCCTGGAAGAAGTGGCCTACGTGCCGCTGAGCGAGATGCTGGAAATCGAGTCCTTTGACGAAGACACCGTCAACGAGCTGCGCACGCGTGCCAAAGACGCGCTGCTGACGATGGAAATTGAAAAAGAAGAGCAGGTCGAAGAGGTGTCGCAACACCTGCGCGATCTGCAAGGTGTGACGCCCGAACTCATTGCGCAATTGGCGCAGGGCGGCGTGCACACCCGTGACGACCTGGCCGACTTGGCGGTGGACGAACTCACCGACATGACCGGCATCGAAGCAGAGCGCGCCAAGACGCTGATCATGAAGGCCCGCGAACACTGGTTCACCGCCTGAGCCACTCGCTCGCCCACCGCCTTCAGCACCAGAAACACCCGAGGAAACCGAACCCATGGCCGTGATGACCGTCGCCCTGTTTGCCGCGCAACTTGGTCGCCCGACCACGGCGCTGCTTGAGCAGCTGCAATCGGCCGGTGTGACCAAGCAGTCGCCCGACGACGCGCTGACCGAATCCGACAAGGAGCGCTTGCTGGACTACTTGCGCACCGCCCACGGCACCGCGCCGGCGGCTGAGCGCAAGAAGATCACGTTGACCAAGAAGACGTCAACCGAGATCAAGCAAGCCGACTCCAGTGGCCGTGCCCGCACCATCCAGGTGGAGGTGCGCAAGAAGCGCGTGTTCGTCAAGCGCGACGGCGCGCCAGCGGGTGAAGAGGCAGCTGTCACCAGCGCCGAAGAACTGGACCTGCAGCGCCGCGAAGAAGAGGCCCAGGCCCAGGCGGCGGCGATCCGCCTGCAAGAAGAAGAGTTGGCCGAGTCGCGCCGCCAGCGTGAAGAGCAGGAGCGTGTTGCACGCGAAGCCGCCGAAGCCACCGCGACTGCGGTCGCAGAGTCGGCTGCCAAAGCCGCAGTCGCCGTGGCGGCACAGGCTGCTTCCCAGGCGGCTGCCGCGGCTGCAGCCGCTGAGACCGCCGCTGCCCTGAACAAGGCCAGCAAGCGTGCGCCCGGCAAGGCCGCCGCTGCGTCAGCGCCCGCACCGGCGCCCGCGCCCACCGTTGAAGCCGCTGCACCCGCTGCACCGGTGGTCGACGAGCCGCCCAAGCCGGTCGAGCCCGCCAAGCCCGTGCTGCGGGTGGTCAAAGCCGCTGACAAAGCCGCCGAAGATGCCGCCAAGTCCGACGACCTGGCGCGTCGCCGCAAAGCCGCCGAGGCTGAAGCCGCCGCCATCCGCGCGATGATGAACGCGCCCAAGAAGGTGATGCTGGCCAAGAAGCCGGAAGAGCCCAAGCCGGCCGAACCGGCCAAAGAAGCCATCAAGGGAACCATCCACAAGCCCAAGGCTGTGCCGGGTGCGCCAGGTGCCACCACCGCGGCCAAGCCAGGCGAGAAAAAACAGATCAAGTCGGAGAAGCTGTCGTCCAGCTGGGCCGACGACGCTGCCAAGAAGCGTGCCGCCGTCAAGGGCCGCACCGACAGCGGCGCGGGCCGTCCGGGCTGGCGTGCGCCGCGTGGTGGTGGTCGCCGTGGCGAGCGTGGCGACGCGGGCTCGAGCTCCTTTACGCAGCCAGCCGAGCAGGTGGTGCAAGAAGTGCATGTGCCCGAAACCATCTCGGTGGCCGACCTGGCGCACAAGATGAGCGTCAAGGCATCCGAAGTCATCAAGCAGCTGATGAAGCTGGGCCAGATGGTCAGCATCAATCAGCAGCTGGACCAGGAAACGGCCATGATCGTGGTCGAAGAAATGGGCCACAAGGCGCTGGCCGCCAAGCTCGACGACCCCGAAGCCTTCACCGAAGAAGAAAACGCGCATCTCGACGCCGAGCAGTTGCCGCGCGCCCCAGTGGTCACGGTCATGGGCCACGTCGACCACGGCAAAACGTCTTTGCTGGACCACATCCGCCGGGCCCGTGTGGCGGCGGGCGAACATGGCGGCATCACGCAGCACATCGGTGCATACCACGTGGAAACTCCGCGCGGCATGATCACCTTCCTGGACACCCCAGGCCACGCAGCCTTCACGGCCATGCGGGCCCGCGGCGCCAAGGCCACCGACATCGTGATCCTGGTGGTGGCGGCCGACGACGGCGTGATGCCGCAGACCAAGGAAGCCATTGCACACGCCAAGGCCGCCGGTGTGCCGATCGTCGTGGCCATGAACAAGATCGACAAACCCGATGCCAACGTGGAGCGCGTGAAGAGCGAGCTGGTGGCCGAAGGCGTGATCCCGGAAGACTTTGGCGGCGACGCGCCCTTCGTGGGTGTGTCGGCCAAGGTCGGCACGGGCATCGACATGCTGCTCGAACAGGTGCTGCTGCAGGCAGAAGTGTTGGAGCTGCGGGCTCCCACGGCCGCTGCCGCCAAGGGCCTGGTGATTGAAGCCCGCCTTGACAAGGGCCGCGGCCCGGTGGCCACGGTGCTGGTGCAAACTGGCACGCTGCGCAAGGGCGACGTGGTGCTGGCTGGCAGCAGCTACGGCCGCGTGCGCGCCATGCTGGACGAAGATGGCAAGGCCATCGAAGCGGCCGGTCCTTCCATTCCGGTTGAAATCCAGGGCCTGACCGAAGTGCCGCAAGCCGGTGACGAGTTCATGGTCTTGTCCGACGAGCGCCGGGCACGCGAAATCGCCACCTTCCGCCAAGGCAAGTACCGCGAGGTCACGCTGAACAAGCGCCAGGCCGCCAAGCTCGAGGGCATGTTCGAGAACATGGGCGAAGGCCAGGCGCAGACGCTGTCCCTCATCGTCAAGTCTGACGTGCAGGGTTCGCAAGAAGCCTTGGCGCAAAGCCTCACCAAGCTCAGCACGCCCGAAGTGCGCGTGCAGATCGTGCACGCTGCGGTGGGTGGCATCAGCGAGAGCGACGTCAACCTGGCGATTGCCAGCAAGGCCGTCATCATTGGCTTCAACGTGCGCGCCGACATGGGTGCACGCAAGCTGGCCGAAGGCAACGGCGTCGATCTGAAGTACTACAACATCATTTATGACGCTGTGGACGAGATCAAAGCGGCGATGGGCGGCATGTTGGCACCCGAGCAGCGTGAAGAGGTCATCGGCACGGCCGAGATTCGCACCGTCTTCGTGGCCAGCAAGATCGGCACGGTGGCCGGTTGCATGGTCACAGCGGGCCAGGTCATTCGCAACGCCCGCTTCCGTTTGTTGCGCGAGCACACCGTCATCTACACCGGCGAGGTCGAGTCGGTGAAACGCCTCAAAGACGACGTGCGCGAGGTCAAGGAAGGCTTCGAGTGCGGCATCAAGCTGAAGAACTACAACGACATCAAAGAAGGTGACCAGTTGGAGTTCTTCGAGGTCAAGGAAGTGGCACGCACGCTGTAAGGCGGGCCAGACGCTACCCAGCGATCAGCCCCGCCACTGCGGCGGGGCTGATTCATTTGGAGCACACCGCGCATGAGACACAAAAAAGCCGTTCCCAACCGCAGCTTCCGCGTGGCTGACCAGATTCAGCGCGATGTGGCCCAGCTCATCCGTGATCTGGCCGATCCGCGCGTGGGCATGGTCACCATCAACAGCGTCGACGTGACGCCCGACTACGCCCATGCGCAGATCTATTTTTCGGTCTTGCTCAACGACCCCGAAGAGAGCGCCCGCGCCCTGAACGAAGCCGCCGGTTTCATCCGCAATGGCCTGTTCAAGCGCCTGGCCATCCACACCGTGCCCACGCTGCACTTCCATTACGACAAGACCACCGAGCGCGCCGCCGACATCAGCGCGCTGATCGCCAAGGCCAACTCGGTGCGGGCCAAGGAAGACTGACGTGAGCACGCCGCGCGCCCGCATCGTCCGCCGCACCTTGCACGGTGTGTTGCTGCTCGACAAGCCCTTGGGCTGGACGAGTAACGACGCCTTGCAAAAGGCCAAGGGCATCTTGCGCGCAGAAAAGGGCGGCCACACCGGCACGCTGGACCCGCTGGCCACCGGCTTGCTGCCGCTGTGCTTTGGCGCGGCCACCAAATTCAGCCAAGCCAGCCTGGACGCTGACAAGCGCTACACAGCCACGCTCAAACTGGGTCAGCGCACCCGCACCGGTGACGGCGAAGGCGAGGTGGTGCAGGAACGCGCGGTCCAGGTCGACCGCACTGCCATTGAAATGGCCTGCGCGCGCTTCACCGGTGTCATCGATCAATTGCCGCCCATGCACTCGGCGCTGAAGCACGAGGGCAGGGCGCTCTACGACTACGCCCGTCAGGGCATCGAGATTGAACGACCGACGCGCCAGGTCAAGCTTCACCAAATCGACATCCTGCACTGGCAAGATGAAATCCTGGTGCTGGATGTCCGCTGCAGCAAGGGCACCTACATCCGCACGCTGGCCGAAGACATCGGCGAAGCCTTGGGCTGCGGCGCCCACCTGAGCGCTTTGCGGCGCACTGCCAGCGGTGCACTTGACCTGACCCAGGCCGTGACCCTTGAAGCCCTGCAAGCCCTGACCGAATCCGAGCGCGACGCCTTGCTCTTGCCACCCGACGTGTTGGTGTCCGCCTGGCCTGAAGTCCACCTGCCCGATGACGAGGCCGGTCGCTTTCTGTGCGGCTTGCGCCGCCGCGTGACCTTGGCCGACGCGCCCGCCGTGCGTGTCTACGGCACCCACCCCGCTGCCTTCCTTGGCACCGCCCACATCACCGCAGGCGAACTCATCGCAGACCGCCTGCTCAGCCCTCTTGAAGTCCAGGACCGACCATGACCCACGCTGCCATCCGCAACATCGCCATCATTGCCCACGTCGACCACGGCAAGACCACCCTGGTCGACCAACTGCTGCGCCAAAGCGGCACCTTCCGTGACAACGAAAAGGTGGCCGAGCGCGTGATGGACAGCAACGACATCGAGCGTGAACGAGGCATCACCATCCTGGCCAAGAACTGCGCCGTGGAATGGAAGGGCACCCACGTCAACATCGTCGACACCCCCGGCCACGCCGACTTCGGTGGTGAGGTGGAGCGCGCGCTGTCGATGGTCGAGGGCGTGGTGCTGCTGATCGACGCCCAGGAAGGCCCGATGCCGCAGACGCGCTTTGTCACGCGCAAGGCGCTGGCGCTCGGCCTCAAGCCCATCGTCGTGGTCAACAAGGTCGACAAGCCGGGTTCGCGCCCCGACTACGTCATCAACGCCGCGTTTGACCTGTTTGACAAACTGGGCGCCACCGAAGAGCAGCTGGACTTTCCGGTGGTCTACGCATCAGGCCTGAACGGTTGGGCGTCCTTGACCGAAGGCACCGCTGGCGAAGCCTGGGGCACCGACATGAGCGCGCTGTTTGACACCGTGCTGCGCCACGTGCCCGCGCACCAAGGCGACCCGGCTGCGCCGCTGCAATTGCAAATCTCTTCGCTGGACTATTCCACCTTTGTCGGCCGGATTGGCGTGGGCCGCATCACGCAGGGCACGCTCAAGCCGATGATGGACGTGATGGTCTGCGAAGGCACGCCCGACGAAGGCGGCAAAACCTTCAAGGGCCGCGTCAACCAGGTGCTGACCTTTGAAGGCCTGGAACGCATGCAAGCCACCGAAGCCGGCCCGGGCGACATCGTGCTGATCAACGGCATTGAAAACATCGGCATCGGCGTGACGCTGACCGACCCGCTCAACCCGATGCCGCTGCCCATGCTGCACGTGGACGAGCCCACCTTGACGATGAACTTCTGCGTCAACAACAGCCCCTTGGCTGGCCGCGAAGGCAAATACGTCACCGGCCGACAGATCTGGGACCGCCTGCAAAAAGAGCTGCAGAGCAACGTGGCGCTGCGTGTCAAGGAGTCCAGCGAAGACGGCATCTTTGACGTCAGCGGCCGCGGCGAACTGCACCTGACCATCCTGCTGGAAAACATGCGCCGCGAAGGTTATGAACTGGCGGTCAGCAAGCCGCGGGTGGTGTTCCATGAAGTCAACGGCGAGCGCCACGAACCGATTGAAATGCTGACGGTGGACATCGAAGACCAGCACCAGGGTGGCGTGATGCAGGCCCTGGGCGAACGCAAGGCCGACTTGGTCAACATGGAAACCGACGGCCGCGGCCGGGTGCGCCTGGAGTACCGCATTCCGGCGCGTGGGCTGATCGGTTTCAGCAACGAGTTCATGAACCTGACCCGTGGCACCGGCCTCATCAGCAACATCTTTGACGGTTACGAAGCCTACAAAGGCGAAAGCGAAGGCCGCAAGAACGGCGTGCTGATCAGCATGGACGAAGGCGAAATCTTTACCTACGCGCTGGGCAAGCTGGACGACCGTGGCCGCATGTTCGTGCGGGCCAACGACCCTGTGTATGAAGGCAT
>JAYVSX010000089.1:0-8359 GCA_043774975.1 Rubrivivax sp.
CTACGGCGGCGCCTGCCCGCACGGCGGTGGTGCCTTCAGCGGCAAAGACCCGAGCAAGGTTGATCGCTCAGCTGCCTATGCCGCGCGCTACGTGGCCAAAAACATCGTCTCTGCCGGCCTGGCGCGGCAGTGCCAGGTGCAGGTGGCCTACGCCATTGGCGTGGCCAAACCGATGAACATCACGGTCTACACCGAGGGCACCGGCGTGCTGCCCGACGACAAACTGTCGGCCATCGGGGCCGAGGTGTTCGATCTGCGACCCAAGGGCATCATCCAGATGCTGGACCTGCTGCGCCCGATCTACGAGAAGACCGCTGCCTACGGCCACTTCGGCCGCGAAGAGCCGGAATTCACCTGGGAAAGAACCGACAAGGCCGCCGCGTTGCGCGCGGCGGCAGGCCTGTAAAGGTCACGGCATCAACAGCAGGGGGCGACTTCGGTCGCCTTGGGTCGGGCGCTACGGGCGCCGCCAAACGGTCAACGGGCAGTCACACGAATGCGACTGCCCGTTGCCGGTTCTCCCTGAACGACTTCCCCGATGGCCCTGAGCGGCCCTTGATGGGCCCTGACACGATGACAGCGATGTGTTTTTCTTGCTTGTCCAGCCCTGAGCTGTGTTCAAGCGGTTGCCGCAACTCTAGGCACAGTGGCGTCTGAGCACGAGGACCTATGTCGCCTGTCGGAAGTGACTTTTTCACGCCGCCTTGATCACGCGGCATGATCAGCGCATGGACATTCGCCCTCGTCCCCGACACCACCTATCAATTGACCGAGGCGACCGCTGGCGCAGCTTGAACGGCGCGAAAGACGTGGCCTTTCGGGGACGTCTGGTGGGCGGTTGCCTGGACACCCTGATGCACCTGGCCGGCACCGGCCATGGCGATCTGGCGCAGTTCATGGCTGCCCATCGCCAGACCGGCACCGTGCTGTACCTGGAAAACGCGGGCCTTTCGCCCACCGACTGGGTGCGCGCGCTGCACCGCTTGCGCTGGGCGGGTTGGCTTGACACCGCACAGGGCCTGTCGGGCGTGATGATCGGCCGTTCGGCTGCGCCCGACAGCACCCAGCGGAGCGAACTGCGCTATGAAGAAGCGTTGATTTCCACCCTGGGCGCACTGGCCTGCCCCGTGGTGGTGGACATGGGCATCGGACATCGGACATGGGCCATCGGCCACCGCAGTTGGTGCTGATCAACGGCGCACTGGCACAAGTCAGCTTGCAGGCGTGCGGCGGCGGGCAGGTCAGGCAAGACTTGGTTTGAAGCGCGCGGCCATGCGCGCCAGTTCCCTATTCACGGCGTTGCGCTGGGTCCAGCCCTGGCGGTACATCGGCTCCAGGTGCTGCTCGGCCACGTCTTGCACAAAGACCAGGCCCCGCTCAACGGCGGCTTGTGCAGCCGCGTCGTCGCCTTGCGCCAGGGTGGCTTGAGCCAGCGTCAACCAGACCTCTGCTGGCGTCACCTCCAGGGGCTGAACAGCCACCATCCAATCGCTGCTGCGCTCGGCCAAGCGCCGGCTCAAGCCAACCTCACCCACCGCCAAAAGGCCCTGCGCCAGGCGCACCTGAAGCGGTAACGCGGCGCCCGGGTTGTTGGCCACGGAGGGCACCGCCAGCTGGGTCTGCAGCAGTTCCACGGCTTGCGGCGGCGGCATCGCGCGGGCCTTCAGCAACCACAGCCGACGCAGCGCACGGCGATCGCCGCTGCGCAGCAGTTGCTCTTCGGCCGGAGCCAACAGCGCCAACACGTCGGCGTGGTGCTGTGGCCCCTGGCTCAGCAGGCCACGCGCCCGCACGATGTCGATGAAAGCGCGATCGCTGGGTAGGCTGATCAACAGCGCTGCGCTGTCCAGCGCTTCGCGCGCCAAATTGAAGCGGCCCAGCTCCAGCCAAACCGCTGCTTGTTGTCGCAGCAGGTCTTCAGCCCGGAAATGCTGCTGACCTTGACCCAACGCTTGGGCCCGCTCCAGGTGCTGAAGCGCTTCCCTGAACCGGCACAGGTTGCGCGCCACCGCGCCCAGCGAAATGGCCAGCACCAGTTCAACCACACTGCCGCTGCCAGCCACGGCGCGAGCGGCCGCCAGACGCTGTTCGCGGGCCAGCTCCACCTGACCGCGCTCTTCCAGTGAAATGGCCAGGTTGTTCAGCACCCGCGCTCGCGTGGCCGGGTCGGTCTGTCGTTCGGCACTCTCTTGCAGACAGCCAATGGCTTCGGGGTGCAGGTCCTGCGCCTGCAGCACCAGGCCCAGGTTGTTCAGCACGCCGGGCAGGTCACCGGGTGCCTTGGGTGCCTGCTGGGCAGCGTCGTGAACACGGGCCAGGTGCAGGGCCGCTTCCAGCGAGTGGCGGGCCTCGTCCAGCTGGCCCGCGCGGCGCTGCAGCACGCCCTGCAGGTTGAGCAGGTCGCTGCGGTCGGCGGCGCCGCCATCGGTGCCCAGCAGCTTCAGGGCCTGCGCCACCGCCAGGCTGGCCTGCGCGGTGTCGCCGCGCGTCAGCAGCATCTCGGCGCGCCGCCTTTCGGCGCCGGCGCGCTGCTCGCGTGTGGCAGCCAGCTCGGCCAGGCGGTCGATGGCCGCACTCAGATCGGCACCCGTGGTGTGTTCACGCAGGGCCTGCACGGCCTTGGCCGCGGCCTCAAAGGCCAGGGCCCGCAGTCCTGCGGCCTGTTGCAGTTGCGCCAGCTGCAGCCACAGCCGGCCGGCCTCGCGCGCGTCCAGCGCCTGCGAAGCCGCCAGGGCGGCCTGCTCCAGGTGATGCCTGGCGCTGTCGGGCCGTCCGGCAGCCAACCAGTGCCGGGCCAGGGTGGCCGGCGCCACGCCGCCCGTCTGCTGCAGATGCCCTGCGATGTCACCATGCAACAGCCGCGCGATCGGTGCTGGCACGCTGGCCAGCGTGGCTTCGTAGAGCAGGTCATGAACAAAGGCCTCCTCGCGCAAGACCTGGGCTGCTTCCAGCTCTTGCCAGGCGTCGGCCAGCGCCAGCGCCGATGCACCGAGGACCTGGGCCGCCAGTGCGGTGGAGAACTCGTCGCCGGCGACGGCAGCACAGCGCGCCAGGGCCATGGCGCCCGGCGACAGCTGGGCCAGCCGACGCTCGATCAGGTGCGTCACGGATGCCGGCCGCGGCAACAGCTCGTGCCCCAGCCCGTTGCCCGGCTCCATCCACATCAGCTTCAGCGTTTCCAGCACAAACAGCGGATTGCCACCGGTGCGCTGTTTCAGTGCCGGGGCCAAGGCGGCACCCGTCAGCCCTGGCAGCGCCAAGGAGTCCACCAGCTCGGCCAAGGCCGCCTCGTTCAAAGGGCGCAGCACCACCGCGCGCAGCCGAGCCCGGCTGGCCAGCGCATCGGCCACGGCGCGCAAAGGCGTGCCAGCGTCCGCCGAGCGCCAGGCCAAGGCCCAGTGCGGCCCACCCTCGCCGTCGTCTGCCAAAGCCAGGATCAGCTCCAGGCTGGCGCCGTCAGCAAAGTGCAGGTCGTCCAGCAGCAGGCCCGACACGCCTGGCTGCGCGCGCAGCCGCTCGGCGACGTCGCGCTGCAGCCGCAAGCGCTGGTCGACGGCGCTGCCCAGCGCGGCCGACTCGGGGGCCGCCATCCAAGAAGAAAACCCGGAGGACGCAGACCCGGCGACGGCGTGCGAATCTGGGGCCGCAGTCTGCGCTTGCGACACGGCGCGCAACAGGCGGGCCAAGGTGGCCAGCGGCACGCCCTCGTCGCCCGGCCGCGCCGAGACGTGCAGCACACCTGGACGAGCGTGCGCGAAGTCTTGCATCAAGCGTGTCTTGCCCATGCCCGCCTCGCCCGTCACCGCCACCACGTGGCCGGCGCGCCAGCCTTGCTCAAACTGCTGCAGCTCGAGCTGGCGGCCGATCAGGCGCGGTGGACGCAGCACGGCAACGGGCACGGTCCGCTGCGCCAGGCTGGTGCTACGGCCTGGCGCGTCGGCGCTGGTAACGACGGTGGCACGCAGCGACAGGGTTTCGCTGGAAGGCCCGACACCCAGCTCTTGCTGCAGCACCTGCTGGCAACGGTCAAAAGCCCGCAGGGCAGCAGCGCGGTCGCCGGCCAGGTAGTGCAAGCGCATCAGGCGCAGGTGGGCTTCTTCTGCGGTTGGCTCCAAGGCCAGCAGCCGCTCGGCCAAGTCCAGCGCTTGGGGCCAGTCGGCGCGGCCTTCGGCGGCGCCAAGCTGTTCAACCAGGCTTTGGCGGGCCTGTGCGCTGGCGCGGTCACGGCGGTGCGACAGCCAGGCGGCCATTTCGCCACGGACGTCCACGTCGACGCCGGCCAACACGGCACTCGACTCATCCAGGTCATGCAGGATCTGGGGGTCCAGCGTCAGGATGGCCTGTCCGCTGACCGGCTCGTCCTTCAGCTGCTTTTTCAGCTGGAACAAGCGCTGGCGCAGCGAGTTGCGTGCGGCCTCGGGCGGGCTCTCGGGCCACAGCAGTTGGGCCAAACGCAGACGCGGCGTAGGACCCTCCACCGCCAGCCAGGCCAGCAGCAACGCGTCACGCGGCGCCAAGGGCAGCCAGGGCTGGTCGCCCACCCGCACGCGCCCGACGCGGCTGAGCTGCAAGCACAAAGCTAGGCGTGGCGGCGGCATGGGCATCAGCACAAGTATGGCGGCGCGGCTTGAGAACGGAAAGACTGCCCAGGGCAGCACAGTGTCAATCTAAGGTCGGCGCCGTTATCAACGCGTTATCAACGTGTTGGCACCGCGAAGCCGTGTCGGTTGGGCCAAGGAGGCACCACCCACTCAGGGCATCATTGGCAGCATGTCGATATCGCTTGACCACCTGCGCCAGTACGCCGTCGCCCGCAGCCTCTTCACACCCACCACCTTGCCCAAGGCCATTCAGCGCCTGGGCTTTGTGCAAGCGGACCCCATTCGTGCCCCGGCGCGCGCGCAAGACCTGACCCTGCGCCACCGTGTCAAGAACTACCGTGCGGGCGACCTGGAACGGCGATACGCCCAACTGCCTATCGAAGAAGACTTCTTCGTCAACTACGGTTTTCTGCCCCGCGCGACACAGGCCTTGATGCACCCGCGTGCGCCGCGCACGGTGTGGCCCAAGTCGCGCTGGACGCAGGCCCATGCCGTGCTCGACTTTGTGCGCCAGCGCGGTGTGGTTCACCCGCGTGAGGTGGACCAGGCTTTTCAGCACGGCAAGACTCAAAACTGGTTTGGCGGTTCCAGCAACGCCAGCACGCAACTGCTCGACGGCATGCACTACCGGGGCTTGGTGCGCATCGCAGGCCGTGCCGGTGGCGTTCGGCTCTATCAGGCCAGCGAACGCCCAGGCAGCGACGTGGCGCCCGCTGCGGCAATCGACACCTTGGTTGACGTGGTGGTGGCCAAGTACGCGCCGCTGCCGGAGCGCTCGTTGTCCGAACTGCTCAGCCATTTGCTGGGCGGTGGCGTGCCGCAGTGGCGCACCCAGCGCGCAGCGGCGCTCGCGCACACCAAGACCCGCCTGCCTTCGGCCCTGGTGGATGGCCTGCGCTGGTACTGGCCAGCCGGCGAAAACCCGCGCAGCAGGCGCCACCAGTTGGACGAGCAGGTGCGGCTGTTGGCGCCTTTTGACCCCGTGGTCTGGGACCGCAGGCGCTTTGAGCTGTTCTGGGGTTGGGCTTATCGCTTCGAAGCGTACACCCCTGCGCCCAAGCGCGTGCGGGGCTACTACGCGTTGCCGCTGCTGTGGCGCGGACAAGTCCTGGGCTGGTGCAACGCCGCAGTGCAGGGTGGCCAACTGCAGACGCAATGGGGTTTTGTCAGCGGCAAGCCCCCTCGCGAAGCCGCCTTCAAAGCGGCCTGGGCCGAAGAAGCAGATCGCCTGCGTTACTTCCTGGGCTTGTCAGCCGAAAGCTGATCCCGCGCGCCCAGGGTCTAGGAGCCTGGCGCTACTCGCAGCTGCGACCCTGAGGACAACTCAGCTGGAACGCGCCGCCAACACCGCCTGCGCCACTTGCGCAAAACCCACTCCGCGTTCGCCTGGCGCCAGGTAAGCCGGCCAGACCTTCAACTCAGCCGCAAAGCGCATCAGGTTGGCCACGCCCACGGCCTGCGGAAAGTGCTGGAACATCAGCTGGTCGTTGGTGGAGTCGCCCACGTACACCCACGCGTTGAGCTCGTCCAATAACTCGCGGCCCCACAGCCGACGCAGCATCCACTGCGCCGCACTCCACTTGGTGTGGTCGCCAAACCAGCCGTTGATGTGGATGGAACTCACGGTGGCGTTCATGCCTGCCTGCCGCATCAAGGCCACCACCTGTTCAATCTGAGCAGGCGGCAGGTGCACAAATTCGCTGTGGTCCACGGCGATGTCGGTCACCCGGCCCGGGCTGTCCTGTGCCAGCACGGCACCGGGCACGTCGCGCAGCACGCGCTGTGCCACCGCTTGCAAACGCAGCGCGTTGGCCTGGCGTGTCGGTTCGTCCTGCGCAAATTCGATCAGCAAGCGCTGCCCGTCCTTGATCAGTGCCACCGCGCCGTTCTCGGCCACCACGGCGGCCACCGGCCAGGTCGCCGCCAAGGCCTGGCTCCAGCCCAAAGGCCTGCCGGTGATGGCAATCACCGGCAGGCCGACAGCCGCCAATCGATGCAGCGCTTGAAGGGCCTGGGGCTCGATCGCACCTTCGTGTGTCAGGGTGTCGTCGATGTCGGTCATGAACCCGCTGATGGCGGCGCGAGCTTCGCGGGGCCAGCACGACAAAGGTTGCGCGGTGGCGACCCGCGCATCGCCTGTCGAGGGAGCTGACATCAGACGAAGGCATGGCGGCGCATGCGAAAGGATTTTGCCGCAGACCGTCTTCACCGCATGACACCACACCGCAGGACCAACAGCGCGGGCCGGGTTGAATGGACTGGCTCACGGAGGCTTTGCCCTCTCCTACCCACCTCGCTGCGGTCGGTCAAACCAGTCCCGACTTAAGCCCTTCCAGCAACTTCCGCGCCGATCCAGGCCAGAGGTCACGCTGTCAACCCGAGTCCTGGGGGCCAAGCTGTTGCACCCGTGCAAACCCGCAGACCTGTGGCTAGAATGCGGGCTCTTTCCGAGGAGCGTTGCAACCTCACCTCAGAGGCCAGGCTCGGAAATCGTCTTTGCAACAGCGCTCACCTGCACGATGGTCTTCGTGGGTGAGTGGATTCCCCGTCTGAAGCGCTGCCGTGCAGGTTCCTCAACCGATTGGAGCCTGACCATGAACGCCGTTCTCAAACCCGCCCAAGATTTTGCCGTTGCCGACCTGTCGTTGGCCGCCTGGGGCCGCAAAGAAATCAAGATCGCCGAGACCGAAATGCCCGGTCTGATGGCCATTCGCGAAGAGTTCACCAAAAGCCAACCGCTCAAGGGTGCGCGCATCACCGGCAGCATTCACATGACCATCCAGACCGCCGTGCTGGTGGAAACACTGCAAGCGCTGGGGGCCAGCGTGCGCTGGGCTTCGTGCAACATCTTCAGCACCCAAGACCATGCCGCCGCTGCGCTGGTGGACAAGGGCACGCCGGTGTTTGCCCACAAGGGCGAAACGCTCAGCGAGTACTGGGACTTCACGCACCGCATTTTTGACTTCGGTTCCAAGGGCACCGACGGCGAAGGCCCGAACATGATCCTGGACGACGGCGGCGACGCCACGCTGCTGATGATCCTGGGCCAGCGCGCCGAAAAAGACATCTCCGTCATCAGCAAGCCCACCAGCGAAGAAGAGACCTGCCTGTTTGCCGCCATCAAGGCCAAGCTGGCGGTCGACCCCACCTGGTACACCCGCAAGGCCGCGCAGATCATCGGTGTGACCGAAGAAACCACCACTGGCGTGCTGCGCCTGAACGAGATGGCCGCCAAGGGCACGCTGCCGTTTCGCGCCATCAACGTCAACGACTCCGTCACCAAGAGCAAGTTCGACAACCTGTACGGTTGCCGCGAAAGCCTGGTCGACGCCATCAAGCGCGCCACCGACGTGATGATCGCCGGCAAGGTGGCGGTGGTGGCGGGCTACGGCGACGTGGGCAAGGGCAGCGCCCAGGCCTTGCGCGCGCTGTCGGCCCAGGTGTGGGTGACCGAGATCGACCCCATCAATGCACTGCAAGCCGCGATGGAAGGCTACAAGGTCGTGACCATGGAGTACGCCGCCGACAAGGCCGACATCTTTGTGTCGGCCACCGGTAACCTGAGCGTCATCACGCGCAAGCACATGGAAGCCATGAAGAACCAGGCCATCGTCTGCAACATCGGCCACTTCGACAACGAAATCGACGTCGCCGCTCTGGAAGACTGCACCTGGGACGAAATCAAGCCCCAGGTCGACCACGTGGTCTTCCCCGACGGCAAGAAGATCATCATGCTGGCCAAGGGCCGCTTGGTGAAC
>JAYVSX010000090.1:0-15184 GCA_043774975.1 Rubrivivax sp.
AGCGTTGCTGGCAACGGCGGCGCTGTTTTGTGCTGCCGCGCCGGCCGCAGCGCAAGAGCTGAAAATCGGCTATGTCAACAGCGAGCGGGTCCTGCGCGACTCATTGCCCGCCAAGGCCGCGCAAGCCAAGCTCGAAGCCGAGTTTGGCAAACGCGAAAAAGAGCTGACCGAAGTCGGAACGCGCCTGAAGGCGGCGGCCGACAAGTTTGAGAAAGACGCGCCGACCTTGGCAGAAGCGGAAAAGGCACGGCGTCAACGGGACCTGGTGGAACAAGACCGCGAACTGCAGCGCAAGCGCCGCGAGTTTCAGGAAGACGTGAACCAGCGCCGCAACGAAGAGCTGCAGGCCCTGGTCGAGCGCGCCAACAAAGTCATCAAGCAGATCTTCGAGGCCGAAAAGTACGACCTGATCATTCAGGAAGGCGTGTTTGCCTCCGCCCGGGTCGACATCACCGACAAGGTGATCCGTGGTTTGGCTGGCCCTGGCCCCGCGCCCACGGGCAGATGACCGGCAACCCCCCGAAGACCTGATGATGTCGCCCATGCGCGTGCGCCTGGGCGACCTGGCCGAATTGCTGAAGGCCGAGCTGGTTGGCAACGCCGATCTGGAAGTCACGCGGATCGGCACTTTGGATGGCGCCGATGAATCGACCATCAGCTTCCTGGCCAACCCGCGCTATCAGGCCCAGCTGAGCACCACGCGGGCTGCGTGTGTCATCGTTGCACCCGCCTTGCGTGAGCAGGCCGTTGCCCGTGGCGCTGCGCTCATCTGCGATGACCCCTATCTGGCCTTTGCGCGCCTGACCCAGTTTTGGCGCGCGCGCCAACAGAGACCAGCCGTTGCGGGCGTCCATCCGCAAGCCCTGGTCGAGGAGGGCGCCTTCATCCACCCCAGCGCCAGTGTCGGTGCGATGGCTTTTGTCGGCCGTGGCGCGCGTGTCGGCGCGGCAGCGGTCATTGGTGTGCAAAGCACCCTTGGCGAAGCGGCCGAGGTGGGCGAAGGCAGCTGGCTCAAAGCCCGTGTTGTGCTCAGCGAAGCCTGTCGCCTGGGTGCGCGGGGCATCGTGCACAGTGGCGCCGTGATCGGTGCCGATGGCTTTGGCTTTGCGCCCAACCAGGGCCGTTGGGAAAAGATCGAACAGCTGGGGTCGGTGGTCATCGGTGACGACGTCGAGATCGGCGCCAACACCTGCATCGACCGCGGTGCGCTGGAAGACACCGTGCTCGAAGACGGCGTCAAGCTCGACAACCTGGTGCAGATTGGCCACAACGTGCGCATCGGCGCCCACACCGCGTTTGCAGGTTGTGTGGGCGTGGCCGGCAGTGCCCGCATCGGCCGGTTTTGCACGGCGGGTGGCGGCGCCATCATCCTGGGCCACCTGGAGATCGTGGACCACGTGCACATCACGGCGGCCACCCTTATCACCCGCTCGATTCACAAGCCGGGCCAGTACAGCGGCGCGTTTCCCTTCGACGACAATGCGTCCTGGGAAAAGAACGCAGCCACACTGCGGCAACTGCATGCGTTGCGCGACAGGCTGCGGGCGCTCGAAAGAAAGATCACCTGATGCTCGACATCCAGCACATTCTGCGCAAGCTGCCGCACCGCTACCCTTTTTTGCTGGTCGACCGGGTGATCGAGCTGGAAAAGTCGGTGCGCATCAAGGCGCTGAAGAACATCACCATCAACGAGCCGTTTTTTGGTGGCCACTTCCCAGCCCGACCGGTGATGCCCGGTGTCCTGATGCTGGAAGCCTTGGCGCAGGCTTCGGCCCTGCTGTCGTTTGAGTCGATGGACAGCGAGCGCGACGAAGACACCGTGGTCTATTTTGTCGGCATCGACAAGACGCGGTTCAAGCGGCCGGTGGGCCCTGGCGACCAGCTGATCCTGGAGTCCTGGATCGACCGCCACAAGGCCGGCATCTACCGCTACCGCACGCGTGGCAGCGTGGACGGCCAGACGGCGGTGGAAGCCGAGCTGATGTGCACCATGCGCAAGGTGATCTGAGGCAATGCCCTTGATCCACGCCACGGCCATCGTTGACGTTGGCGCCGAGCTGGCGGCCGATGTGTCCGTGGGCCCCTACGCCGTGATCGGTGCGGGCGTGAAGGTGGGCAGCCGAACTCGTATCGGCGCTCACTGCGTGATCGAAGGGTCGACCACCATGGGCACCGACAACCACATCTATTCCCACGCCGCCCTGGGCGCGGCGCCGCAGGACAAAAAGTATGCGGGCGAGCCCACCGAGTTGCACATCGGCAACCGCAACACCATCCGCGAGTTCTGCACCCTCAACCGCGGCACCGCGCAAGACCGTGGCGTGACCCGGGTGGGTGACGACAACTGGATCATGGCCTACGTGCACCTGGCGCACGACGTGCAGTTGGGCAACCAGACCATCCTGGCCAACAACGCCACCTTGGCCGGCCACGTTCAGGTAGGCGATTGGGCCATCGTCGGCGGGCCCACCGGTGTGCACCAGTTCTGCAACATCGGCGCCCACGCCATCACCGGTTTCCAAAGTCATGTCAACCAGGACGTGCCGCCCTACATGACCGTTGCCGGCAACCCGCTGGCGGTACACGGCATCAATGCGGAAGGGCTGCGTCGGCGCGGCTTTTCGAGCGAACGGCTGGCCCTGGTCAAACAGATGCACCGGCTGCTCTACCGCGACGGGTTGACGCTGGAAGTCGCCCGCAACGCCATGCAGCAGCTGCTGGGCACGGTTGAAGGCGGTGATGCCGATGTGCGCTTGTTGCTGGCCTTCTTGGCCGACAGCCAGCGCGGCATCGTTCGCTGAGGCGCCGGGCCATGCGCCTGGCCATGGTTGCCGGCGAGGCCTCGGGCGACCTGCTCGCCGGCCTCTTGCTCGACGGCTTGCAACGGCGCTGGCCGGCTTTGCAAACCATGGGCATCGGTGGCCCGCGCATGGTGGCGCATGGTTTTGACGCCTGGTGGCCGCACGACAAGCTGGCGGTGCGCGGCTATGTCGAGGTGCTCAAGCACTACCGGGAGATCTCAGCCATTCGCGACCGTCTGGCCCAGCGCTTGCTGCAAGAGCGCCCGCCAGCCTTCATCGGCGTCGACGCGCCCGACTTCAACCTGGGCCTGGAAAAGCGCCTCAAGCAGGCTGGCATCAAGACCATCCACTTTGTTTGCCCTTCGATCTGGGCCTGGCGTGGTGGGCGGGCCAAGAAGATGGCGGCCAGTGTCGACCACGTGCTCTGCCTCTTTCCCTTTGAGCCCGAGCTGTTGCACCGCCATGGTGTCGCAGCCACTTTTGTCGGGCATCCGCTGGCCGACGCCATCGCGCTGCAGCCGCCGCGACAGGCCAGCCGCGCAGTGCTGGGCTTGGCGGATGGCGAGCGCGTGGTGGCCGTGCTGCCCGGCAGCCGACGCAGTGAAATTGAGTACATCGCGCCGCGTTTTTTGCAGGCGGTGGCGCTGTTGCATCGCCAACAACCCGCGCTGCGCTTTGTGTTGCCAATTGCGCTCGGGTTGCGCGCCTTGCTGGAGCCTTTGGTGGCCCTGCACGCGCCGGCTGCACCGCTGCAGTTGCTGGACGGGCAGTCGCACACCGCTTTGGCAGCCTGCGACGTGACGCTGATTGCCAGCGGCACCGCCACACTTGAGGCGGCGCTCTTCAAACAACCGATGGTCATCGGCTACAACATGCATGCCCTGAGCTGGCAGCTGATGAAGCGCATGAAGTACCAGCCCTGGGTTGGTCTGCCCAACATCCTGTGCCGCGACTTTGTGGTGCCCGAACTGCTGCAAGACGACTGCCAGCCAGCCCCGTTGGCGGCGGCCGTGACCCGCTGGCTGGACGACGCCGCGGCCCGTCAACGCGTGGCGCAGCGTTTCACCGAACTTCACCACCTGCTGCGCCGCGACACGGCCAGTTGTGCCACCGATGCCATCGCGCAAATCATCCAGGCCTGAGCAACTGGGCCTGCACTTCGATCACCCGGGCCTGGTGGCCGGCGTCGACGAGGCTGGCCGTGGCCCCTTGGCCGGCCCTGTGGTGGCGGCGGCGGTGATCCTTGACGACCTGGCGACCATCAAGGGACTTGCCGACAGCAAGGTGCTCACGGCGCGCCGGCGAGAACAGCTGTTTGACCAGATCCGGGCCCGCGCGCTGTGCTGCAGCATCGCCAGTGCCAGCGTTGAAGAGATTGACCGCCTCAACATCCTGCAGGCCACCTTGCTGGCCATGCGCAGGGCGGTGGAGGGCTTGCGCATCCTGCCGCACAGCGTGGTGGTCGACGGCAACCAGGTCCCGGTGCTGCGCATGCCGGTCAGCGCGTTGGTCAAGGGCGACAGCAAGATGGCGGCGATCTCGGCCGCGTCGATACTGGCCAAGGTGCAACGCGACCGCTGGTGCGATGAACTGCACCAAGCCTACCCCGCCTACGGCTTTGCCGGTCACAAGGGCTACCCCACGCCAGAACACCTGGCGGCCCTGAAGGCGCACGGCCCTTGTGCTGCGCACCGGCGCAGTTTTGCGCCGGTGCGCGCTGCTGGGGAGATCCGGTGAGCGCACCACTGCACATCACATCCCGGGACAACGCCTTGTTGGTGGGCTTGCGCAAGTTGGCCCATGACGGTGCGGGCTATCGGCGAGCCGGGCAGGTCTGGCTGGAGGGCGAGCACCTGTGCTCGGCACTGAAGCAGCGCGGTGGCGTTGCGCTTCAAGCGGTCATCACCCAACAAGCCTGGCAAGACCCCGCTTGCCGTGAGCTGGCTTCGTGGGCGCAGAAAGTGGCCGTGGTGCCGCAGCCTTTGTTCAAGGCCATCAGCACGTTGGAGTCACCGGCTGAGATGGGTTTCATCATGGTGTTGGGCGACACGCCCGCCATCGACCCGGCGGTGGCCACCGTGGTGCTCGACCGGATTCAAGATGCCGGCAACGTGGGCAGCATCCTGCGCAGCGCCGCGGCCTTTGGCTTTGCGCAAGTCCTGGCCGTCAAGGGAACGGCGGCACTGTGGTCGCCCAAGGTGTTGCGGGCGGGCATGGGTGCGCACTTTGCGCTGCGCCTGGTTGAGGGCCTGGACATGGCCGACCTGCAGGCCTTGGCCGTGCCTCTGCTGGCCACCAGTTCACACGGGGGTGTTGACCTGCACCTGGCTGCGCTGCCCAAGCCTTGCGCCTGGGTGCTGGGCCACGAAGGGCAGGGCGTTTCGCAAGAGCTGCTGCAGCGCTGCGCCTTGCAGGTGCGCATTCCTCAGCCGGGTGGGGAGGAGTCGCTGAACGTTGCCGCAGCCGCTGCCGTTTGCCTTTACGAATCAGCCCGCGGTCAGTAGATCAGCCGGTCTGGGCGCAGGTCGCGCAAGATGGTGGTGGCGATCTCTTCAATCGACTTGTGGGTGGAAGACAACCACGCCACGCCTTCGCGTCGCATCATGGCTTCGGCTTCGTTGACTTCCATGCGGCAGTTCTCGAGCGACGCGTACTTGCTGCCGGGGCGGCGTTCGTGCCGAATCTGCGCCAAGCGCTCCGGATCGATGGTCAGGCCGAAGCACTTGCGCTTGTGCGGCGTCAAGGCCCCCGGCATGCGCCCGCGGTCGAAGTCTTCGGGGATCAAGGGATAGTTGGCAGCCTTGATGCCATGTTGCATGGCCAGGTACAAGCTGGTGGGCGTTTTGCCGCTGCGGCTGACGCCCAGCAAGATCACGTCGGCCGAGTCCAGGTTGCGGCTGCTCTGGCCATCGTCATGGGCCAGGCTGAAGTTGATGGCTTCGATGCGGTCGCTGTACTCCTGGCTCTTGCTCACATCCGAGAAGCGCCCCACGCGGTGGTTGCTCTTGACGCCAAACTCCAGCTCCAGCGGTTCGACAAAGGTGCGAAACATGTCCAGCACCAAACCCTTGCAGCCGTCGCCTGTGAGGATGGCGCGCACATCGTCGTTGACCAGCGTGATGAAGACGATCGGGCGCTTGCCTTCACGCACAGCGGTCTCGTTGATCTCACCCAGCACGACGTGGGCCTTGTCCATGGTGTCGATGAAGGGCCTGCGAACATGGCGCGGTTTGGCCGGAAACTGGTTCAGGATGGAGTTGCCAAAGGTCTCGGCAGTGATACCGGTGCCGTCCGAGACAAAGAACACGGTTCTTTCGGGCATGTTGCTGGGTGGGCTTGGGTTATTCCGCAGATGACGCCGCAGATGACGCCGCGGAGCGCGGTTTGCTCAGCCCATCATAAGTAAGAACTCCCTAGAATCGGCTGCAACATGTCTGCCTCGCTGCCCTGAAGTGATCCCCACTGGACTCGAATTCCAAGAACAGCGCGCCAGCGTTGGGGTTGAGGCTGCTTTTGCGGACGCACCGGTTTCCTCACATCACGGAGTTTTCCCATGTCTGAAACCACCGCAGTGGCCCCCGTGGGGGCCTTGTCGACCGCTCTTGTAGCGCCGTTTGAACATTTGAGGATGACGGACGTCGAGTCCGTCGGTGGCAAGAACGCCTCGTTGGGCGAGATGATCAGCCAGCTGGCCACCGCGGGCGTGCGCGTGCCAGGTGGTTTTGCCACCACGGCCCATGCGTTCCGCATGTTCTTGCAGCACGGTGGCTTGGACCAGCGCATCAAAGCCAAGCTGTCCAGTCTGGACGTGGACGACGTGCGGGCCTTGGCCGACGCCGGGGCCCAGATTCGACAGTGGATCATCGACACGCCGATGCCTGCGGACCTGGAAGCGGCCATCCGGGCCCAGTTTGCCCGCCTGACGGCCGATACCCCGGCCGACACCCCGGCCGGTGCGCAGGCCAGCTTTGCTGTCCGCTCTTCGGCCACGGCCGAGGACATGCCCGATGCGTCCTTTGCAGGCCAGCAGGAGACCTTTCTCAACGTCACCGGCATCGACGACGTTCTGCACCGCATGAAGGAGGTCTTTGCGTCGCTCTACAACGACCGCGCCATCAGCTACCGCGTGCACAAGGGTTATGCCGACGCCGACGTGGCCTTGTCGGCCGGCGTTCAGCGCATGGTGCGCTCAGACCTCGGCGCAGCAGGCGTCTTGTTCACCATCGACACCGAGTCCGGCTTTGCCGACGTGGTGTTCATCACGTCGAGCTACGGCCTGGGCGAACTGGTGGTGCAGGGTTCGGTCAACCCGGACGAGTTCTACGTGCACAAGCCGACGCTCAAGCGCGGCAAATTCTCGGTCATCCGCCGGGTGCTGGGCTCCAAGCTGCAACGCATGGAGTTTGCATCGCCCGAAGAAAAGGCCCAAAGCGGCCGCCTGGTGAAAACACGGGACACGCCGCCCGAGCAGCGCAACCGCTACTCGCTGGGCGACGACGACGTGATCGAGCTGGCCCGCTACGCGCTGATCATCGAAAAGCACTACGGCCGCGCGATGGACATTGAGTGGGGCAAGGACGGTGTGGATGGCAAGATCTACATCCTGCAGGCCCGGCCCGAGACCGTGAAGAGCCAGGCCGGCGGCAAGGCCGAGCAGCGCTTCAAGCTCAAGGGCGATCGCAGCAAGAACGTGGTGCTGGCCGAAGGCCGGGCCATCGGCCAGAAGGTCGGCACCGGCCCCGTGCGCCTGGTGCGCAGCCCGGCCGAGATGGACCGCGTACAGCCCGGCGACATCCTGGTCACCGAGATGACCGACCCCAACTGGGAACCGGTGATGAAACGGGCTTCGGCCATCGTCACCAACCGCGGTGGTCGCACCTGCCACGCGGCCATCATTGCGCGTGAGCTGGGCATACCGGCGGTGGTGGGCTGTGGCGACGCCACCGAGCATCTGTTTGAAGGCAACCTGGTCACGGTCTCGTGCGCTGAAGGCGACACCGGCTATGTCTATGAAGGCCTGCTGGAAACCGAGATCAGCGACGTGGTGCGCGGCGAAATGCCCTATTGCCCGATCAAGATCATGATGAACGTGGGAAACCCGCAGCTGGCTTTTGACTTCGCGCAGATGCCCAACTCGGGCGTCGGCCTGGCGCGCCTGGAATTCATCATCAACAACAACATCGGCGTCCACCCGAAGGCGATCCTGGACTACCCCAACATCGACCCCGACCTGAAAAAGGCGGTGGAGTCGGTGGCGCGTGGGCACGCGTCGCCACGGGCGTTTTACGTCGACAAGTTAGTGGAAGGCATCTCCACCATTGCGGCTGCGTTCTGGCCCAAGTCGGTCATCGTCCGGCTGTCCGACTTCAAGAGCAACGAGTACCGCAAGCTGATTGGCGGCACCCGCTACGAGCCGGACGAAGAGAACCCGATGCTGGGCTTTCGCGGTGCCAGCCGCTACATCAGCGGTGAGTTCAGCGACGCCTTTGCCATGGAATGCGAAGCGCTGAAACGTGCCCGCACAGAGATGGGCCTGACCAACATCGAGATCATGGTGCCCTTTGTGCGCACCGTGAAGCAGGCCGCCACCGTGGTGCGCATGCTGGGTGAGCGCGGCCTGCAGCGCGGCGTGGACGGCCTGCGCGTGATCATGATGTGCGAGGTGCCCAGCAACGCCATCCTGGCCGACCAGTTCCTGGAGCACTTTGACGGCATGTCTATCGGCAGCAACGACCTGACCCAGCTGACCCTGGGCCTGGACCGTGACTCGGGCCTGGCGCAGCTGGCCGACGACTTCGACGAGCGTGACCCTGCGGTGCGAGCCATGATCTCGCGTGCCATCACCGCCTGCCGTGCCACCGGCAAGTACGTGGGCATTTGCGGCCAGGGCCCCAGCGACCACCCCGACTTTGCCGACTGGTTGGCGGCTGAAGGCATTGTTTCGATGTCGCTCAACCCCGACACCGTGGTCGACACCTGGCAGCGTCTGGCCAAGCGCTGAGTGCCGCGGTCTGCTGACGAAAAAGGGGCCTGCGGGCCTCTTTCTTTGTCGCTTTCACGACCCGCCTGGTTCGGGTAAGTGCTATGGGTGCTTGCCCAGGCTGTCAGCTTTCGTCAGAGACCCGTAAGCGGCGGGCAAAACAGTACGCGTATCTTTAGTCTTACTACATGCTGACTGTCCTGAACGCTGTGCAACTGGTGCTGTACATCGCCCTGCTGGCCCTGATTGGCCAGGGCGCACTGTACGTTTTGGCTGGTGCCAAGTGCGACAGCAATGTGTTTTACAAACTGCTTCAGGTGCTGAGCAAGCCTTTCACCAAGGGGGTGCGCTGGATCACGCCCAAATTGGTGTCAGACCAGCAGGTGCCGGTGGTGACCTTTTTGCTGCTGGTGATCATTTATGCCGTGGTGACCTTCGAGCGTGCCGATCTCTGCGTCACCGCGCAGATGGTGGGCCAGGCGGGATGCAAATGAACCGCGTCGACTACCTCTGGAACAAGCTCAGAGCCATCGCCCTCTTGGTTCTGGGACAACAGCGCGCCGCGCTGGCCGTGTTCGACGCGATGGCCAGGCGCTGGCCCGACGACGTCTACACCCTGGCCAGCCGCGCCCACTTGCGCTCCCAGTTGGGGCAGGTCGACGCTGCCTTGCTCGACTCGCAACGCTTGACCGAGTTGCGCCACAACCATGCCAGCACCTGGTTCAACCATGGTTTCATGCTCGAAGCAGCCGGCCGCTGGGATGAAGCGCTGGCGGCCTTCACGCGGGCCACCGAACTGGGCCCCGAACTGGACCGCGCTTGGTACGGATTGGGGCTGGTCCTCATACGCTTGAAGCGCTACGACGAAGCCGTGGTGGCGCTCAAGCGCAACACCGAGTTGCAGCCCATGAGTCCCTACGGCTGGTACCAGCTGGCTCGGGTGCACGTGGACCGGCATGAGCCCGAGGCCGCCACCAAGATCATCAAGCACCTGCAAGGCTTTGAGCCCAAGGTGGCCGCGCAGTTGGCGCGGGAGACGGGCCTGATGGTAGGCCCGGCGGTTTCGTAGGGGGTGATGCCGCAGCACCGGTGCAGGGGCCTGGTGTTGTCGAGCGAAGGAGTCGGTCGCAGGACTGCAATGACAGCGCCCCTTACGGGTTGGTCTTCAACAGAAAGAGGTGAGTGCGATGAAGGTGAGCGAGAACCTCCAGCGCTACTGGCAGAGAAACCTCAGGATCACAGCGATCCTGATGGCGATCTGGTTTGTGGTGACCTTTGTCGTGAGCTACTGGGCCCGTGACCTGAGCTTCAAATTCTTTGGCTGGCCATTCAGTTTCTGGATGGGCGCCCAAGGGTCTTTGGTTGTCTATGTGGTGATCATTGCGTTTTATGCGCACTACATGAACAAGCTGGACATCGAACACGGCGTGGCCGAAGAGGAATGACATGGCTGGCTTGAGTTTTGAACCCCAAGCGGGTGTTTCCAACAAGCAGGCCAATGCCGCCTTCAAGAAAGGTCTGCACAAGGTCTACGGTTGGTACACCGGCGGCTTTATTGCCTTTGTGGCGGTCTTGGCCGTGGCCGAGCAGATGGGCCTGTCGCGCAATGCGATCGGCCTGGTCTTCCTGCTGGCCACGGTGGCTCTTTACGCCGGCATTGGCGTCATGAGCCGCACCAACGACGCTGTGGAGTATTACGTGGCCGGCCGCCGCGTGCCCGCCGTCTACAACGGCATGGCAACGGGCGCTGACTGGATGAGTGCGGCGTCTTTCATCGGCATGGCTGGTACGCTGTACCTCACTGGCTACGACGGCCTGGCCTTCATCATGGGCTGGACGGGAGGCTACTGCCTGGTGGCGCTGTTCCTGGCGCCTTACCTGCGCAAGTTTGGCCAGTTCACCATTCCCGACTTCCTGGGTGCACGCTATGAGGGCAACCTGCCACGCTTCATCGGCATTGTGGCGGCTATCCTGTGCTCCTTCACCTATGTGGTGGCACAGATTTACGGCGTGGGTCTGATCACCACGCGACTGTCTGGCCTGGCTTTTGAGGTTGGTATCTTCGTGGGCCTGGGTGGCATTTTGGTCTGCTCGTTCCTGGGCGGCATGCGTGCCGTGACATGGACCCAGGTGGCCCAGTACATCATCCTGATCATTGCCTACCTGGTCCCGGTGGTGTGGCTGTCGGTGAAGCAGACGGGTGTGCCCATTCCGCAGGCCATCTATGGCTACCAGCTGGAAAAGGTCACGGCCAAAGAGAAGGTGCTGATGGACGACCCGAAAGAAAAGGAAGTCATCGCCATCTTCAAGGGACAGTCCGACGCCTTGGCTGCCAAGCTGAAGGACGTGCCCGCTGCGCTGGCCATCGACAAGGCCGCTGCCGAGAAGAAGATCGAAGAGCTGAAAGCGGCGTCGGCCCCATTGGCTGAGATTCAGACTGCCGAAAAGGCCCTGGCTGCAGTCCCCAAGGACGCTGCTGCTGCCAAGGACACCTGGACCAAGGCCAAGGCCGCTGCTGACGGACGCGCCAGGCCGCTGGCTGGCATGCCACGCCACGCCGCGCAATTTGCCGGCGACCCCAACGGTGACGAAAAGGCTCAGAAGACCTTTAACGAGTCTCGTCGCAACTTTCTAGCCCTGGTGTTTTGCCTGATGGTGGGTACGGCTGCGCTGCCACACATCCTGATGCGCTACTACACCACGCCGTCGGTGAAGGACGCTCGTGCTTCAGTGACCTGGTCGTTGTTCTTCATCTTCTTGCTCTACTTCACGGCGCCTGCGTTGGCCGTGCTGGTCAAGTACGAGGTGTTCAACGTGTTGGTGGGCACGCCGTTTGACAAGTTGCCGGCTTGGATTTCGGCCTGGACCAAGGTTGACCCAGCGCTGTTGTCGGTGGCCGACATCAACAAGGACGGCATCTTCCAGCTGGGCGAAATGCGCATTGGTGGCGACATCATCGTGCTGGCCACGCCAGAAATCGCGGGCTTGCCTTACGTGATCTCGGGCATGGTGGCTGCGGGTGGTTTGGCTGCCGCGCTGTCCACCGCCGATGGCCTGTTGCTGACCATTGCCAACGCGCTGTCGCACGACCTGTACTACAAGATGATCGACCCCAACGCGCCCACGGCACGCCGGGTGATGATCTCCAAGGCCTTGCTTTTGGTGGTGGCCTTGGCAGCGGCCTTTGTGGCTGCGCAAAAACCGGCTGACATTTTGTTCCTGGTCTCTGCAGCGTTCTCGTTTGCCGCGGCAGCGTTCTTTCCGGCCCTGACCTTAGGCGTGTTCTGGAAGCGCGCCAACAAGTGGGGCGCCGTGCTGGGCATGGTCGCCGGTTTGGGCATCACCACCTATTACATGGTGACCACCCAGCCTTGGATGCGCGGCATCTTTGGCGTGACCTCGCCGATCGAGCTGTGGTTTGACATCCTGCCGATCTCGGCCGGAGTGTTTGGTGTGCCGCTGGGCTTTGCGGTGATCATCATCGTCAGCCTGCTGACCCCGGCGCCTTCCGCCGACACACAAGAGCTGGTCGAGCACGTTCGTTACCCGAACCTGGTGCCAGCCAAGCGCTGAAGCACCGCACGCGGTCAGTGACCGACCCAGCCGCGCCACAAGGCGCGGCTTTTTTTTGGCCCCGTCTGGCGGGGGCAGCCACGCTGGGGATGCCACGTGGGCGGTGTTGCCTGCCGCCTTCTTGATCCAGGACACGGCGCAGGTCTTGGTGTGCGCAGCAGCAGGCCCTAACATTTGCCGACCGCCATGCTCGCCGCCAGCCCATGACTTCCACTTCGGCTTCTTCGCGCCCGCAGCCTTCCAACAGCTTAGTCAGCAACCTGCGTACCGAGCTGATGCGGAGTCTGCCTTTTTCGCGCATGCAGCCCGACCAGGTGGACTTCTGGATCACGTCGGCCACCCAGGTGTACTTTGTGCCAGGCGAGGTGGTGCTGGCCCCCAGCCATGGGCCGGTCGGGTCGCTGTTGTGCCTGCGCCAGGGCAGCATCAGTGGCAGGCGTGGTCTGGCCGAAACAGCCGGCCAGTTCGAGTACGTGGCAGGAGATCTGTTTCCGGTGGGGGGCGGGTTGGCGGGGCGGGCGGTCACCGCCACCTACACCGCCAACAAAGACACGTTTTGCCTGCAGCTTCCGGTTGCGGTGGTGCAGCAGCTGGCCAGCGCCAGCCCCGCTCTGGCCGATTTTCTGAACCACCATGTGCTGCAGATGCTGGAGTTGTCGCGTCAGGCGGTGCAGGCCCACTGGTCGTCGCAGGCCCTGGCAGAGCAGTCGCTGGAAAGGCCCTTGAGCCAGTTGCCACCCAAGCAGGCGCTGGTCTGCCTGGCCTCTGCGCCGCTGCGCGAGCCCTTGTTGGCCATGCACCAACGACGGGTGGGCTCGGTGCTGGTGCTGGACGCGGCCGGCGCGCCGCAGAGCATCCTCACAAGGCACGACATCTTGGGCCGGGTGACGCTGAAGGGCTTGTCGCTGGACACGCCCATCGAGCAGGTGATGAGTGCGCCGGTTCACGTGCTGACCACCCAGCACACCTTGCAGGACGCGGCCCTCTTGATGTCACGCCACGGCGTCAGGCATGTACCGGTGACGCAGGCCGGCCAAGTGGTCAACATCGTGTCCGAGCGCGACTTGTTTGCACTGCAGCGTTTGTCAGTGAAGCAACTCGGCAGCGCCATCCGCGCTGCCGATGACAAAGCCACACTGAAGGTCCTGGCCGGGCGCATCCGGGACTTTGCGCGCAGCCTGCTGGGGCAGGGTGTGCATGCGCGCCAGCTGACCGAACTCATCAGCCACCTGAACGACCTGTTGACCACGCGCCTGCTGCACTGGGTGGCAGAAAAGCGTGGCGCCGACTTGCACCGGGCCTGCTGGCTGGCCTTCGGGTCGGAGGGCCGCAGTGAACAGACGGTGGCCACCGACCAGGACAACGGCCTCATCTTTGACAGCCTCCGGCCCGATCAGGACCGCCCCGCCTGGTTGGCCCTGGCGGCCGAAGTCAACGAGGCACTGGACGACTGCGGCTACCCGCTGTGCCAAGGCGGCGTGATGGCCAGCAACCCCGACTGCTGCCTGACGGCCGCCGAATGGCAGCAGCGCTTCTTGCTGTGGATGGAGCACGGTGCACCCCAAGACCTGCTGATGGCCAGCATCTACTTTGACCTGCGGCCCTTGTGCAGCAACGCGGCGCTGGCCGAACCGCTGAACACGCTGCTGACCCAGGCGCCGGCACGCTTGCCGCGTTTCATCAAACAATTGGCCGACAACGCGCTGCAGCGACCGGCGCCGCTGAACTGGCGGGGCGCGCTGGACACCCGAGACGTCGGCGGGCAAGCCTTGCTGGACCTGAAACTGCAAGGCACGGCCCTGTTCGTTGACGCAGCCCGGCTGTACGCCTTGGCGCATGGCCTGCCTGCGCTGAGCACGCGCGCCCGACTGGAAGCCGCAGCACCGCTGTTGGGTGTGGCGGCGCAGGAAAGCCAGGCCTGGATCGCTGCCTTTGAGTTCCTGCAGATGCTGCGGCTGCAGCGGCAGCTGGGTGACGGATGGGGCGCAGGCGTTGATTCAAACCCGAGCAACGCCCATCAGATCAACGCCAACGAGATCAATGTTTCGGCGCTCAACGACATCGATCGGCGCATGCCTTGCAGCAACGCATGGAACTGGACTACCGACGCTGACGGCCTGCCAAGGCACTTCAAGGGCGTGGCAAGGGCAGGCTGAGCATGTCTTGGCTTGAACGCTGGTGGCTCCGGCCCGCCCATGCCCGGGCCGGCGACAGCGCGCGCTGGGTGGTGCTGGACGTCGAGTCCAGTGGGCTCAACCCTCAACAAGACCGGCTGCTGGCGATCGCGGCCGTGGCGGTGCACACAGGTGGCGACAAACCCGTCATCAGCCTGGCCGACAGTTTCGAGGTGGTCATCCGACAGCCTGCGGCCAGCGCCGGCCCCGATCGGCAAAACATCCTCCTGCATGGCATTGGCATTGGCGCGCAGAGCGCTGGCCTGGAGCGCGGCGCGGCGCTGAACGCACTGACCCGCTTTGTTGCAGATTCAGGGCTGGTGGCCTTTCACGTGGCTTTTGACCCACTACTGTCCGGTTAAAAATTGAACAAAATCAACTGCTTGGCGTTGTCTGACTGTTCAGTTGTGGACTCGTCGCCCGGGAAGGCGCATGAGAGCTGGGTTTTCTCGAAGACCGACACCGACAGAATCTGTAGACATGTGTACATCGAGGCATCGATTTGAAGTTCCTTCCTGACGATCGCGATGAGCACGTAGGTGGCCACGGCGCACCATACCTGCGTCTTGACGGAGGATAGGGCCCATCCTGGGTGATCGCCATGAACACGCAGGCTTGGATGCGTTCGGCATCGAGCTGACAGGCGTCCATGAAGT
>JAYVSX010000091.1:0-3352 GCA_043774975.1 Rubrivivax sp.
TCAACGGCCGGCCTCAACGGCTGGATCAGCAGCACCGGCAACGACCAGGCCACCACGCTGGAGCGCGGCGGCCGCGTGCGCGCCAACTACGGAGCCTGACAACATGGCCACCATCCTTGACCAGCATGGCCAGCCGATCATGCAAGAGATCGCCACCATCAAGCGCGATGTCAACCGCGTGTTTTTTGGCGGTGTGCTGCAAACCAATGAGGACGACACCCTCAAAAGTCGGGGCGCCCACAAGGGCCTGAAGATCTATCAGGAGCTCAAGCGCGACGCCCACGCCGGCGCCGTGCTGGCCAAGCGCAAGCTGGCTGTTACCAGCCGCCCCTGGGACGTGATCCCCGCCAGCGAGGCCGGCCCCGACAAAAAGGCAGCCGATCTGGTGAAAGCAGCGCTGGAGCATCTGCGCTTCAACGGCGCCTGCAAGCGCCTGCTCGAGGCCACGCTGCAGGGCTTTGCCGTGAGCGAGGTGCTGTGGGAGGTGCGAGACGGCCTGGTGCTGCCCGCTGCGCTGAAAGCCCGTGACGCGCGGCGCTTCCTGTTCAGCGTGGCCGACCAGCTGCACCTGATCACCCGCGAGAACACCATCACCGGCGAGCCCATGCCTGAGCGCAAGTTCATCGTGCACCGCCGCGGCGCCGACGATGACAGCCCGTATGGCACCGGCGTGGGCAGCATGCTGTTCTGGCCGGTGTTTTTCAAACGCAACGGCATCACCTTCTGGTTGACGTTCGCAGACAAATTCGGCAGCCCCACCGCCGTGGGCAAGTACCCCACCGGCGCCCAAAAGCCGGAGCAGGCCAAGCTGCTGGGCGCGCTGGCCGCCATCAGCCAGGACGCCGGCGTGATCGTGCCCGACGGCATGGTGATCGAGCTGCTGGAGGCCAAGCGCAGCGGCGGCGTAGACACCTATGAAAAGCTGGTGCGCTACATGGACGAGCAGATCAGCAAGGCCGTGCTCGGCGAAACCATGAGCACCACCGCCGCCAGCACCGGCCTGGGCAGCAACCAGGCCGGCGTGCAAAACGATGTGCGGCTGGAGGTGGCCCGGGACGATAGCGATGAGCTCTGCGAAACCCTGAACGACACCCTGGTGCGCTGGATCGTTGAGTACAACCTGCCCGGTGCCGGCCTGCCGCGGCTCAGCCGCGAGTTCAGTGAGCCCGAGGACACCGCCAAGCTGGCCACCCGCGACAAAACCCTGTTTGACATGGGCTGGGAGCCCGACGAGCAGTACATCCAAAAAACCTACGGCGAGGGCTGGACGCGCAAGTCCGCACCGCCTGCGCCGGTGGTGGCGGCGCCGGGCCCGGGTGATGGTGGCATGGGCAATGCGGTGGGCGACCCGGCCGACCCCGATGATTCGAATGCAGAGCCAGCGGGTTTTGCCGAAGGCACGCCGTTGGGCAAGGCCGGTGCTCAGCGCGCATTCAACGCAGCGCGGCAAGACGCCATCACCACCGCCGCACAGCAGCTGGCTGGTGACTGGCACGAGGTGATGCGCCGCCCGGTGGAAGACCTGACCGCCGCGCTGGAAAGCAGTGGTGACCTGGTGGCGTTCCGCGAGGGCCTCACGGCGCTGCTTGACCGCAAGCCCGACGCCGCCACGGTGGACAAGATCGCGCAGGCCGCCTTCGCGGCCAACGTGATGGGGCGAGGCCTGGCCCCCAGCAAGCCGGGCATTTTTCAGCGGCTCAAGTCTGCTGTGAAGGGGGGTTGAATGACTGATCAGGACATCGAGCGCGAGCTGCAAGCCAAAGGCAAAACTGCGCCGCGGCTGACGCCCGACAACATCGAGGCCGTGTGCGGTGAGGCGCAGTTTCATGTGTTCCCTGGCACCTCGCTCACCGTGTGCTGCCTGCACCTACGCAACGGCTTCACCGTGGTGGGCGAGAGCGCCAGCGCTTCGCTGGAAAACTTCGACCGCGAGATCGGCGAGAAGCTGGCACTGAAAGATGCCAAGCAGAAGGTGTGGCGCCTGGAAGGCTACCTGCTGCGCGAGCGGTTGATCGAGCTCAAGGGCTGACGAATGACCGCGGAGGCCCGCTTCGATCTCGCGCCGCGCAAGGCGCTGGAGTTCTTCCGCGGCAAGGGCTACGCCACCGGATTTGCATGGCAAGACGTGTGGCAGTACCAGCACGATGAAGCCTTCACCGTGGCCAAGATGATGCAGGTCGACTTGCTCAAGGACGTGCGGGCCGCGGTGGACAAGGCCATCGCCGAAGGGCAGACCGTGCACCAGTTCGCCGATGCGCTGAGGCCCCGGCTGATGGAGGCCGGCTGGTGGGGCCAGGCTGAAATGGTGGACCCGGCCACCGGCGAGCAACGCACGGTGCAACTGGGCAACCCGCGCCGGCTGAGGGTGATTTTTGAGACCAACATGCAAACGGCCTATGCCGCTGGCCACTGGGCGCAAATCCAGCAGACCAAGGTCGACGCGCCCTACCTGATGTATGACGCGGTGCACGACGAACGCACCCGGCCCGAACATGCCGCGTGGGACGGCCTGGTGCTGCCCGCCGATGACCCGTGGTGGCAAACCCACTACCCGCCCAACGACTGGGGTTGCCGCTGCGGCACCATCCAGCTCAGCGGCGACCAACTCGGCTCAGTCGGCAAAGAGGCCCCCGACGAGGCCCCGCCCGACCAGATGCGCGACTGGGTCAACCCGCGCACAGGCGAGGTGCAGCAAGTGCCCAAGGGCATCGGCCCGGGCTGGGCCTATGCCCCCGGCAGCAGCCGTGCTGACCTGTATCGCAGCGAGCTGGCCACCAAACAGCAGGAGTTTCGTGATGGCCGATGACATACGGTTTGAACTGCGGGACGAGGGGGTCAGCGCCGCCCTGAAGCGGCTGGTCGAGGGCCTGCCATTGAGCCAGGGAATGCAGCCCGCAATGGACAACATTGGCCGGGCGCTGAAGACCGGCGCACAGTTGCGGTTTCGCACCACCACCGGGCCCGATGGCCAGCAGTGGGAGAAGAGCTTTCGGGCCAAGCATGAAGGCGGCCAAACGCTGAGCCTGACGCGCCGCCTGCGCAACTCAATCACCTACCAGGCCACCAGCAACAGCGTGGCCGTGGGCACCAACGTGATCTATGCGGCCATCCACCAATTTGGCGGCACGATTCGGGCCAAGGCCGGGCCGTTTTTGTCGATCCCGGTAACCCCCGCCGCGCGCGCCGCCGGCAGCCCCCGCAACATGGCCGGCCTGCACGTGGCGCAGACGCTGAAAGGCCAGTTCATGCTGGTCGACGCCAAGGGCATCACGCAATACCTTTTGCGGGCCCAGGTGACCATGCCCGTGCGGCCGTTTTTGGGTGTGGGCGAAGGCGACCGCAAAGAGATTGT
>JAYVSX010000092.1:0-4291 GCA_043774975.1 Rubrivivax sp.
CAGTTGGAAGAACAGGCGAGTGGGCATGACGCGCAGTGCCTTGAGCCACAGCGTAAAGCGCTTGGGGAAGTGGATTTCAAACGCGCCCAGCGCCCAGCCATGCAGGATGGCGTGCGCCGCTTGCGCGGGTGTCAGCAGGGCGGGCATTGCAAAGTCGTTGCTCGCGGTCAGCGGGGTCTGTACAAAGCCTGGGTTGATGATGGAGACGCCCAGGCCCTTGCTGTGCAGGTCCAGGTACAGCGTTTCGGCCAGGTTGATCAGGGCGGCTTTGGTCGGGCCGTAGGCCAGTGACTGCGGCAGCCCGCGGTAGCCCGCCACGCTGGAGACCAGGCTGATGTGCCCGACCCCGGGCCTGGGGCTGCGCCCACCCGCTGCAAGGCGGCCGTTCCTGGCCTGGCTCAGCAGGTGGGGCAAAACAGCGTCTAGCATCACCAAGGCCCCGATGTAGTTGACCTGCACATGGTGCGCGGCGGCGTCAAAGTCGAAGTCGACGGCGCGCATGGCGGCGTAGGTGCCAGCGCAATACATCGCCAGGTCGATGCGGCCGTGCACGCGCATGATGTGCGCCGCCGCGTCGGCCATGGCGGCGCGGTCGGTGGCGTCCAGTGCCAGTGCGTCGCTGCCGGGGTGTTGGGCCACAAAGGTGTCCAAGGCGTCTTTGCCGCGCGCGCTGACAATGACATGCGCGCCCAGACTGTGCAGCCTTGACGCGGTGGCGCGGCCAATGCCGGTGGACGCGCCGACCAGCCAGACGGTGCGGCCGGCCCACGAGTCAATGCGAGGGTTGAGCGACATGGTTCAGCGCGGGACGGGGCTTTTGGTGAAGGACAGGGTCACTTCTCCCAGATGGATGCCGAACTTGCTCATCGCGGCTTTGTTGAGCATGACGCGTTCGTCCATCAGGTACATCCAGTCGTCAAACTGCACTTCGATGACACGGCCGTCGACTGGCAGGCTCAGCGTGTAGCGCCAGTTCAGCGCGTTGCCTGCGGCCTGGCCCTGGGCCACACCCACCACGTCATCGGCGCGGCCAGTCCAGCGCCCCTGGCCTTCGTCGGTCAGTCGCCAGACGCGGCGTTCGGTCTTGCCGTCGCTGTAAGTGAAACGCTCGTCCAAGGTGCCCTGTGCGCCCTGCCAGGTGCCCGTCATTTGCACCGTGAAGCGGCGCACCACCTTGCCCGAGCGGTCGGTGAAGATGCCGTGCGCTTGCAGTTCGCCGTTGAAGTAGGTCTTCAGGTCCAACACCGGCCTTTCTGCCGCGTAGTCTTGCGGGCTGGGCGAGGCGCAGGCCACCAAGGCAGCCACCGCGGGGGCCAGCACAGCCAGCATTGAAAAACGGCGATTCATGTGGATTCCTTTTTGCGGACCCACAGGGCCCACAGCAGCGTGGTGGCAAAAAGTTTGAGCAGGCAGGGCAAGATGCAGTAAGCCAACATCAGCGCCGTCAGGGCTTCGGGGCTGCGGCTGCCTGCGGCGTAGCCCAGCAGGCTGAGCAATGGCAGGGCCACCCCGGCCGCCAGCGCCAGGTTGAGCTTGGTACAGAAGTTCCACCAGCCAAAGTAGGCGCCTTCCAGGCGCTGGCCGTGACCTGCGCGCTGAATGACACCGGCCAGCATGGCCCCCGGCAAAGCCAGGTCGGCGCCCAAAGCGATGCCGCTGGCGATGCAAACCGCGGTGTAGGCCAGGATGTCACCGGGGCCCAGCAGGGCGGCCCAGGCAAAGCTGGCGATGGCCAACACCATGCCCAGCAGCCACGAACGCGCCAGCCCCAGGCGCGCAACCAGGCGCGTCCACAGCGGCATGCTCAAAGCGCCGGCGGCAAAGTAGCTGGCTAGAAACAGCGGTTCCCAAGCCTGGGCTTGCAGGCGGTCGCGGATGAAAAACAGCACCAGCGTGGCCGGTACGGCGCTGGCCACGCCGTTGACCAGGTAGACCACCAGCAGACGCCGAAACTCCGGCGTGGCCAAGGGTTCGGTCAGCCGTGGCGGCGAGGCTGGCTGCTCGGCCCTGCGCGGTTGTGGTGCTTGCCACAGCAGCGCCAGGCCCACCACCAGGGTGCCCGCAAAAACCGCTGACGTCACCGACAGCCCCGCCACCGACGGCAACACGCTGGCCACCATCACACCCAGCAGGGCCAGACCTTCGCGCCAGGACACGATGCGCGTGCGTTGCATGTCGTCACCGCCCAGGCGCGCGCCCCAAGCTTGGTGCAGAACCGACAGCACGCTGTAGCTCAGGTAGGTCACGGCCAGCAGCAAAGCGCACCACCACAGCAGCGCACTTTGGCTCTGCACGGCGGGGAAGAACAGACCGCGAAAGCCCAGGGCCAGCAGCACCGCCGCCAGCGCAGCCGCCACCAGCACGGTGGAGATGTGGCGCGTGAACCAACCGTCGACCCAGCGGCCGATCAAGGGATCGGCCAGCGCGTCCAGCAAACGTGCCCCCAACAGCAGCGCGCCCAAGGTCGCCAAAGGGATGCCAAATTCAGTCGCATAGTGGTTGGGAAGCACCACATAAAGCGGCAGCGCCACAAAGGCCAACGGCAAGCCCAGCGCGCCGTAGCGCAGGCCTTGGATCCAGCCACCGCGCCAGCCCGGCGCAGCGGCGGTGCTGGTCATGATGGCTTGCCCAGCAAGGCTTCACGCAAGCCGGGTTCAGAGGTCTTGGGCGACAACCAGATGCCAAAGAACAAGCGCGCAAAGTCGGTGTCGCGCACGTCACCGATCAATTTGCCATTGAAGTAGAACCGCGCGCCCAAGCCTGGCAGGTTGACGCCGGTGATGCGGTCGCCTTCCTTCACGTCCGGGAAGATCTGTTTCATCGCCGACAACCAGCGTCCGGCGCGCGCGCTGTCGATGTCGCCTTGGCGCTGCATCTCGGTCAAAGAGCGTTCGGCAATCCTGGCCCCGCCCAGGCTGCGGGCGTAGATCAATTCCAGGGCCAGCGGCCCGGCGCCCCAGTCGGTGCCCACGGGGGTGACGCTGGTCCACAGACGGGCTCCGTAGACCCGCATCGTCATGAAGGTCAGACGGCCATGGCCTTGCAGTTTGCTGCCGGGCATTTCAGCGGCCAACTCGGCTGGGGCGCTGATGCTGCCGGGGGTGACGCCGCTGTGATTGGCTGGTGCCTGGGCCCCGACGGGAGCCGCGGCGCCGCACAGACCCCAGGTGCAGGCTGTCAAGACAAGGGCGCGGCGTTGCATGTTCAAGCCACCCTGCGCAAGGTGAACTGCACCACGTTGGTGTTGCCGGTATCGAATGCGGCTTCGCAATAGGCCAAGTAAAACTCCCAAATGCGCATGAAGCGAGCGTCAAAGCCGAGCTGGTGCAACTGGCCATCACGGGCCAAAAAGTCAGCCCGCCAGCGTCTCAGGGTCTCGGCGTAATCAGGGCCAAAGGCCAGTTCGTTGACGACCTCAAGGCCAGCTTTGCGCGCTTCGGCCTTGAACATGCTGGCGCTGGGCAGCAGACCCCCGGGGAAGATGTACTGCTGAATGAAGTCGGTGCCACTCACATAACGCTCAAACAGGTCGTCACGAATGGTGATGGTCTGGATGCAGGCCCGACCGCCGGGTTTGAGTTTGTGGCGCAGCGTGGCAAAAAAGCTGTCCCAGTACTCCCGGCCGACGGCCTCGAACATTTCGATCGAGGCAATCGCGTCAAACGGTTCGTCCTGGATGTCGCGGTAATCCTGCAGGCGCAAGTCGACGTCAGCATCAACGCCGGCCCGCTGCTGGCGGGCTTGGGCATAGGCCAGTTGTTCGGTCGACAAGGTCACGCCCGTCACCCGCGCACCGAACTCCACTGCAGCGGTCTCGGCCAGCGCGCCCCAGCCGCAGCCGATCTCGAGCAGCCGTTGCCCCGGCTGCACACCACATTCGCGCAGCGCGCGGCGCACCTTGGCGCCTTGCGCCTGGGCCATCGGCTGCCCCAGGTCGCCCTCGAACAGCGCGCTGGAGTAGTTCATGGTCTCGTCCAGCCACTCGCGGTAAAACGCATTGCCCAGGTCGTAGTGGGCGTGGATGTTTTTCTTGCTGCCCTGGCGTGAATTACGGTTGAGCAGGTGCTTGACCCGGTACAGCAGCGAGCCCCACCAAGTGCCGTAGATCATCTTGTCCAAGGCGTCGCGGTTGGCGATGAAGAGCTTGAGCAGTTCGACCAGGTCGGGGCTGCTCCAGCTGCCAGCGATCCAGCTCTCTGCAAATCCAATGTCGCCGCTTTTGAGCACCGCGCTGCAGACGTCCCAGTTGTTCAATCGCATGGCCGCACGTGGCTCGCCGCCAGGGCCAAAG
>JAYVSX010000093.1:0-3774 GCA_043774975.1 Rubrivivax sp.
GCCATTCGTCGTTGCCGACTCGTTGTGTGGCTCGGCCACACGCCTCGCCAGCGCCTAGACTGGCACCCCAACTCACCCCGGCGCGGACCCGACCCCAAGCCCGACAGCCTCCTAGGAGCCCACCATGGAAATATTCGACTACGACAACATCCTGCTTTTGCCACGCAAGTGCCGCGTGGAAAGCCGCGCCGAATGCGATCCGGGCGTCGACTTCGGCGGCCGCCGCTTCAAGTTGCCGGTGGTGCCGGCCAACATGAAGACGGTGATCGACGAACCGATCAGCGAGATGCTGGCCCAAAGCGGCCATTTCTACGTGATGCACCGCTTTGACCTGGACAACGTGGCCTATGCCAAGCGCATGCGCGACAAGGGGCTGTTTGTCAGCATCAGTTCGGGCGTCAAGGCGGCCGACTTTGCCGTCATCGACCGCCTGGCCGCCGAAGGCGTGGGCGCGGACTACATCACCATCGACATTGCCCATGGCCACGCCGAGAGCGTGCGCAAGGCGATCGAGCACATCAAGACCCGACTGCCGCAGACCTTTGTCATTGCCGGCAACGTGGCCACGCCCGAAGCCGTGATCGACCTGGAAAACTGGGGCGCCGACGCCACCAAGGTCGGCGTGGGGCCGGGCAAGGTCTGCATCACCAAGCTCAAGACCGGCTTTGGCACGGGTGGCTGGCAGCTCAGTGCGCTGAAGTGGTGTGCCCGCGTGGCCACCAAACCCATCATTGCCGACGGTGGCATCCGCCACCATGGCGACATTGCCAAGAGCGTGCGTTTTGGCGCTGCGATGGTGATGGTGGGTTCACTCTTTGCCGGGCATGAAGAATCACCCGGCGCCACGGTGGAAGTCGACGGCAAGCGCTACAAGGAGTACTACGGCAGCGCCAGCGACTTCAACAAAGGCGAGTACAAGCACGTCGAAGGCAAGCGCATCCTCGAGCCCATCAAGGGTGCGCTGGCCGATACGCTGCGCGAAATGCGCGAGGACATGCAAAGCAGCATCAGCTACGCCGGGGGCCAGCTGCTGGCGGACCTGAAAAAGGTCAACTACGTGATCCTGGGCGGCGAAAACGCCGGCGAACACCTGTTCATGTGAACCTGGTTGCGCGGCGGGCCGTGCACAGCGCCGCTGCGTCGCGGTTGCGGTTGCAGTTGCGCCGTTGCGGGCCGCCGTGGGGCTGAGGGTGGTTTTTCAGCGGGCCACCATGCCCAGGCTGGCGTCGCCTTCGTTGCTGCCCTGGCGCTGGCCCTTCAGCGCCGCGTCCGCGCTGGCCCGGCCAGCCCTGGCGGCCAGGGGAAACGCCCGCTCAGCCGACACCGCCGGGCAAAAGCCGGTGTCTGCGGCCACTTTGGCTGCGCTCATCAAGGGATCGGCCGCACCACCCTGCGCCGCGCTGAAGTCCTCGGCCACCACACAGACTGGCGCCAAACCGTCGAAGTAGCGGCCTTCGTTGCGGTGGTTGACACTTTCAAAGTTGACCACGCTGTAGGTGCGACCACAGGCAGTGGCGGGCAAAAAACCCACCGGTTTGCCGCAGGTGGTTTCGCCCACCGCGACCACCTCGACGTTGGCGCCGCGCAGGCCATTGATCAACTGCTCGCTGGCCGAGCAAGTGCGCCGACCCATCAGCACAAAAACACGGGGCAAACCCAAAGCCGAGCTCAAGTTGGTGAAGGGAAAGTTCTGGTTGTTGCTGTTGGCGCGCTTGTCGTTGTAAAGCAGGGTCGCGTAGTTCAAACCGTTGCCCCGCAAACCCGCCACGTACGACGCCAAGGTGCCACCCGTCGAAACCAGCCCGCCGCCGTTGTAGCGCAGGTCCAGCACCACGTCCTGAACGCCTTCTGCCTTGAAGCGGGAAAAGCTGGTTTCCAGCGGCGCCAGCGCTTGCGAGATCATGTCCTTCACGGCCACATAGCCGATCCGGCGCCCACCGGCGGTGGTGAAAACGTTGCTGCCAGTGACCGGTGTGAGGTTGAAGACCGCCGCGCGAACATTGACGGTGCGATCAACGCCGGCGCGGCGCAGCACCAGAACCACGGTATCGCCGGCCTGTTGGGCGGTGAGCGACGAAAATTCATCGGCCACGATCAGCTCGGCTGCGCTGCGCCCGTTGATGCTGATCACGCGGTCACCCCGTTGAACACCCCCCGTGGCTGCGGGCGAAAGCGGTTCGACGTAACGCACGTAAAGCGGCTTGCTGCCGTCGCGCGCCAGTTCCCGACCGGCCACCGAAAGCCCGTAGCCCAGGCTGGCGCCGTCGCCATAAAAGCGGTTGAAGGATTCGGTGGTCTGGCTGCCGCTGAAGAGGTCGGCTTGCAAAAAGGGGGCGGTTCCCCCGGTGTAGATCAGCGCATCGAAGTAACTTTGGGCGTCTGCATAGGGCAAGGGGTCGGGTCGGGGTGAGATGCGGTACCAGAAGTACCACTCGTTCATGTAGTCCCCGATCCAGGCTTTGTGTTCGGGCACCGAGCACTGCGCAGGCGTGCTGCCGCTGTCGTTTGAGCCGCCGCCGCCGCAGGCGGCGAGCAGGAGGGGCGTCAGGCAAGCGGCCCAGAGGGCTCGCCGCTTAAGCGCACCTCGCTTCAAAAACATCGCATCCCGCGGGTGATTCATGCACCGGTCTCCTGCAAAGGCCGTTCGGATGAGCTCGGGCGAGCTCGGACGAGCTCGGCCCGCCACCTACAATTCAAACTCTGCTGATACGACCCGCGTTGACACGGCCGACCCCTAGCCGGCTGTCGGAGTTGTATCGCTTTGTCCCGCCCCTTTGGCGCCGACACCACCCAGATTTTCATCGCCATCATGACCGAGCTTGCCAAATCCTTCGATCCCGCCGCCATTGAAGCCCACTGGGGGCCGATTTGGTCGCAAGCCGGACATGCGGCAACGACCTTGGATCCTGGCAAGCCTTCGTTCAGCATTCAGCTGCCGCCGCCCAATGTGACCGGCACCTTGCACATGGGGCACGCGTTCAACCAGACCATCATGGACGCCCTGACCCGCTATCACCGGATGCGGGGCCACAACACGCTGTGGGTGCCGGGCACCGATCACGCCGGCATCGCCACGCAAATCGTCGTCGAGCGCCAGTTGCAAGAAGCCGGTTTGTCACGTCACCGCCTGGGCCGCAAGAATTTTGTGGCGCAGGTGTGGGACTGGAAGCACACCAGTGGCGCCACCATCACCAACCAGATGCGCCGCATGGGCGACAGCGTGGATTGGACGCGCGAGTACTTCACGATGGACGAGAAGCTCTCGACCATCGTCACCGAGACCTTTGTGCGCCTGTTCGACGACGGCCTGATTTACCGCGGCAAGCGCCTGGTCAGCTGGGACCCCACGCTGAAGAGCGCGGTGTCGGACCTGGAGGTCGAAAGCGAAGAGGAAGACGGTTTTCTGTGGCACATCCGCTACCCCCTGGCCGATGGCAGCGGCAGTGTGGTGGTGGCCACCACACGGCCTGAAACCATGCTCGGCGACACCGCGGTGATGGTGCACCCAGAAGATGAGCGTTACAGCGCACTGGTGGGGCAGCAGGTGCAACTGCCGCTGTGCAACCGAACCATCCCGGTCATAACCGACAGCTACGTCGACCGCGCGTTTGGCACGGGCGTGGTCAAGGTGACGCCCGCGCACGACCTGAACGACTACGCCGTGGGTCAGCGCCACGGCCTGCCGATGATCGGCGTGCTGGACCTGGAGGCCAAGGTCAATGCCAACGCACCCGAGGCCTACCGGGGCCTGGACCGTTTTGTGGCGCGCAAGAA
>JAYVSX010000094.1:0-23331 GCA_043774975.1 Rubrivivax sp.
CTCGATCCGGCAGTTCATGGTGGAGCACCACTTCATGGAAGTGGAGACGCCGATGCTGCACCCGATTCCGGGGGGCGCGAACGCCAAGCCCTTCGTCACCCACCACAACGCGCTCGACCAGCAGATGTTCCTGCGCATCGCCCCCGAGCTCTACCTGAAGCGCCTGATCGTGGGCGGCTTCGAGCGCGTGTTCGAGATCAACCGGAGCTTCCGCAACGAAGGCATCAGCGTTCGGCACAACCCCGAATTCACGATGATGGAGTTCTACGCGGCCTACTGGACGCACCACGACCTGATGGACTTCACCGAAGCGGTGCTGCGCCACGCGGCGCGCGCCGCCACCGGTTCGGCGGCCGTTACTTACGCCGGCCAGCCGGTGCACCTGGACCAGCCTTTCACTCGGCTGAGCGTGCGCGAATCGCTGGTGGCGCACACCGGCCTGACCTGGGCCCAGACCGACGACGCCGCACTGTTGCGGGCGCGGTTGAAAGCCGCCGGTGAAGAGGCGCCGGCGCACTGGAAGCTGCCTGAATTGCAGTTTGGCCTGTTTGAGGCCGAGGTCGAGTCCAAGCTGTGGCAGCCCACCTTCATCGTCGACTACCCCGTCGAAGTCAGCCCCCTGGCTCGCGCTTCCGACACCAACCCGGCCATCACCGAGCGCTTTGAGCTTTTCATCACCGGTCGCGAGTACGCCAACGGTTTCAGCGAACTCAATGACGCCGAAGACCAGGCGGCGCGCTTCCAGGCCCAGGCTTCCAACAAAGAAGCCGGCGACGAAGAAGCCATGTACTACGACGCCGACTTCATCCGCGCGCTGGAATACGGCATGCCCCCGGCCGGCGGCTGCGGCATTGGCATCGACCGGCTGATGATGTTGATCACCGACAGCCCCAGCATCCGCGACGTGATCCTGTTCCCGGCCCTGCGGCACGAAGGTTGAGCGATGAGCCCGCCGGGCCGCCCCAAGGGCGAAAACCGGAGTGCACAGCACGGAGGTACACCAAGTGACCAAGGCGCGTCTGGAGACCCTGCCGCAGATTGAGGCGGCGGTCTGGCAGGAACTGGCCAGTGCCGTGGGCGACAAGCAACACGCGTGGCGAGTGGCTGTGCTGGCCACGGTGGCGGATGACGCAGCCGACGCGAGGTCGGTGGTGCTGCGCGACTTTGAGGCACAAACCAGGACATTGCTGATTTACATCGACAGCCGCAGCCCCAAGGCAGCGCAAGCGGCGACCCACCCACAAGGTATGTTGGTGCTTTGGTCGAAGGAACTCAGTTGGCAACTGCGTTTGAAGGTGGCGCTCACGCTGCAAACCTCGGGTCTGCAGGTTTCATCGCGCTGGGCTCGGCTGAAACTCACCCCCGCGGCGCAGGACTACCTGTCACCGTTGGCTCCAGGCACGCCCATGGAGCCAGCGGCCCCGGTTCGACAAAGCCGCGAACACTTTGCCGTGCTCGAGGCTCAGATTCTGTCGGTGGACTGGCTGGATCTGCACGCCACGGGCCATCGCCGCGCCCGATTTGGCGCGTCAGCCGCTGTCTGGCTCACACCCTGACGACGGGGCCCTTCAGCGAGCGTCTTCAACGCTGCACGGGGCCCTCTCAGCAGTGCCGAAAGACCGGCTTGCGCTTTTTCAGGAAGGCGTCCATGCCCTCTTTCTGATCGGCGGTGGCAAACAAGGAATGGAACAAGCGGCGCTCGAAGCCGACCCCGTCTGACAGGCCTGATTCAAAGGCGCGATTGACACACTCCTTGGCCATTTGAAGGCTGGGCTCGCTCATGGTGCAGATCAGCTCTGCGGCCGCCAAGGCCTCAGCCATCAACCGGTCGGCCGGCACCAGGCGTGACACCAGACCGGCACGCTCGGCTTCGGCGGCGTCCATCATGCGGCCCGTCAGCACCATGTCCATGGCCTTGGCTTTGCCCACCGTTCGGGGCAAGCGTTGCGTGCCGCCGGCGCCCGGGATGATGCCAATCTTGATCTCGGGCTGACCAAACTTGGCGTTGTCGGCGGCGATGATGAAGTCGCACATCATCGCCAACTCGCAACCGCCGCCCAGCGCAAAGCCTGCCACCGCCGCAATCACCGGTTTGCGCACCTGCCGTATGGTTTCCCAGTTGCGGGTGATGAATTCACCCCGGTAGGCCTCCATGTAGGTCTTTTGGGCCATGGCAGAGATGTCTGCGCCAGCAGCAAACGCTTTCTCGCTGCCTGTGATCACGATGCAGCCGATGCCAGGGTCGCCGTCAAACGCCAGCAACGCCGCCCCCAACTGGTCCATCAAGGCATCGTTCAAGGCATTGAATTGCTTGGGGCGGTTGAGCGTGACGAGACCCACGCGGCGGTCGGTTTCACCGCGCACGTCGGTCAAAATGAGGGCTTCAGTCATCGGGTTCTCCAACAGGTTTCAGTCACTATAAGTGTGAAGGCTGGGGGCTTTTCATGCGGTTCCTGGACCCAAGTACAGGTTAAGCTGCTCGCTCTTGCAAGGAGTCGCAGTCGCGTCACTTAGAACGCATGCGTCATTCGCTTCTGGCTCGTCGGCAAACCGCTCCGCATGCCCACCATCTATCGCAAAACTGCCAAGGGCTTGGCTGAAATCGACACGCGGGCTCATCGTTTGCCACCGCGCATTCGCAGCATGCTCATCCTGGTTGATGGCAAGCGCGACGCTGAGGATCTGAAGGCATTGGTGACGGTGCAGGCTGACGAATGCCTGCGGTCCTTGTCCGAACAAGGGTTGATTGAAGCGGTGGGGGAAACCGTTCGCAACGCCCCCGCCCCAGCGGTCGCACCAGACGCACCTACGGCACCGGCGGCATCACCTGCTTTGGACAGCCCAGCCACCGACGTGGATGGCCTTCGCCGCGCCGCGGTTCGCGCGCTCAACGACGCCTTAGGGCCGGGCGCGGAGACGCTGGCCCTGCGCTTGGAGCGTGCACGCACTCTGGAAGAACTGCGGCCCTTGTTCGCCCAAGGCGCCAGGCTTTTGGCTGCAGCGCGAGGTCAGGCCGAAGCAGCCTCCTTTGCAGAGCGCTTCCCGTCCAGCTGATCGGCAACGGCGCAGCCCCTGCGCCCATCACATCCCGCCAAGGTCAGCGTCCAGGATCAGCCTGTTGTGGCAAGCGGTCAATCAGCAGGTCAACAAAGGTGTTGGCGTCTTGTCGGATGACGATGCGCACGGGCAGGTACTGCAAGCTGGGTGCAACCCAGAACTCTGCCGCCAGGTCGGTGCCGGTTCGGCTGTCCGCGCGCGGTTTGACGTGGACCGCCTGGACCGGGCCTGCGGGTGTCTGCAGTGTCTCGGTTTGCAGCACGTCGTACTGCAACGACTGCAGCCGGCGCGGCAGAGCCAGCGGCATGTCGATGGTGCGCCCGGCGTGCAGCCAGTCGGGCTGGGTGGTGAACAACCAAGTCATCTGGACAAATTGGCTGGCGCTGTCTTGAACACCAGCCGGCCGAGGCAGCTCGGTACCGTTGGGCAGCCGCACGCGGTCCTTGTCCAGCCAGATCGTCAAGCGGCGAGGATCACGCAACACGACTTTGGTCTCTTCGTCGTAGCGGCTGGGCACCAGGCCGCGCTCGGTGACCTCGCCCTCGCTGGTGATGCGGCGGCTGAGCAGCGGCGCAAACGATGGTCCGACCGACACGTTCAGGTGCACCTGATAACGCGAACCTGAGCGCAGCCACTCGACCTGGGCTTGACCCTCCACCGGCCCTTGGTAGTTGCCCGTCAAGGTGTAGGTCAGTCGTGTGGACGGCGGCCATTCGAATGGCACGGGCGGCCGCGCTTCTTCAACGATGCCCAAGGCGGCTTGGGCTTCCAGCTGGGGTGAACCCGGTGGCTGAAGCGGCTCCTGAACGGTGGCTGCTGGCATGGCTTCAGGCGGCGCAGGCAACGCAGGCAACGCCGCCACGATCGCAGGCGGCAGGGGTGGCGGCGGCTCGATGGAGTCGGCGGCCGACGCGGCTTGAGCGGGCGCAGCAGCGCTTAGGCGCTTGACAAGTGGGGCCGCCGGCACGGCTGCCGTGGGAGGAGGCACTTGCTGCTGCAGCTGGCGAACAAACGTGACGTCGAGTCGACGCGGCTTGGTATCGGCGTCGCCCTCCCCCAGGCGGGCTGGCAGGCCATGGTCGGCCAGCCACAAATGCGTCAGCAACACCACCATGCCAACGCCTGCCACCTGCGTGCGACGCCGCCTGGCAGCGGCGTCCACGCGGCAAGACCCCTCAGCTGCCCGCAGCACCAAGGAAACAAGCCAGGGCAGCCACTGTGCTCAGCCGAAAGCGCAGGGTCAGCCAGGCCGAGACGCCGTGGGCCGGATAGAGGCGCCGGTCCACCGCGTAGCAGGCCAGCAACATCAGACCGTGAATCACCAAACCCGCATCAGGTGGCATCACCGCCGCAGGCCACGCCACCAAGGCTGGCACCACGCCCCACACCCACACCCACACCGAAGTGTCGGCGGCCGGTTGGCGCATGGCCAGCCCCCAGTGGATGGCGCCCAAGAAGCTGAGGATCAGCGCGGCGTAGGTGGACAGGGCCAGCGCAACGTAAGCGTGCACATCGGCGCGCACGATCCAGACCAGTGCCGCGCCCATGACAAAGGGGGTCAGACCCAGGTAACCCAGGCGCGCGGGCACGGACGAAGGATCAAGGGGCCGAGCGGCAGAAACGGTGTTCATGAAGGCATTGTCCGCTGCGAGCCCAGCCTGCTGCAGGCGGGATCTATTTCTTGGCAGCCGCGGCCAGCAGTTTCTCCACCAGATCCCCAGGGATGGCGCCGGGCTTGCGCACGCCGTCTTCGAAGAAAACGGTGGGCGTGCCGGTGATGCGGTGGGTTCGGGCAAACGCCACATTGCGCTCCAGCACCGAGGCGTCGCACTTGTCCGCCGACTTGGGCGGCGCAACGCCTTCAAGCATCCATGACCGCCAAGCCTTCGTCGCGTCTTTGGCGCACCAGATGTCGCGCGACTTGACCTGCGAATCCGGTCCCAGGATGGGCACCAGGAAGAGGTAGATGGTGACATCCTTCAACGCCGCGACATCGGCCTCGAAGCGCTTGCAGTAACCGCAGTTGGGGTCTCCAAACACCGCCATCTTGCGGCTGCCCTTGCCCTGGCGAAACACCATCGCGTCCTTCAGCGGCAGCTTGCTGAAATCCACAGCCAGCAGCTTTTCGGTCCGCGCTTCAGTCAGGTCGGTGCGCGTTTTGGTATCGATCATGGAACCATTGACCAGAATGAAGTCGCCCTTGTCGTCGCTGTACAGCAACTCGATGCCGCCGTAGCGCACTTCCCACAAACCTGGCACGGGGGTGCGCGTCACTTCGTCGATCTTGGGCAACTGGGGCAAGCGCTCGGCCAGGGTTTTGCGGATCTGCGCTTCTTGCGCCTGGGCGGGAAGCAGCGCGACCAAGGACAGCAGCAACGCGGCAGTCAGAAAGCGGGAAGATTCAAACATGAGGCAGGTCCAGACGGGTTCAGCCGCGCAGTTCAGCCGCGCAATGCGCGGCCAGTGAGCAGGCGCTTCAAGGGCGGCAATTGGTTGAGCAGACTCAATCCACGGTTGCGAAGTTCCTTGGTCAAGGGCGAAGGATGAGCAAACAAGTGCCAAAGCGCGTCCGTCACACCCACCATGGCTTGGGTAGGGGCACGCCGTTGGCGGGCATAACGTTCGCCCAGCTTGGGATCGGCCAGGTCGCGCCAGGGCTCAAGGGCCTGAAGCACCTCGGCCAAGGACAACACGTCGGCCAGCCCGAGATTGAGCCCCTGGCCCGCCAGTGGATGAACCACATGCGCGGCGTCTCCCACCAGCACCCAGCCTGCGCCGTGCATGACATCGGCCTGGGCCAAGCACAACGGCCATTGGGCGCGCGCGCCGTACAAGGTCAGGTTGCCTGCGGCACCGACCGTGGCGTCCATCAACGCCTCTTCAAAGGCTTCGTCTGGCAAGGCCATCAGCCGATCGGCCTGCTCGTCTGGCACCGACCAGACCAGGCCAAAGCCGCGGCCGGCATGGGGCCGGTCCAAGGGCAGCAGGGCCAGGATGTCGGGGCTGCGAAACCACTGCCGCGCCAACCCGGCGTGCGGCTGGGTGGTGGTCAACCTGGCAGCCACCGCCCGGTGCCCGTAGGCGTGGCGCGGCATGCGCACACCCCGCTGTTGGCGGGTGACCGAGTCTTTGCCCTCGGCCAACACGGTCAGCGACGCCAACACAGGAACCGGCACACGTTGCAGATGGGGCGCAAAGTCGGCGGCAGCGTTCAAGGCCCGCTCGAGCTCTGCGGCGTCGACGATCCACGCCAACTCCGACAGGCCCTGGCTCCAGGCACAAAAGTCCAGCGTTGCGCCAGGTGCATCGCCTTCGATGTGCATGTCGTGCACGGGCGTGCGGGCATCGGGTGCCAGCGCATCCCAGACCTTCAACTGCCGCAGCAAGTCCACACTGGCAGCATTGAGGGCATAGGCCCGGAGGTCGGGCCGCTGCTCGGAGCTGACGGGCACGCTTAAAAGCGCTACCCGCAGGCCTTGCCGGGCCAGGGCCAAAGCCGTTGCCAAACCCACGGCTCCGGCGCCGCGCACCAGAACGTCGTATGCACTCACCCGGCCGATTGTAGGGAGCACCCCCGTGCACAATCTGCAGCCCACTGCGGCCAGGGTCATGCAAGAGGTGCAAAGGTGAATGCTTCCGTGAACGAATCGATCTGCAACGTCTCCGCCCTCTACGTCTATCCCATCAAGTCCTGCGCTGGCGTGGCCTTGACCGAAGGCTTGCTGGTCGAGACTGGACTGGAGTTCGACCGCGCCTGGATGGTGGTGGACGCCAACGGCAACATGCTGACCCAGCGCGAACTGCCCCGCATGGCGCTGGTCCAACCCAGCTTCAAGGGCAGCGAACTGGTGCTGCGAGCGCCCGGCATGCTGGCCCTGCACCTGCGCCTGGACACCGTGGAAGCCCCCACCCGCGCGACGGTCTGGGGCGACGTGGTCAAGGCCTACGACATGGGCGATCTGGCCGCGCAATGGTTCACCGACTTCCTGGGCCAAGGCTTGCGCCTGGTGCGGTTTGACCCAGAACAGCAGCGTTTGTCGGATCCGGCCTGGACGGGTCAGGTGGCGGCAGAAAACGCCTTTGCCGACGGCTATCCGCTGCTGCTGGCCAACACGGCATCGCTGACGGACCTCAATGCGCGGCTGGCCGCACGTGGCGCTTCAGCCGTCACCATGCAGCGATTTCGTCCCAACCTGGTCATCACGGGTCTGCAGGCCTTCGATGAAGACCATGTGCACGAGCTGTGTCTGCGCACCGAACAAGGCACCGTGCGCTTGCGCCTGGTCAAGCCCTGCACCCGTTGCAGCATTCCCAACGTCGACCCGCTGACCGCGGCCACGTCGCATGAGCCCGGCGACACGTTGAACGGCTTTCGAGCCGACCCTCGCATGAACGGCGGCGTTACCTTCGGTGTCAACGCCGTCATCGTCGAAGGCTTCGATGCCCTGCTTCGCGTGGGACAAACCGCTGAAGTCAGCTGGAACTTTTAACCTTGCCGTCTACGGCAATGGTGGTGCGTTCGCTGGCTGGTCGCTGGCTGGTGGGCGCCGTGTAGGAAACTCCCAGATCTTCTGCTCCCGAATCGAAAGCCTTCCATGAGTCTCAAGTGCGGCATCGTCGGCCTGCCCAACGTGGGCAAGTCCACGCTTTTCAATGCCTTGACCAAAGCCGGCATCGCCGCCGAGAACTACCCGTTTTGCACCATCGAGCCCAACGTGGGTGTGGTTGAGCTGCCTGACCCGCGGTTGAACAAACTCAGCGACATCGTCAAGCCAGAACGTGTGGTGCCCGCCATCGTTGAGTTTGTCGACATCGCCGGCTTGGTGGCCGGCGCGAGCAAAGGCGAAGGCTTGGGCAACCAGTTCTTGAGCCACATTCGTGAAACCGATGCCATCGTCAACGTGGTGCGCTGTTTCGAAGATGAAAACGTCATCCATGTGTCCGGCCGGGTCGACCCCATTGCAGACATCGAAGTCATCCAGACCGAACTCTGTCTGGCCGACCTGTCCACAGTCGAAAAGAGCCTGCACCGCTATGTGAAAGCTGCGCGCTCGGGCAACGACAAGGAAGCCGCTGCGCTGGTAAAGGTTCTGGAAAAATGCCAAGCCGCACTGGACCAGGCGTTGCCGGTGCGGGGCATCGCCTTCAGCAAGGAAGAACTGGTCATCCTGAGGCCGCTTTGTTTGATCACGGCCAAACCGGCCATGTTCGTTGGCAACGTCTCCGAAACCGGCTTCGTGGACAACCCCTTCTTGCAACGCCTGCAAGAGTTTGCGGCCAAGCAGCAGGCGCCGGTGGTGGCCATCTGCGCCAAGACCGAAGCCGAGTTGGCCGACATGAGCGACGAAGACAAAACCATGTTCCTGAGCGAAATGGGGCAGGACGAGCCAGGCTTGAACCGCTTGATTCGGGCCGCCTTCAAGCTGCTGGGCTTGCAGACCTACTTCACCGCGGGAGTGAAGGAGGTTCGCGCCTGGACCATCCACATCGGCGACACCGCTCCCCAGGCTGCGGGCGCTATTCACACCGACTTTGAACGTGGCTTCATCCGCGCCCAGACGATCGCGTTCGAGGACTTCATCCACTTCAAGGGTGAACAAGGCGCCAAGGATGCAGGCAAGATGCGAGCGGAGGGCAAGGAGTACGTGGTCAAAGACGGTGACGTGTTGAATTTCCTTTTCAATGTCTGAAGCAGCGCTGATCAGCCCTCGCAGCCTGCGCATCGCGCTGGCTACGGCGTTGGTCTACGCGGTGGTTGGCACAGCAGCGCTGCTGTTGGCGGGCCCGCCGGGCTACGCCGCGCCGTTGTATCCGTCGGCGGGCATTGCGCTGGCTGCCGCCATCGCTTATGGACGGGTGGCCCTGCCGGGTGTTTTTCTGGGCGCCTTGGCGGTGAATCTGAGTCTGGGCGCCATCCGGGGCCAGGTCGGCTGGGCTTCGATTCCTCTGCCCTTGGTGATTGCCTTCGGCGCCATGCTTCAGGCCTGGGCGGGGGCATGGGCCTTGCATCGAACCGTGGGGCCCCAGCCTTCGCTCCATTCACCTCAAGACATCGCCAAAGCAGGTCTGCTGGGCGGGCTTCTGGCTTGCACCATCAGCGCCAGCGTGGCCACCGTGGCGTTGGTCGTCGCGGGTCCCTTGCCCAGCGCCGCTGCGGTTTCCAATTGGTTGACGTGGTGGAGTGGCGACACACTGGGTGTGCTCATCGCGGCGCCCATCGCATTGACGCTGATAGGTCGACCTTCCGCAGACTGGAAACAGCGCCGCTTGACGCTGGGTCTGCCGATGTTGCTGGGGCTCAGTCTGGTGGCGCTGGCGCTCTCGGAAACGAGCCGCCTTGAACAGGCCCGTCAGCGTGTCAGCTTCGAGCGCGAAGTCGACCGCCTCAGCGCGCAAGCGCAGTCGCGGCTGCAGTCAGCGGTGTTTGCCTTGCAAGCGATTGAAGGCGCAGCGCGCGCCAACGGCGGCCTGGACAAGGAAAGCTTGTCACACGCGACCCGGTGGTGGCTGGCACAGCCTCTGCACTTGCGGGCGGCGGGCTACAGCGTGCGCGTTTCCTTGGACCGCTTGCCGGCCTTTGAGGCTGCGGCGCGCCAACAAGGGCCGGCCAGCTACCGTGTGTTCGACCGCGACCAAGGCCAAGCCCGTGCGGAACTGGGCGAGGTCGTAGCCATCCGACACATCGAACCCGAATCGAGCAACGCGGGGGCGGTTGGCGTCAATGCCTTGTCCATACCCGCTGCTCGGGCAGCCATCGCTCAGGCCCGCCGTTTGGGTACGCCGGTTGCCACCGCCGGCTTTGTGCTCACCCAGGCCACGGGCGACGAAACCGGCGTGGTGGTGTACCAGGCGCTCTATGACGGAGCTCCCACAGGAGAAGTCGCTCGCCAAGCTCAGTTTCAAGGCGTTGTATTCGTCACGCTGAATCCAGGAAGCGCTTTGGCCGACCTGCAAAGCAACGGGCCCATCCCGCTGCAGTGGTGCCTGGTCGATCCCGCGCCGCAGGTCACCCGGCCCCGTTTGGCAGGGCCAGTGGGCTGTGAGCTTCGCAGCCGGTCGACTCAAGATGCGGGTGACTGGCGCGCATTGAAACTGGCCGGGCGTGACTACGAGTTTCGAGTCTGGACCGATCCAGCGCTGCTCGCCGCCGCGAAGGACGATTCCACCTGGCTGTTGTCCCTGTCCGGCCTGGTCGCCGCAGCGCTGCTGGGCGCTCTGCTGCTCACCATCACGGGCAGCGGGCGGCGCACGGAGCAAGCCGTTCGCGCGGGTACGGAAGAGTTGCGCGCTCAGGTGGCTGAGCGTCTGCAAGCGGAGACAGCGCTGCGAGAAAGCGGTGAGCGCATGCGCAGCATCCTCGACGCTGTGCCCTTGGGCGTGCTGTTCATGGACCCGCAAGGCTACGTGATCGAGTGCAACCGGCGATTCTGTGAAATGACCCAGCAAAGCGCTGACCGTTTGTTGGGGCAGTCGATTATCGAGCTGGTCCACGTGGACGACGCTGCCCTGATCAGGCGCATGCGTCGCAGCCTGCTCAAACAGACTGACTCCAACCTGGAGGCGACCATCCGGCTGCATGCCGGCACTGATGCCCAGTCCACCGTGCGGGCCAGTGGCAACGCGCTGCGCGACGCCGACGGCCGCGTCGTGCGCATGGTGGTCGTGGTCGAAGACATCACCGAGCACCTGCGGCTCGAGGCCTCGGAACGGGCGCTGCAGCGTGCCGAAGCGGCCAACAGGGCCAAGAGCGAGTTTCTGTCACGCATGAGCCACGAACTGCGCACACCCCTCAACGCCATGATCGGGTTTGCGCAGTTGCTGTCGCTGGACCGCGAGCCCGCGTTGGTGGCGCACCAGAAGGACTGGACACAACAGATCCAGCGCGCCGGCTGGCACCTGTTGGAAATGATCAATGAAACGCTCGATCTTGCGCGCATCGAAGCCGGCACGATTCAGCTGAAGTTGCTACCTTTGGACTTGGCGCCGCTGGTTGAGGCCTGCACCGACTTGGTCGCCAACGCGGCCGCTCAACAGCGCGTGGATCTGGATATCCGATTGAGCGCAGAGGGCACCACCGTCACTGGCGACGCCACGCGGCTCAAGCAGGTGCTGACCAACCTGTTGTCCAACGCCATCAAGTACAACCGAGCAGGCGGTTCAGTGTTGGTGACCAGCCGGGTGGTGGTCGAGGGTCAGATCCAGATCGAGGTGCAAGACACGGGCCTGGGCATGTCCGAACAGCAGCTGGCCTCGCTGTTCCAACCCTACAACCGCCTGGGGCGTGAGCGCACCAACATCGAAGGCACCGGCATCGGTTTGGTCATCGCCCGTCGCCTGACAGAGCTGATGGGGGGCACGCTGGATGTCAGCAGCCAACAACACCGTGGAACCAGTTTCCGGCTCAACCTGCCCAGAGCCCCCTACGCCGAACGCCCCGCGACCCCCTTCACGGCCACTTCACCCGCACCCTACCAGCAGCGCTGGGTTCACTACGTCGAAGACAACGAGACCAATGTCGAGGTCATGCGGGGCGTTCTGGCACAGCGAGCACAAGTCAAGCTGACAACTTCCGTGTTGGGTTTGGACGGCTTGGCGGCCATCCGCGCCGATCGCCCCGATCTGGTGTTGCTGGACATGCAGTTGCCAGACATCAGCGGTCTGGAATTGCTTCGGCACCTGAAAAAAGACAGCGACCTGGCCGAAATCCCCGTCATCGTGGTGTCTGCAGACGCCACCATTGCCCACATGCAAGAGGCCTTGACCCTCGGAGCGCTGCACTATGTCACCAAGCCGGTGGACGTGGCGGCGTTCCTGGCTTTGATCGATAGCGCGCTTGAAGCGGCCGACACACGCTGGGGAATGTGAGCAAACACTTTTTTTGTTTGCTTTTATTCTCAATGTGATTGCCTTCCTTGGGATAGGCTTTTCGATGCAATCAGCACTCCCGCTCTGAGAGTGCTAATATTTGCGGAACTGTTCTTTTTCGACGGGAGTCCCACACCGCATGAACACCACCGCTGCCACCGCCCTGACCGTACGCGACCCCTGGTCCCTGGTGCCTTCTCTGGGCAACCTGGACGCTTACGTCTCTGCGGTCAATCGCATGCCCATGCTGACCCAGACCGAAGAGGTCGCGCTGGGCCGAGCCCTGCGTGACCAAGCCGACCTGCAAGCTGCCGGCCGCTTGGTGCTGTCGCATTTGCGCTTGGTGGTTTCCATTTCGCGCCAGTACATGGGCTACGGGCTGCCCCAGGGCGACCTGATCCAGGAAGGCAATGTCGGCCTGATGAAGGCGGTCAAGCGCTTTGACCCCGAGCAGGGTGTGCGCCTGGTCAGCTATGCCATGCACTGGATCAAGGCCGAGATCCACGAATACATCCTGAAGAACTGGCGCATGGTCAAGGTCGCCACCACCAAGTCACAGCGCAAGCTGTTCTTCAACCTGCGCTCCATGAAACAGGGGCTCAAGCAGGGCATGGGTGAAGATGGTGAGGCACAGACCTTCCGCAACACCTTGACGCCAGACGAAGTGGCACACGTGGCCCAGGCGCTCAACGTCAAGCCCGAAGAAGTGGTCGAGATGGAAACCCGGCTTTCCGGCGGTGATGTGGCGTTGGAGCCGCAGACCGACGACGGCGAAGAGTCCTACGCACCCATCGCGTACCTGGCCGACGATACGCAAGAGCCCACCCAGCGCATCGAAGCCATGCGCCGCGATTGGCTGTCCAGCGACGGCATCGGCAACGCCTTGGCCGTGCTGGACGAGCGCAGCCGTCGCATCGTCGAAGAGCGCTGGTTGAAGGTCAACGACGACGCTTCAGGCGGCATGACCTTGCATGAATTGGCCGCCGACTATGGGGTCAGCGCTGAACGCATCCGCCAGATCGAAGTCGCGGCGCTGAAAAAAATGCGCAAGGCACTTGAGACCGTCTGAGCAGCCTGCTGCTGTCAGCGCAAGGGCCAGCATTGCTGGCCCTTCGTTTTATTGAAACCGCGCCGGGGCTCGATCAAGCTTTGGCCAAGAGCAGTTTCAGGTCGTGTGTCAACGCCTCGGCCCCGGTGCCATAGCGCGTGAACAAGCGCACCTTGCCTTGGGCGTCAAAGATGTAGCTGGCGGCGGTGTGGTCGATGCTGTAGCTGCTTTCGGTGCTGCCGGGCACCTTGGCATAAAACACCTTGAAGCTCTTGGCCACGGCTTTGGTCTCGTCGGCGGTGCCCCGCAGCGCCACAAAACCCGCCCCAAAATTGTCGACATAGGCCTTGAGCAAAGCTGGCGTGTCGCGGTCCGGGTCGACCGTGATGAAGATTCCTTGCACGCGCTCGCCATCGGCCCCCAGGGCTTTCTTGACCGCCGCCAGTTCCAGCAAAGTGGTCGGGCAAACGTCGGGGCAGTGGGTGAAGCCAAAAAACACCACGGTGACCTTGCCAGCAAAGTCCGTCAACCGCCGGCGTTGCCCGTCGGCGTCGGTCAGATCAAAACCACTGGCGTAGTCGGCGCCGGTGATGTCGACAGCCTTGAAAGCCGCACGCTGACCGGCTCGGTCGCAAGCGGCCATCGCCAGGGCCCCCAGGCCCAGGATCATCACGTGCCGGCGGGGAAGAGCCATGGGTTCAGGTAGTGGTCGAGCAGCAGCGCCGCAAACAGCAAGGACAGATGCCAAATGGAAAATCGGAAGGTGCGCCGGGCCAAGGTGTCGCTGTAGTGCCGCCACAGTTGCCATGCATAGGCCACAAAACCCAGCCCCAGGATGACAGCCGCCCCCAGGTACAGCGGCCCGCTCATGCGAAACACGAAGGGCAACAAGGTGGCTGCAAAAAGCACAAAGGTGTAGAGCAGCACCTGCAGGCGGGTGAACTCAGAGCCATGCGTGATGGGCAACATCGGCAGGCCTGCCTTGCGGTAGTCCTCCACCCGGTACAGGGCCAGGGCCCAGAAGTGGGGTGGTGTCCACAAGAAGATGATGAGGCACAGGATCAGGGCCTCGTGTCCCACCTCTCCGGTCATCGCAGCCCAGCCCAGCACAGGCGGCATGGCGCCCGACGCACCACCAATCACGATGTTCTGCGGCGTCAGCGGCTTGAGCACCACCGTATAGACCACGGCGTAACCGACAAAAGTGGCAAAGGTCAGCCACATGGTCAGCGGATTGACCCACCAGTACAAGACAGCGCTGCCCGCAACGCCGAGCAGGGTTGAAAAGACCAGCGCTTGGCGCGTCGTCAATTCACCGCTGGCGGTTGGGCGCCACGACGTGCGCGCCATGCGGCGGTCAATCTGCTGCTCGACCAAGCAGTTAAACGCAGCAGCGGCGGCGGCTACCAGCCAGATGCCGATGGTGGCCGGTCCTGCCAATCGCCAGTCAGGCCAGCCGGGTTCGGCCAGCAGCATCCCGATGAGGGCGCAAAAAACAATCAACAGCACCACGCGTGGTTTGGTCAGTGCGTAGAACTGCCCCCACAGCGTGGCGAAGGATCGTGGGGCGACAAGGGTCTGAACCATGGAAGGGTGCAATTCTAGGCAGGCAACAGGCGCTCAGACCCCGGCAAGGCCAAGGAATCGCCCGCCAGCCGGGCGCGGGCCCACAGCAGGGTCAGGACCAACACCAGACTCGCTGCGCCGGCTGAATGGCCCAGGGCCGCCACCAAAGGCCAACCCAACACCACGTTGGACAGGCCACTGGCCACTTGCATCAGCACCAGCAGCAGGATCCACAAGCCAAACCGGCCGGTCGCCAGGTCGACTTTGCGCTGGCCCCACAAGACCCAGGCCAAAGCCAGCAGCACAGCACTGAGGACGACGGCGCCCAGCCGGTGGGCCATGTGGATGGCCACCAGCGTGCTCAAGGTCTTGGCACCGTGAGGGCCCGACTCACCCAGCCCACGCAGCACCGTGAAACCACCGGCCCAGTCCATCTCGGGCCACCACTGGCCGTTGCACATGGGAAAGCCGGTGCAGGCCAACACCGCGTAGTTGGTACTGACCCAGCCACCCAAGGTCACTTGCAGCACCAAGAGCAGCAACGCGCCCGCCACCAGCCATTGCGACCTTGGGGTCAGCTTGACGGGTTGCGGTCGAAAGGCCACGTGTTGCAGCGCCAACAACGCCAACAGGAACAAGCCCCCCAGCAGGTGCAGCGTCACCACCGCTGGATAAAGCTTCAGCGTGACGGTGTACTTGCCGAACAAGCCCTGCACCAGCACCCACAGCAACGTCAGCGTCGGCAACCAGGGTGAAAACGGCAGGCGGCGCCTGGCCAGCCAGCTGGCCACGGCCATGACCAGAATGAGCACGCCCACCGTCATGGCCAAGTAGCGATGAATCATTTCTATCCACGCCTTGGACCAGGTGACCGGGCCGCCCGGCGCCGCGGATTGCGCAGCCTCGATGTCAGCGCGGGCGCCCAGAGGGGTGGCCTGCCCGTAGCAGCCGGGCCAATCCGGGCAGCCCAGCCCGGAATCGCTCAACCGCGTGAATGCACCGAAGACGATCAGGTCAAAGGTCAGGAACAGGGTCAGCGCGGTCAGGGCTGCCAGGCGCACAGGCAGGCCCTGGGCGCGCTGGCGCAGCCACAGCCAGCTCAATGGCAAGGCCGCCAAGGCCAGCGCCAAGAGCGCAAGCTTGGCCACCGGCGCGAGGTCGATCAATGCCAAAGCGTCGCTGTGGTTCATCTGCTGTCGAGGCGTCGCTTCAGCGGCCGGCCTTGTCCCAGCTGGCCGAACCGCGCATCACACGCTCCAGGTCACGCTTGACCCGCGAAGGATCGGCATTGGCGGGCATGCGCATCATCCACTCGCCCATCGGGTCGACCAAATAAAGGTGGTCTTCCAGTTGATGGCCTGTTTCGGGTGTCAGCCACTGTCCGAGGGCCTCGCGTGAAACGTGGAGTGTGGTGACCGGCACGGCGCTGCGTTGGGTTGCGGCCAGCAGGGCGTCACTGGGCGTGGCGGCGTCGGTGACCAGCCAGATTTTGTCCAGGCGATCACGGTCGCGACCCAGCATCTCGCGCAGCTGGCGTTGCATCAACAAGCGCTTTTCGCAAACGGCGTCGCATGACGAAGGACCCACCGCCACCAACAGCCATTGGCCGCGCAACGAAGCCGCCTTGAATTCTCCGCCGCCCAGCTGGCGCAGCGGCAAATCGGGCAAGGCGCGGGTGGGCAGGATCAGCACGCCGTAGTTGGTGCGCCCCTGCGGTTTGATCACGTAGTAGGTCAGGTACGAGGCCACCACGGGCGCCGCACACACCACCAGAACCAGCAGCATCTTGAGCCGTCCACGCGTGGTTTGGCGCTGTACCGCCTGGCCAGGGTCGCTCAGGTCGGGCGGCTGCATGCCGTGCACGCTCAAGCCCAAGGGTTCAAGTGACGACACGTCGCCTTGGGCGGATGACTTGGAACCAGACATAGAGAATCAGCGTCAGGGCGCTCAAAGAGAACCATTGAAAAGCGTAACCATGGTGCTTTTGCAGCCCGGTGTCGGACGCGGGCCACTGGCGCAACAGACCGTCTGCCGACGTACCGGCGGGACCTCCGGCCGTTGCGACGTCCAGCTGAACCAAGACCCAAGGCCTCAGATTCAGACCGGATTCGCGGGCATAAGACACCACATCCAGATTCTGCCGGATGAGCCCCGCCGCGGCGCTGTCGAACTCATACAACCGCGCCAAGGCGGGGGCCAATCTGCCGTAGACCGGTTCCGGTGAGGCCGGACTGGGTGGTGCGGGAACTCGGCTGCGGTCCATCAGGTCCCGCGGCACCCAGCCGCGCTGGACCAGCACCGCCGTCCCGTCGTCCAGCGCCAGTGGCGTCACCAGGTAAAAGCCCGTGCGACCGGCCATCGGGCGGTTTTCCAGGTAAACAGAAAACTGGTTGAGCCACTGCCCATGCAGGCTTGTGAGCCGGTGGGCCTGGGCTGCCACGGCATCTGGCAAACGCGCCAATTCAGCCTGCGGCAAGGGCGGCAACGCGGCACGGGTGTCCAAGGCCTGCTGCTGGCGCTGCTTTTGTGCTGCCCTGTCCAGCTGCCACCAGCCCAGTCTGGCCGTCAAGGCAGCCACGGCCAAGGCCAGCAGCAGAGTGACCACACGCCGGTGCTTCACAGCAGCACCGGCCGATAATCCACAACCATGAAAACCACCATTGTCTTGATGCTTGTTGCGGTCTTGGTGGCCCTGGCCAGCGCCGGCGTGTTCATGCTGCGCAAGGGCCAGCAGGACAAGGGGGGCAAGAGCATGGTGCGGGCCCTGGCGGTGCGAGTGGCACTGTCGGTCGCGCTGTTCCTGTTCATCTTGCTCAGCTGGTACATGGGTTGGGTGGTGCCCACCGGCTTGCCGGTGGGCCACTGAAGCTCAAGGCCACGACGCTTCAGAAGTACAAACGCCGCCCAAGGCGGCGTTGCTGGTTGCGCGTGCTGCGTTACAGCCAGTAGACCAGGAAATACAGACCCAGCCAAACCACGTCCACAAAGTGCCAGTACCAGGCTGCACCTTCAAAGCCAAAGTGGCGCTCGGGCGTGAAGTGCCCTTTCATCAGGCGAAGGGTGATGAAGGTCAGCATCAACATGCCCACAAAGACGTGGAAGCCATGGAAGCCGGTCAGCAAGAAGAAGGTGGAGCCAAAGATCCCGCTGCTAAGCTTGAGGTTCAGGTCGCGGTAGGCGTGGATGTATTCGTAAGCCTGGACGCAGACAAAAGCTGCACCCAGCGCCACCGTGATCCACATCCAGAGGATCGTCTTGCCGCGCTGGCCAGCGATCAGCGCGTGGTGCGCAATGGTCAGCGTGATGCCGGAAGTCAGCAGCAGGGCGGTGTTGATGGTGGGCAGCCAGAACGGGCCCATGGTCGCAAAGGGCTCGACGATACCGGCCGGCGACGCGGTGACGCCCCCACCTGCGCTGGGCCAGATGGCTTTGAAGTCGGGCCACAGCAGTTGGTGATCCAGGTTGCCCAGCGTCGGCACCGAGTGAACACGGGCCCAATAAAGCGCACCAAAGAAGGCTGCGAAGAACATCACCTCGCTGAAGATGAACCAACTCATGCTCCAGCGAAACGAGACATCGACGCGGTCTGAATAAAGGCCGCCTTCACTCTCACCGATGGCCTGGCTGAACCACTGGAACAGCACCGTCAACCAGATGGCCATGCCAGCCAGCAAGGCGTAGGCACCCCAACCGGCTCCGTTGATCCACTGCCCTGCGCCCAGGATGACCAGGAACAACCCAAAGGCCGCCAGGACCGGATGGCGCGACGGCGCGGGAATGTAGTAATACGGGGTTTGACCCGCTGACGTGGTGGCTGACATGTCGATCGATCTCCTCAAACCCTTGAAAACTTGAAGCGGCTTTGGCCGCTCAGACGGCCACGCCGCTGGTCACGACCCAGCGCACCAAGATCACGATGGCACCAACAAACAGCACCGCGCCAACGACGCCCCCAATGACCACGTGCACGGGGTTGAGTTTTTGCACATCCTGAGCGTAGTCCGAAGCACGGCGAATACCCAGAAAAGACCAGGCCACAGCGCGCATGGTTTGCAGCGGTGAAAGGGGCCGTTGAACGGCGTCACGCAGTGGCGTCATGCGCCTGCTGCCTTGGCCACGGCCGCCGCGCCCGCCACACCGACCGACCCTTTGGGTGCGGACGGCACTTTGCCACCGACCTCAAAAAACGTGTACGACAAGGTGATGGTGGTCACGTCCTTGGGCAACTTGGGGTCGATGACAAAAACCACCGGCCACTGGCGCGACTCACCGGCGGCCAGGGTGTACTGGTTGAAGCAGAAACACTCCAGCTTGTTGAAGTGCGAGCTGGCCTGACGGGGCGCGTAGCTGGGGATGGCTTGCGCGGCCATGGTGCGGTTCTGGATATTCTTGAACTCGTACATCACGGTGGTCATTTCACCGGGGTGTACCTGCAATGAACGTTGTGCCGGCTTGAAGTCCCAGGGCCCCCGGGCGTTGGCGTCAAACTCCACCGTGATGGTGCGGGACATGTCGACCTGGGTGTTGGTGTGGGACTTCTTGCCTGTCCAACTGCCATTGGCGATTTTCTGCTCGCTCAGCGACAAAACGTTGATGCCCAGCGCGTCGCAGATGGCCCGGTACATGGGCACCAGCGCATAACCAAAGCCGAACATCATGGCCACCACCACCACCAGCTTGCCCAGCATGCGGTGGTTGTCGGCCAAGATGAAGCTGGACGGCTTGTTCATCGCGGGAAGGCTTATTTAGGCCCCAAGATGGCAATCTTGGCCACGAACCCCATCAGAAAGAGCAGCGCCACGGAGCCCAGGATGAGCGCCAGGCGCAGATTGGCTTTGCGTTGCTGTTCTTTTGAAGTCATGGTGCGCACGTGGAGTGGAAGACCCGGGATCAGCCGATCACGCGGGTGGCTGCCGCATTGAGCTTGGGCGGGGTCTCAAAGGTGTGCCACGGAGCAGGCGACGGTACTTCCCATTCCAGGCCTTCGGCGCCTTCCCAAGGATTTTGCGGCGCAGGCTCACCCTTGCCACGCATCATGGGAACCACCACGAAGAGGAAAAAGTAGACCTGCATCAGGCCAAAGCCAAAGGCACCAATCGACGCAATCATGTTGAAGTCGGCAAACTGCATGGGGTAGTCGGCGTAGCGACGCGGCATGCCAGCCAAGCCCAGGAAGTGCATCGGGAAGAAGGTGATGTTAAAGAAGATCAACGAGCCCCAGAAGTGGATCTTGCCGCGCGTCTCGGAGTACATCACGCCGGTCCATTTCGGGCCCCAGAAGTAGACGCCGGCAAACAGCGCGTACAGCGAGCCGGCCACCAACACATAGTGGAAGTGCGCGACCACGTAGTAGGTGTCCTGCAACTGGATGTCAATTGGGGCCATGGCCAAGATCAGGCCCGTGAAACCGCCCATGGTGAACACAAACAGAAAACCCACCGACCACAGCATGGGGGTCTCGAAGGTCATCGAACCTCGCCACATGGTGGCAATCCAGTTGAAGATCTTCACGCCCGTGGGCACGGCGATCAACATGGTGGCGTACATGAAGAACAGCTGGCCCGTCACCGGCATGCCGGTGGTGTACATGTGGTGCGCCCAGACGATGAACGACAGGATGGCGATCGACGACGTGGCGTAAACCATCGACGTGTAGCCAAACAGCTTCTTGCGCGCAAACGTCGGAATGATGGCGCTGACGATGCCAAACGCCGGCAAGATCATGACGTAGACCTCGGGGTGCCCGAAGAACCAGAAGATGTGCTGGTACATCACCGGGTCACCACCGCCGGCCGGGTTGAAGAAGCTGGTGCCGAAGTGGCGGTCGGTCAAGGTCATGGTGATCGCACCCGCCAGCACCGGCATCACGGCGATCAGCAGGTAGGCCGTGATCAGCCAGGTCCAGCAGAACAGCGGCATCTTCATCAGCGTCATGCCAGGGGCGCGCATGTTCAGGATGGTGACGATGATGTTGATGCTGCCCATGATGGAGCTGGCGCCCATGATGTGCATGGCAAAGATGCCGGCGTCCATGCTGGGGCCCATCTGCAGCGTCAGCGGCGCGTACAGCGTCCAGCCAGCGGCTGGCGCGCCACCCGGCATGAAGAACGAACCCACCAGCATGGTGGCGGCGGGGATCAACAGCCAGAAGCTGAGGTTGTTCATGCGCGCGAAGGCCATGTCGGCTGCACCGATCTGCAGCGGAATCATCCAGTTCGCAAAGCCCACGAAGGCCGGCATGATGGCGCCGAACACCATGATCAAACCGTGCATGGTGGTGAGCTGGTTGAACAGCCCCGGGTTGACAAACTGCAACCCGGGCTGGAACAGCTCTGCGCGAATGCCCAAGGCAAGCACGCCGCCGACCATCAACATCGCAAAGCTGAACAACAGGTACATCGTACCGATGTCCTTGTGGTTGGTGGCAAACAGCCAACGACGCCAGCCGTGTGGGTGACCATGGTCGTGATCGTGCGAATGGTCATGGCCGGTCGAATGGTCGTGGCCGTGCGGATCCAGAACTGCGCTCATGAGACTTCCTTGCTTCGACGGCGTTGATTACTTGCGGGCAGCAACGATTTCGGCAGGCTGAACCAGCTTGCCCGTCTTGTTACTCCAGGAATTTTTGGTGTAGCTGATGACCGCGGCGATCTCGGTGTCTGACAGCTGCTTCCAGGCGGGCATGGCGCCATTGGCTGCACCGTTGAGCAAAATGCCGATCTGGGCCTTGGGGTCGCCCAGCACGAGCGCACTGCCATCCAGCGCCTTGATCGGGCCGGCACCCTTGCCATCCGCCTTGTGGCAGGCCGCGCAGTTGGCGTTGTAGACCTTCTCACCACGGGCAACCAACTCTTCCAGCTTCCATTCTTTGCTGGGGTCGTCAGCCAAGGCTGCCAATTCCTTTTTCTTGCCGTCCACCCACTTGGCGTAGTCGGACTGACTCACCACCTTGACGTGGATCGGCATGTAGGCGTGTTCTTTACCGCACAACTCAGCACACTGGCCGTAAAAATCACCGGTCTTTTCGGCACGAAACCAGGTGTCGCGCACAAAACCGGGAATCGCGTCCTGCTTGACGCCCAGGCTGGGCACCATCCAGGCGTGGATCACGTCGTTGGCAGTGGTGATGATGCGGACCTTCTTGTCCACCGGAACAACCAGCGGGTAGTCCACCTTCAACAGGTAGTTGTCACCCGACGGCTTGCCGCTGTCGGACATGGCCCGGTGCGAGGCGTCCAGGGTCTGGTAGAAGTTGATGCCTTCGCCTTCGCCCTTGATGTAGTCGTAGCCCCACTTCCACTGGTGACCCGTGGCCTTGATGGTCAAGTCGGCATTGCTGGTGTCCTTCATGGCCACCACCGTGCGCGTGGCCATGGCGCCCATGGCAATGACGATCAACAAAGGCACTACCGTCCACACGATCTCAACCGTCACGCTCTCGTGGAAATTGGCAGCCTTGTGGCCCACCGACTTCCGGTGCTTGAGGATCGAATAGAACATCACGCCAAAAACGGCGACAAAAATCACCAAGCAAACGATCAGCATGAAGTCGTGCAGGAAGACCTGCTGAACACCAATCTTGGTGACCGGCGCATGCAGGTCGAGCTGGTTGACTTTGGGGCCGCCGGGCAGGTCATTGACCGCCAAAGCAACGCTTGAGCCGAGCAGCAGGCCCAGGCCCATGCCGAGTCGGGACAACAGATGCCACATGGTCGTCTTGATCTTCATCGTCATTGCTTCAGTTCTGATCCATCTCGGGCCCGAGGCCGGTGCCCGGCTGGCGGATCGCCTGCCGGAGTTCATGCGCGAATGCGCCCCTCAGCTCGGGGCGCAGGTGGCGACCAATGCGCAAGGTCAGCTTGCGGTCGCTGATTTGAACCAAGGAGCCTTGCCCTGCGGCCGGCTCCACTTTCAACCAATCGGTCGAAAGTACAAATCGTTCGGTGTGCGGTCCAACGCGCTGCTCCACCAGCAGCGACCGTGCCGTCAGGACCAGATTTTCTCCGTCGGTGGCATGGCGGGCGAAGACCAGCATGGCGGCCCCGACCGCCAGCAACTCCAACACCGCAAAAGCGGCCACGACAGCAGTGCCGTGCCAGAAAAAATAAGTGCCAATCACCAGACACACCGCACACAGAGCGGCGTAGACCGTACCCAGCTGAGCCGGAGAAATCGCGCAGTTTCGGCGCAGGCTCCAAAGCAATGAAACCCCATCGGCGCCCAGCACCGGTGTCAGGGATTTATGCCTGACGCCCGCAGACAGTTGTGCCAAGTAAGACCAGCTGCTGGGGACGGAGGAAACGGACATCGGTGGTGTGGGATGAGGCTGGGGGACAAGCTTCGGCCAGAAAGCCCAACGACACGGCGCCCGCGAAGGGCTACCCTGTCTACGTGACACCGGCAACAGCTGGGAATTCTAGCGCAGCCGTTGAACATTTCCGGCGCGCCATGGTCTGCAAAGAAGACCTGCAAAGACCTCAGCTTTTCTGGCTTCGCCGGACCATGGCCCGCATGTCAGCCAAGGGGACTTCGGTGAGACCGCTCAGGCGCGGCCTTGGCAGGGGCTTGAAGGCATGCCCATAAACGACTTCAAAGTCCATCGCCAGCCGACCTTCGGCGTCCGCCGTCTGCGCCAGTCGCATCAGCAGCTGATCGCGCCAACGCGGCGTGCGCAGCCCGGGCCAGCGGTCAGAGGCGGTGTTGCCGCCCATCGCGCGCAGTTCATCCAGCATCGTCTGGGGAGATTTCCAAGTCAGGGTGATGATTTCCTGGTCCATCACCGGATCGGCGAAACC
>JAYVSX010000095.1:0-17544 GCA_043774975.1 Rubrivivax sp.
GACGGCAACACCCTGGTCCTCAAGCGCGCTGGCCGCACGCGGCAGATGACATTGGACGCCATCCCCGAAATCACGGCCCTGATCGAAGCGGTGCGCGGCACGCTGACCGGCAATGCCGGCACGCTAGAGAAGCACTTCCGCATTCAGATTGACGGCAGCGTTGCGCAGTGGTCCTTGACCCTGGTACCGCGTGATCGGCGACTGGCCACGCAGGTGCGCGAACTCAAGATCACCGGTACCCGCAGCGACATGCGCGTGGTCGAGCTCTGGCTGGCTGGCGGTGACCGTTCAGTGATGTCGATCGACCCGCCGCAGGCGCCCAAGTGACCCGCCGCGCCGCCTTTGCGCTGCTCATCTGGGCGGCCCTGATGGCCCTGGGTGTGGCGCAGATCCTGCGCACGTCGTTCACCGCTGACCTCAGTGCCTTCCTGCCCGACAACCCCGACGCGCAGCAAAGGGTGTTGATCGAACAACTGCAAAGCGGTTTGCCCGCACGCACGCTGCTGATCGCCATCGACGGCGGCAGCGACACCCAGCGCGCCCAGGCCTCCACCGCGCTGGCCCAGCGCTTGCGCGCCAGCGGTCTGTTTGAGCAGGTGCAAAACGGCCAGAACGAGGGCTTCGCCCAGGTCGGCCAGTGGCTGGTCGAACACCGCTACCACCTGAGCCCCGCCGTCAACGCGCAGCGCTTCACCGCGGCCGGTCTGCGCGACGGCATCGAAGACACACTGAGCCTGCTGGGCACCCCGGCCGGTGGCGCCATCAAACCCCTGCTGGAACGCGACCCCACCGGTGAGACCGTGCGCATTGCCGAAGGCCTGATCCCCAGCAACGCGCCGCGCAGCGTCGAAGGCGTGTGGGCTTCGCGCCAGGGCGAGCGTGCACTGCTGGTCACGGTAGCCAAGGCCGCAGGCGCCGACCTGGACGCCCAACAGGCCACGCTCGACGCGGTGCGCCAAGCCTTTGCCGCGCTGGCCGGCCCGGCGGCTTCAGGCAGCGCACCCGGTGCACCCGGCGCACCCGCAGCTCCAGGCGCAACCCAGGCTTCGAGCCTGACGCTCAAAATCAGTGGCGCGCCGCTGTTCGGCGTTGAGAGCCGGGCGCAAATCCAGACCGAAGTGCACCAGCTGGCCATGGCTGGCACGGTGCTGATGAGCGCCTTGTTGCTGGTGGCCTTTGCGTCGCTGCCGGCCTTGCTGGTGGCCATGCTGCCGGTGGCCACGGGCGTGGTGGCTGGCATCGCGGCGGTCAGCCTGGTGTTTGGTGGTGTGCACGGCATCACGCTGGCCTTTGGCACCACGCTGATCGGCGAGGCGGTGGACTACGCCATCTACTACCTGATCCAGGCCCGAGCACACGGCGCCGCCCACTGGCTGCGCAGCGGCTGGCCGACCATCCGGCTGGGCCTGTTGACCAGCATTTGCGGCTTTGCGGCGCTGGTCTTTTCGGGCTTTCCCGGTCTGGCGCAACTGGGCGTCTTTTCAGTGGCCGGGCTGATCGCCGCCGCGCTGTTCACCCGCTGGGTGCTGCCGCCGCTGTTGCCGCACGGTGCCAAGGGGCAAGGCCTGCGCCAACAGCTGGGGCGCTTTGCCGCCGCGGCGGTGGACTGGCTGCCGCGCTTGCGCTGGCCCGTGCTGGCCCTGGGCCTGGCTTCGGCGGTGCTGCTGGTGCAGCGCAGCGAGCTGTGGACCGCACAGCTCAGCTCGCTGAGCCCGATCTCCAAGGAAGCGCTGGCCTTGGACGCCAGCCTGCGCGCCGACCTCAGCGCCGGTGATGCCAAGACGCTGGTGGTGGTGCAAGGCGCCGACCTGCAGTCGGTGCTGACCCGCGCTGAAGCCGCCGGCGCCCGTCTGGACGCACTGGTGGAACAGGGCGCCCTGGGCGGCTACGACAGCGTGGCGCGCTGGCTGCCCAGCCTGGCCGTGCAAAGCCAGCGGCTGGCCAGCCTGCCCGCTGAAGCCGACCTGCGTTTGGCCCTGAATGAAGCCACCCGCGGTGGACCGCTGGCCGCGCAGCGGCTCGAGCCGTTTGTGGCCGACCTGCAAGCGGCGCGGCAGCGCGCCCCAGTCACCTTGGAAGACTTGCGCAGCCAGGGCCTGTCACCCCTGCTCGACGCCCTGCTGCTGCAACGTGCCGACGGCAGTTGGTCGGCCCTGCTGCCCCTGCAGCCCGTGCAGTCAGCCAGCGACAAGCTCGACATCACCGCGGTGCGCCAGACGGTGCAGACCATCCCGGGTGCCCAGGTCCTGGAAATTGGCGCCGAACTGAAGCGCCTGTACCAACGCTACCTGCGCGAGGCGCAGAACCAGGCCCTGTTGGGCGCCCTGGGCGTGGTGGGCTTGATCGCCTTCTCGCTGCGCTCCGTCAAGCGGGTGCTGGCCATCTGCCAGCCGCTGCTGCTGTCGGTCTTGCTGACCATGGGACTGCTGGCCGCGCTGGGCGTGCAACTGGGCATCCTGCACCTGGTGGGCCTGCTGCTGGTGGTGGCAGTGGGCTCCAACTACGCGCTTTTTTTCGACATGCTGCAGCGCCAAGGTCAGATCGACCCCGACACCTTGGCATCGCTGTTGTTGGCCAATCTGACCACCGTGCTGTCGTTTGGCCTGATTGCCTTTTCCGGCATTCCTGCGCTGTCGGCCGTGGGCCGCGTGGTGGCCGTGGGCGCCTTGCTGGCATTGGTGCTGTCGGCTGCGTTGGTACCGCGCCGGGTGGCCAGCCCGGCCGCGTCAACGTGAGAAAATCACTCGGTCGTTTCTGATATCCCTTTTTGAAGCGCGGCCCGTCTCCATGCCCCCTGCCAAAACCGCTGCTGCCTTGCCCAACCCACCCCTGACAGGCCCCGAGCCGGGCAGCGCGGTTCCGGCTGGCACCGGCAGCCTGCCGCTCCGCCGCCCCTGGCCCTGGCCCGCACTGGTGCGCGGCAGCGTGGGGCTGCACGCCGCCGCTGCTGGCACCGCGCTGCTGGTGCCAGGCGCGTGGCCTTGGGCCTTGGCTGCGGTGGCGCTCAACCACGGTGTGCTGTCCTTCGCCGGGCTGTGGCCACGTGGCCAGTGGCTGGGGCCCAACGTCGTGCGCTTGCCGGCGGCCGCAGCCGAGCGCGGCCAGGTGGCCATCACGTTGGACGACGGGCCCGACCCCGCGGTCACGCCGGCGGTGCTGGACCTGCTGGACGCGCTCGGCGCCAAGGTGACCTTCTTTTGCATCGCCGAACGCGCCCGCGCCCACCCCGCCCTGGTGCGCCGCATGGTGGCTGCCGGTCACAGCGTACAAAACCACAGCCTGAGCCACCGCCACCACTTTGCGCTGTTGGGCCGGCAAGGCCTGACACGCGAAGTGGCGCAGGCCCAAGCCGTGCTGGCCGACATCACCGGCGTCCTGCCGCACTGCTTTCGCGCCCCAGCGGGTCTGCGCAACCCCTTGCTCGACCCGGTGCTGCACCGTGCCGGTCTGCACCTGGTGAGCTGGAGCCGCAGGGGCTACGACACCCGCCAGCGTGACCCCCAAAAGGTGCAGCAGCGCTTGAGCCAGGGCTTGTCCGCCGGTGCCATATTGCTGCTGCACGACGGCCACGCCCAACGCACGGCCGCAGGCAGACCCGTGTTGCTGGATGTACTGCCACCGTTGCTGGCGCACTGCCAAGCCTTGGGGCTGCAACCGGTGACCTTGAGCGAGGCCCTGCCGCATCGCCACCTGTCCACATGATCGTCGTCGACAAACCGGCTGTCGCAGCGCCTGCCCGCATCTGGGCTGCACTTCACGTGGCCGCCTGCGCGCCCTACCGCTCGGTCAGCCGCTGGTCGTGGTTTTGGGCGCGCGGCAAGTTGTGGCACGACCCGGTCTTTCAAGGCATGCTGGCGCGCGGTGAGATCCGCGCCGGCAGCCGGGTGGTGGACATCGGGTGTGGGCAAGGGCTGCTGGCCAGCCTGCTGCAGGCCTGCGCCGACCATCAGGCCGCCGGTCAGTGGCCGCCCGATTGGCCCGCCCGAGCAAACGCTTCAAGTTACCTGGGTGTGGAGCTGATGCCCAAGGACGTGGCCCGCGCGCAGGCCGCGCTGCAGGGGCTGGCACTGAGGCCACGCTTCGTCTGCCGGGACATGCGCCAGGCTGATCTGCCGGCCTGCGACCTGGTGGTGATCCTGGACGTCTTGCACTATGTCGACCACGCCGCGCAAGACCAGTTGCTGCTGCGGGTGCGCAGCGCGCTGGCTGCCGGGGCACCACGCCCGGGCCGGCTGCTGCTGCGGGTGGGTGACGCAGATCAAACACGCGGCTTCGGTGCCAGCCAGTGGATGGACCGCATCGTCACCTGGGCGCGTGGGCACCGCGTGCCGCCAACCTGGGGGCGCCCGCTGCGGGCCTGGGTCCAGGCGCTGCAAGACCTGGGGTTTTCCGTCCAGGCCATCCATCAAAGCCAGGGCACACCCTTTGCCAACGTGCTGCTGGTGGCCGATTTGGTGGCCGATTTGAAAGTGGCAGCGTGATGAAGCCCTTGGCCATCAGCGACTTCACGCTGGTCACGGCCCTGGGGCAGGGCCGCGCGCCCAACCTGGCTGCCTTGCAAGCGGGCCGCACGGGCCTGAAGCGGCAGGACTTTGAAACCGCAGCGCTGGGCACCTGGCTGGGTGTGGTGGAAGGGGTGGACCAGGTGCAACTGCCCGCCGACCTGGCCCACCACGACTGCCGCAACAACCGCCTGGCCGAGCTGGCCCTGCAGGCCGACGGCTTTGCACAGCGGGTGGTGCAAGCGCGTGAACGCTGGGGTGCCGCGCGGGTGGGCGTGTTCCTGGGCACCAGCACGTCGGGCATCCTGCAAACCGAAGTCGCCTACCGCCACCGAAATGCCAGCACCGGCGCGCTGCCCGTCAGCCTGGTTTACGCCACCACCCACAACACCTATTCCGTGGCCGGCTATGTGCGGGCGGCGCTGGGCCTGGGCGGCCCGGCGCATGTGGTCTCCACCGCCTGCTCTTCCAGCGCCAAGGTTTTTGCCACCGCGCAGCGCATGATCGAAGCGGGCCTGGTGGACGCTGCGGTGGTGGGCGGCGTCGACAGCCTGTGCATGACCACGCTGTACGGCTTTCAATGCCTGGAGCTGGTGTCGAGCGACATCTGCCGACCTTGGGACGCCCAGCGTGCGGGCCTGTCCTTGGGCGAAGCGGCTGCCTTTGCGCTGCTCGAACGCGACAGCTTGAAGCCCGCGGCCTGGCTGCTGGGCGCCGGCGAAAGCAGCGACGGCCACCACATGAGCAGCCCGCACCCCGAAGGCGCGGGCGCCGCACTGGCGATGCGGGCGGCACTGGCACAGGCCGGCCTGCCGCCCCAGGCGGTGGACTACCTCAACCTGCACGGCACCGGCACCCCAGGCAACGACGCCGCCGAAGACAAGGCCGTGGCCACCGTCTACGGCACCCAACTGCCTTGCAGCAGCACCAAGGGCTACACCGGCCACACGCTGGGCGCTGCGGGCGGGGTTGAAGCGGCGCTGGCGATCCTAGCGCTGCAACACGGTTTCATGCCGGCCGGCCTGAACGTGCAGGACCTGGATCCGCAGCTGCGGTCGCACTACCTCTTGCAGGCTCGCCAGCAAAGGCTGAAGGTGGTGGCCAGCAACTCTTTTGGCTTTGGTGGCAGCAACGCCAGCCTGGTGCTGGGAGCGGCGGCATGACGATCGAGTTCAGCATCCTGGGCGTGGGTCTGCTGGGGCCGGGCCTGAGCGACTGGGCCACGGGCCAGGCCTTGTTGCGCGACCCCACGCTGTGGCACAGCGCAGCCACCGCGGTACCGGCACCGGCTCGCTTGCCCGCCACCGAGCGCCGCCGGGCCGGGGTGGGGGTCAAGGCCAGCATCGTGGTGGCCGACCAAGCGGTGGCGCAGGCGGCAACGCCAACCGGCCTGGAGGGGGGCCCGGAGTCGGGCCCGGAGTCGGGGCTGGAGTCGGGCCTGGAATCGAGCCTGGAGGCCGCAGCGCTGGCCACGGTCTTCACCAGTTCCACCGGCGACACCCACAACTGCCACCAGATGTGCGAAGCGCTGGCGGCGACGCAGCGAACCGTCTCACCCACCCGCTTCACCAATTCCGTGCACAACGCACCGGCCGGCTACTGGCACATTGCCGCGCAGTCGCGCGCCCCAAGCACCAGCCTGGCCGCGCTGGACGCCAGTTTTGCGGCCGGCCTGCTGGAAGCCGTCGTGCAGTGCCACACCACCGGCCAGCCGGTGCTGTTGGTGGCCTGCGACCAGCCCTACCCCGAGCCCATGCACACACTGCGGCCGGTGCCCGATGTGTTTGCCACCGCCTTGCTGATCGGCCCGCCGGGCATGGGCCGCCGGTTGCTGTTGAGTGTGGCGAGCGACGCCTTGCCCAGCGCCTTGCCCACCGACTTACCCAGCATTTGCAGCCACGCCGGCCTGGAGGCCCTGCGCCAGGCCATCCCGGCGGCGCGCGCCCTGCCCTTGTTGCAGGCGCTGGCCCGGCCCGACGCCAGCTCGGTGGTGATCGATGGGGCTGGCCAGCCTGCGCTGCGGGTGCAACTGACATGACGGGCCCGCGCGTGGCCGCAGCGCTGCTGGACCATGCCGGCATTCAGGCACGCGTGCCGCACAGCGGCCGCATGTGCCTGCTCGACAGCCTGCAGGCCTGGTCCAGCGAGCGCATCGAATGCAGCGCCATCAGCCACCGCGACCCCAACAACCCGCTGCGCACCCAGGGCCAGTTGCTGGCCGTCAACGCCATTGAATACGCCGCCCAGGCGATGGCCTTGCACGGCCATTTGTCGGCGCCTGCGCAGGCCGAACCCACACCTGGTTTTCTGGCCAGCGTGCGCAGCGTCACCTGCCATGTGCCGCGGCTGGACCAAGTTGAAGGCGCACTGCGCGTGCTGGCCACGCGCCTGGCGGGGGACGCCACGCAGGCGCTCTACCAGTTCCAGTTGCAGGACGAGCAAGGTCGGACGCTGGTCGAAGGGCGCGCCACCGTGGTCCTGGGCGCCCGGCCCAAGTCCAGCTCAGCCGCGTGAGGTCACACCACCATCCGCCCCACTTCTGCACGAAGTGAACTCAACATCAGCACCCCTTGATCACCCCTGACCACCCTTGAGCACGCCTGAGCACGCCTGAGCACGCCATGAACAACCCCAACCTGCAAGGCAAGCGCGCGCTCGTCACCGGTGCCAGTGGCGCGCTGGGCGCGGCGATTGCCCGGCAACTTGCGGCGCAAGGCGCCACGCTGCTGTTGCACGGCAACAGCCGGCCTGACGCGGTGCAGGCGCTGGCTGAAGAGATTCACGCCACGGGCGGTCAGGCACAAGCGCTGGTGTTCAACCTGAGCGACGACGCCGCCACCGCCGCAGCCGTGGCGCAGATGCTGGGCGACGGACCGGTGCAGATCATCGTCAACAACGCCGGCATCCACGACGACGCGGTCTTCCCGGGCATGAAGCCCGAGCAGTGGTACCGCGTGATCGATGTGTCGCTGCACGGCTTTTTCCGCGTCACCCAGCCGCTGCTGCTGCCGATGCTGCGCACCCGCTGGGGCCGCATCATCAATGTGTCGTCGGTCACGGCGCTGGCCGGCAACCGCGGCCAGGTCAACTATGCGGCAGCCAAGGGCGCGCTCAACAGCGCCACCAAGGCCCTGGCCCTGGAAGTGGCCAGCCGCGGGGTCACCGTCAACGCCATTGCGCCGGGCATCATCGAGTCGCCCATGGCCACCGCCGCGGGCCAGGCCTTCGACAGCGAAACCATCAAGCGCATGGTGCCGGTGCAACGTGCCGGCACGCCGCAAGAGGTGGCCGCATTGGCTGGATTTTTGGCAAGCCCGGACGCCGCCTACATCACGGGCCAGGTGATTTCCATCAATGGCGGCCTGTACTGACGGGCTCCATGTTCGGCCTGCACTGAAGCTGCCCAATTCGACTTTGCCGCCTGCTCCCAGCCCGCCAGCCAGGCTCACTTTCCAAATCACGATGCACAAGCTCACCAGCAACCCCGATCTCATCGACACCCGAGACTGGGTGCGTGAGACCCGCTTTGGCAAGTGGTTTGTCAGCACCGACATCTGGATCAAGTACGTGCTGGAAGTGGCCATGGCCGACTTCTCCGCCTTGCTGGGTAGACGCGTGCCGCAACAGGCCGTGGTGCTCGACGCCGGCTGCGGCATCGGTCTGTCGTTTCCGCTGCTGGCGCGCTGGTTGCAACCGCGTCAGATCATCGGCACCGACATCGACCTGTCGGCACTCAAGATCGCAGCGGACACCCAGACCCTGCCCGGTGTTGAGCTGAAACTGCTGCACGCCAGCGCAGAACGGCTGCCCTTGCCCGACGGCAGTGTCGACGTGGTCTATTGCCACCAGCTGCTGCACCACGTCAAGGCGCAAGAGGCCGTGCTGAAGGAACTGCTGCGTGTGTTGCGCCCGGGTGGGGTCTTGCTGAGCGGCGAGTCTTGCCGTTCGTTCATCCATTCGTTCTGGGTAAGGCTGCTCTTTCGTCACCCCGACATGGTTCAGAAAACGGCGCAGCAGTACCTGGACCTGATCCGCGCAGCCGGCTTCGAGCTGGCCCATGACGATCTGCGTCAGACCATACCCTGGTGGTCGCGAGTCGACTTTGGCTTGTTGCAACGTTGGGGCCTGTCCAGCTGGAGCCCCGACACCACCGAAGTCAATTCGGTGGCCTTCAAACCGGGGGCGCCATGAGCTCCACGTCCAGTCCCGTGGCCGCAACGCTGCCGCTGGAAAGCCCGCTGCACGACGTCATCATCATGGGCGGTGGCCTGGCCGGCCTGACATTGGCCCTGCAACTACGCCAACGCCTGCCCGACCTCAAGGTGCTGGTGCTGGAACGCCGCCAGCATCCCGTGCCGCTGGCCGCACACAAAGTCGGCGAGTCCACGGTGGAGATCGGCGCCCACTACTTCACCCAGGTGCTGGGCCTGCAGGCCCACTTTGTGAGCAGCCAACTGCGCAAGTTCGGCTTTCGGTTCTTCTTCAGTGACGGCCAGGCCAACATCACCACCGTCACCGAACTGGGGCCCAGCCGGGCCATGCCCGTGGGCAGCTGGCAGATCGACCGCGGTGTCTTTGAGAACTTCCTGGGCCAGGAAGTGCAAGCACGGGGCATCCAGTTTGTGGATGACGCGGTCATCCGCCACTTGCAACTGGCCGACGATGAAGTAGCAGCCCCGCGGTCTGACCCGCTGGCTGATCTTGCATCTGACCCTGCCGCTGGACCGCCCGCACAGGGCCTGCACACCGTGGGCTGGCAGCAGGCCGGCCAGCCCATGCAAAGCGCTCGGGCGCGCTGGGTCATTGATGCCTGTGGCCGCGCCAGCCTGATCAAGCGCAAGCTGGGCCTGGCGCTGGACAACGCCCACGGCCCGCATGCGGTGTGGTTCCGCCTGGGCGCGCACCTGGCCCCCGACAGCTGGACCAGCGACCCCGCCTGGCGCGGGCGCTGCAGCACACCGTCACGCTGGTTGTCCACCAACCACCTGGTCGGCGAAGGCTACTGGGTGTGGTTGATTCCGCTGTCTTCGGGCTCGCACTCGGTGGGCATCGTGGCCGACCCACGCTGGCACCCGCTGCAGCAGATGAACACCTTCGAGCGCGCCATGGACTGGTTGCAGGTGCACCAGCCGCGCCTGTTTGCCGAAGTTGACCCACAGCGCGACAAGCTGCAGGACTTTCACTTCCTGAAGCACTTTTCCTACGACTGCGCGCAGGTGTTTTCAGCCCAGCGCTGGGCGCTGACCGGTGATGCCGGGCGCTTTCTCGACCCGCTGTACTCGCCGGGCAGCGACTTTATCGCCATCGGCAACACCTACATCACCGACCTGGTGGCCCGCGACCTGGCCGGCCAGCCCATCGGCGCCCATGTCAGCATCTACGAGCAGGTCTTTCGCTCGATGTACGACAACACGCTGGCGCTCTACCAGGGGCAATACGGCCTGCTGGGCGACCCCGAGGTGCTGCCCATCAAGATCTTCTGGGACTACGCCTACTACTGGGGCGTGCTGGCCAAGATGTTCTTCCACGGCGGCCTGACCGACCTGGTGGCGCTGGGCCAGATGCGCGATGAACTGGGCCTCATTCATCCCCTGAACCTGGCCGTGCAGACCTTTGTTCGGCAAATGTCGGCGCACAGCACCAAGCACAACCCACCGGCTTTTTTGGACCAGGCCTCGCTGCCTTGGTTTGTCGAGCTCAACCGCAGCCTGCTCGACAAGGTCGGCGCCGACGAGTTCAAGTTGCGCCTGCGCGAGTCGAGCTTACGCATGCGTCAACTGGCCACCGAGATACTGGACCGCGCCGCCGAGCTGCAGCCGCAGATGGATGGCAGCGACCTGCGCGCAGCCATCGAGGCCGCCGGGGGTGCTGTTCGGGGCGGCGCGGCGCTGCTGTTTGCGCCCGGCGCGGGTGGCTTGCCTGCACCGTCCTGACCCGGTCTGCGCACCAGGACATGCAGCGTGGAGTCTTCAGCGCTGAAACGGCGGCAGCCGCCGCAGCCGGCGCCACCAGAGCATCGGCAGGCGCAGCACAAACTCCACCATCAGCCGGGTGTGCATCCAGCTCAAGAGCAGGTTGTCGCGGCCGTACTGGAAGTGCGAAACACCGCCCTCTTCAGTCGTCAGGTACTTCACAGGTGCGTCCAGGTTGATCGGCTTGACGCCGCGCCAAGCCAAACGCACCACCGCCTCGGTGTCGAAGTCGAAGCGGCGCATCCACGGCTGGCCTTGCATCACCGCTGCCAGGTCGGCCACCGGGTAGACCCGAAAACCGTACAGCGAATCGGCGATGCCCGCGCTTAAGGTTTCCAGGTTGGTCCACCAGTTGGACACCTTGCGCCCGCGCACCCGCAACAGCGGCGCGCTGGCGTCAAACACCGGGCGCCCCAGCACCATGGTGTCGGGCCGGGAGATCGAAGCCTGCATGAAGGCCGGGATCAGCTCGGGCGGGTGCTGACCGTCGGAGTCCATCGTCAGCGCGTGGGTGAAACCCTGTGCCTGGGCGCGCTGCAGGCCGTTTAGTACCGCCGCCCCCTTGCCCTGGTTGTGCGGCAACACGCAGACCTGCAGGCCCGGGTCGTGGGCGGCCATGTCCTGCAGGCCTTTGGCCGTGCCGTCGGTGCTGCCGTCCACCACCACCCAAACAGGATTCCAGAACGCACGCGCGGCCCGCACCGTGGCATAGACCGTGGGCCCCGTGTTGAAGCTGGGGATCAGCACCAGGTGGGTGAGAGAAGGTGACAAGGGTGACATGGTTCGGTCGCTCAGGTCGCTCGGGTCGTTCCAGTCGTTCCAGTCGCTCAGGTCGCTCAGGTAGTTCTGGTCGCCCTCATCAGTCAGGGCCGCTCAGCGTCGAGATGCAGCCCCTGCGCGAAGCTGGCCTCTACGTCGGCCATCAGCGCCCGGTGGTCTTGTGGAGGCGCAAAGCGCGGCCCCAGGCGCACGCTGAACCGGATGGGCAGCGGAGGCAAGCGCCACAAGGGCCAACCTTTGCCCAGATACGGCGAAACGGTGTCAATGAAAACCACCTGAACCGGCACCTTGGCCCGCTTGGCGATGATGGCAAAGGTGGCCTGCAAAGGGTTGTGCGGGTTTTGTGTGGTGCGGGTCCCTTCGGGGAACAGCACCAGTTGCCCACCGTCTTGCAGGTCACGCACCGCGCACTGCGCCATGCCGTAGGTGGAGTCGTTGTGGATGTAGCGCGCCAGCCGCGCCCCCGGCCCCAGGAAAGGGTTGCGCAGCAAGCTGGCCTTCATGATGCAGGCGCTGCGTGGCAAGCGCGACACCAGCATCACCGCGTCGAGCATGCTGGGGTGGTTGGCCACCACGATCAGGCCGCGCTCATCGCGCAGCGCATCCAGGGCATCCGCGTCCAGGCGAATCATGCGGCTGCACGCGGCCAGGCGCCAAAAGCTGCGGTAGCCGTAGGCGATCATCGCGCGGCCCACGCGGCGGCCGGTGGCGCGCGGCAACAGGGGGTACAGCAGCAGTGCGGGCAGGTTCCACAGCAGCGACATCAAGCCCAGGACGATCAACTGCGCCTGCAGCGCCAGCCAGGCCAAAGGCCACCAGAAGGGGTGCGTGGTGGCCATCGGCTCAGCGGTCGTCGCTGACACGTTGTTCCGACGTGGCAAAGACCCAGCTCACCGCCAAGCCAAAGCCCAGTTGGCTGCGCTGCTTGACCAAGGGGCTGGCTTCGAAGCTGGCGCCGGCAACGCTGTCGGCGCGCACAAAAGCGCCCACCCACAGCGCGCCAAAGCGCTTGGATACCCCGGTGGTCAGCCGCCATCCGCCAGGGCCACCGCTGGCTGCATAGGTGGGTCTGACGGTACTGGCGTAGGCCGGCGCCACGTCGTAGAAATAGCTGTTGAAGCGGCGTGTGCCAAACACCGGGCCACCCTGCAGGCCAATATCCCAGCCTGCATATTTGAGGTCCAGGTTGAGCACGGGGCTGAAGGTCCAGCCCAGGTTCTGCGGCCGCGACTGCACGGTGACAACCGCGCGCGCGGGCAAACGCAGGTCCACTTTCCAGTCGGTGCCGCGCGCCAGGTTGAAGTTGAGGTTGGGGCCCAACTCCAAGGTGGGCGCCAGGTCGGGCATGCCGGCGCGGGCCCGGTTGTCGGCGCTGCGGGTGGGCGCGGTCACCGCCGAGCTGACGTCGAAATCAAATCGGTCACCATCAAACAACACGGCACGGGCACCTTCGCGGGTGGCACGAAAGATCTTGCCGCGGTAAACGCCGTAAGGCACAGGCAACACCAGGCTGTGGGCCTGGTCGCTGCCACGGTAGTGCGGCAGCCGCAGTCCGCCCACACCCAAGCCCACCTCCCACAACGGTTGATCGGCATGGGCGCTGCCCAACAACAGGCTCAGCAGCAGCAGCAAGGACCAGCGTGTCGACTTCAATTCAAGCTCCCAGGGGCAACGATGTGCGCTTCAACTTCAACCAGCCACCAAAGGCCGGTGAAAAATGGACCGCTGCGGCCAAGTTGCAGCCGACGCACACCGCGGTCTGGGAACAAGGGTGCAGGCGCGACGTTGCGGGTGGCCGTTCAACATGACAAGTGCATGGATCAAAAACGTTGGGAATGCAGCGGGTGCGGGTCCGCGCCATCGAGCTGGCCGCGGGGTGGGCGGGCGCCTGGATGGCTGCGCCCGGCTGCTGAATGAACGATGCACGATTATGGCCAAACCCATCAACCCGCTCGCCGCCCTGCCTGGGCGCCAAGTGCGGGTCAAAGGCGGGCCAAGTCCGCGCCAGGTCCGCTCGGGGTCCGCACCCCGTTTCTCGGCAGCTGTCGCGGCACCGACAGCGGGCCTTTCACCAGGGGCAACACATCCAGGTGGTAACCTCATTTCATCCTTTTTTCTGCGCCTGTTCATGCGCCTTTGCTGTGCCCTTGAGCCAGACCCCGACCTTTGTGACCGCAGACCCGCCTTCAGCGCCGCTGCACTGGTCTGACGCCTGCTGGCAGCGCATCCGCCATCAGTTTGTGCTGAAGACCTTGGGCATCACCGGTTTCATGTGGCTCTTTTTCCTGGCCTACTTTTACCTCTTGCGTCACCCGGCGCGGCCGGTGTTTGAAATGCCGTTGGTGGCGCTGGACCACTGGGTGGGGTTTCAAGCCTTGTCGCTGCCTGCGTATGTGTCGCTGTGGGTCTACGTCGGGCTGCCCGCCGGCATGATGCAGAACCTGCGCCAACTGGTGGTCTACGGCTTCTGGATCGGCCTGCTTTGCCTGCTGGGCTTGACCTGCTTTTATCTGGTGCCCACCGCCATACCACCGACCCTGGTGCCGACCGACATCGCGCTGCAAAGCGGCTTTGCCCTGCTGCAAGGGGTGGACGCCGCCGGCAACGCCTGCCCCTCCTTGCATGTGGCCACCGCCGTGTTTTCCGCCATCTGGTTGCACCGCCTTTTGAACACGGTGGCAGCACCAACCTGGACGCGGGCGCTGAATGCCATTTGGGCGGCCCTGATCGTCTGGTCGACGCTGGCCACCAAGCAGCATGTGGCGCTGGATGTGCTGGGCGGCACCGGGCTGGCGCTGCTGGTGGCGCTGCCTTCGTTGCGCTGGTTCGACCGCATGGCCGCCGTGAAACCCGCACCCGTGCTGATGTAGTAGCGTAGTGGCGTAGTGGCCGTGCCGACGCTGGCCAACCGGGCAGGCTGTTGCCCAAGTGTGCATGGTGGCCCATGGGTGGCTCGATAGAATCTGCCCTCCTCCTGCAACGGCGCGCCATGGCCACCGACCACCCCTCCAAGTCCGCCCCCCCCATCGCTGCAAATTTTTTGCGCGGCATCATCGAACGTGACCTGGCGGCCGGCACCTGGAGCCAACGGCGCTTTGGCGGCACCCCGGGCGACGGCGCACACCACCAGGCTGGCGCGCCAGACCCCGCCAAGATCCGCACCCGCTTCCCGCCCGAGCCCAATGGTTATCTGCACGTGGGCCATGCCAAGAGCATCTGCCTGAATTTCGGCCTGGCCCAAAGTTATGGCGGCGTGTGCCACCTGCGCTTTGACGACACCAACCCCGAAAAGGAAGAGCAGGAATACGTCGACGCCATCCAGGAGGCCGTGACATGGCTGGGCTTTGACTGGAACGTGGGCGGCACCAGCCATCTGTTTTTCGCCAGCGACTACTTCGACTTCATGCACCGCGCAGCGGTGGCCTTGATCGGCGCTGGCTGGGCCTATGTCGACGAGCAAAGCGCCGACGAAATGCGCGCCACCCGCGGTGACTTCACCACACCCGGCACCAACAGCCCTTACCGCGGCCGTTCGGTGGCAGAAAACCTGGCCCGCTTTGGCCAGATGAAAAACGGCGAACTGCCCGACGGCGCGGCGGTGCTGCGCGCCAAGATCGACATGGCCTCGCCCAACATCAACATGCGCGACCCCACGCTGTACCGCATCAAGCGCGCCACCCACCACAACACCGGCGACACCTGGTGCATCTACCCGATGTACGCCTATGCGCACCCCATCGAAGACGCGCTGGAGAACATCACCCACAGCCTCTGCACGCTGGAATTTGAAGACCAGCGCCCCTGGTACGACTGGTTGCTGGAAAAACTGGCCGACATGGGCCTGCTGACGCGCCCTTTGCCACGCCAGTACGAGTTTGGTCGCTTGAACCTGAGCTACGTGGTGACCAGCAAACGCAAGCTGCGCGCGCTGGTCGAAGAGGGCATCGTCAGCGGCTGGGACGACCCGCGCATGCCCACCTTGTTTGGCATGCGCCGGCGCGGTTACACCGCTGCCAGCGTGCGCGCCATGGCCGACGGCACGGGCGCCAGCAAAAGCAACATCTGGCTCGACTATGCGGTGCTCGAGCAATGCCTGCGCGCCGACCTGGAAGACCAGGCCCCGCGCGCGATGGCGGTGCTGGACCCGGTGCCGCTGGTGTTGAGCAACTGGGCTGAGGTGTTTGGCAGCGCGTCGCACGTCGAACCTTGTCAAGCACCGGCCCACCCGCAGCGGCCCGACCTGGGCCTGCGCCAATTTGGCCTGAGCCAACAGGTCTGGATCGAACGCGACGACTTTGCGCAAACGCCGCCGAAGGGCTTTTTCAGACTTTTCCCCGGCAACAAGGTGCGGCTCAAGTACGGCATGGTGGTGGAATGCACCGGCTGCGAAACCGATGCCGCTGGCGCCGTGACCCGCGTGCTGGCCCGCGTGGTGCCCGACACCAAGAGCGGCACGCCAGGGGCCGATGCGGTAAAGGTCAAAGGCACCATCACCTGGGTGGGTGCAGACGACGCAATGCCTGCCACCGTGGTGCTGTACGACCGCCTGTTCACCGAAGCCCAGCCCGACGCTGGCGGACGCGATTTTCGTGACGTGCTCAACCCACGCAGCAAGCAGGTGATCACGGCCTACCTGGAGCCTGGCCTGGCTGGCCGCCCTGCCGAGCAGCGCTTTCAGTTCGAGCGCCACGGCTACTTCATCACCGATCGCAAGGACCACCGCCCCGAGCTGCCGGTGTTCAACCGCATCACCACCCTCAAGGACAGCTGGTCGTCCTGAACTTCAGGCTGAGCGCCGGTATTCGGCCTGGCTTCTCGGCTCACTGCCTTCAACCTCTTTCAACATCAACCCTGCACTGTTGCCATGAACCCTGTCCGCCCCAATCTGCTCGCCGTCCTGTTCAGCGTGCTGACCCTGCCCGCGCTGGCGCAAACCGACCCCTTGGCCGCTGCCGCTGCCGAGCCTGGCGCGGTCGTCACCCCGTCGGGCTTGGTCTACCGAACCGTGAAGGAAGGCACAGGCGCGTCACCCGCCGCCACCGACACCGTGAAGGTTCACTACCGCGGCACCTTTCCCGATGGCCGCGAGTTCGACAGTTCCTTCAAGCGCAACCAGCCGGCCAGCTTTCCGCTGAACCGCGTCATCAAATGCTGGACCGAAGGCCTGCAGCGCATGAAGGTGGGCGGCAAGGCCCGACTGACCTGTCCGGCCGCCATCGCCTACGGTGACAAGGGTGCCGGCGGCGGCGAGATACCACCCGGCGCCGTGTTGCGATTTGAAGTGGACTTGCTGGCGATCAACCCTTGATGCGCTGAGTTGAGCGAGCTGCGTGCCAACCCAGGCGCAGCGCAACCGCACGGACGCCCGCCGGTCGGCAGACCAACCGGTCCCTGTTGCGTCAGGTCCGCGAGCGAAGTCTTTTGAACATCGTCACCGCAGCCAACACCAGCGCGCCGACGACCACGCCAACCAACCCGTCGGCCAAGGTGGGCAACAACCACTGCGCCACGCCACCAAAACCTGCAACCGCCTGTTCAATGGCGTGGTCCAGCTTGGGCACGCCGTGCACCAAGATGCCGCCGCCGACCAGGAACATGGCGGCCGTGCCCGCCACCGACAGCGCCTTCATCAGCCAAGGTGCCAGTCGCAAGATGCCGCGCCCCAGCGCCCGGGCCGCCGCGCTGGTCTGCTGGTTCAGCCAAAGTCCCAGATCGTCGAGCTTGACGATGCCGGCCACAAAGCCATAAACGCCAACGGTCATCAGCACCGCCATGCCCACCAGCACGGCCACCTGGGTGGCCAAACTCGCTTGCGCCACGGTGCCCAGCGTGATGGCGATGATTTCGGCCGACAAGATGAAATCGGTGCGGATGGCGCCCTTGATCTTGTCTTTTTCCAGCGCCACCAGGTCCACCGCTGGGTCGGTCAGGGCCCGCGTCAATTTCGCGTGGTGGGCGCTGTCTTCGGCCTTGGAGTGCAGCGCCCGGTGGGCCAGCTTTTCAAAGCCTTCAAAGCACAGGAAGGCGCCGCCCACCATCAGCAAAGGCGTCACCAACCAAGGCGCGAACACGCTGATCAGCAGCGCGGCCGGCACCAAGATGGCCTTGTTGACCGTCGAGCCTTTGGCCACCGCCCAGACCACTGGCAACTCGCGGTCGGCCGACACACCGGCCACCTGCTGGGCATTGAGCGCCAAATCGTCGCCCAGCACACCAGCCGTTTTTTTGGCAGCGACTTTGCTGAGGATGGCGACATCGTCCAAGATGGTCGCGATGTCGTCGATCAGGGC
>JAYVSX010000096.1:0-8662 GCA_043774975.1 Rubrivivax sp.
CGTGATCGCCGCCGTCAACGTCGTCTTGCCGTGATCAACGTGCCCAATCGTGCCCACGTTCACGTGCGGCTTGGTCCGTTCAAATTTACCTTTTGCCATTCTCAAATCTCCAAAAAAGAGCGGTGCCAGTGGTTGGGTTTTAGGTTTCCGAAAGGTTGTTGATTCGCCTGCCACTGGCAGCAGGCGCCAACCCCTCGAAGACCAGCTTTGTTTTTACTTGCCGCGCGCGGTGATGATCGCGTCGGCCACGTTCTTGGGAGCTTCGGCGTAGTGCTTGAACTCCATCGTGTAGGTGGCGCGACCTTGCGACATCGAGCGCAGCGTGGTGCTGTAGCCGAACATCTCGGACAGCGGCACCTCAGCCTTGATGACCTTGCCACCGCCAGGCATGTCGTCCATGCCCTGCACCATGCCACGACGGGACGACAAGTCACCCATCACACCACCGGCGTAGTCTTCTGGCGTTTCGACTTCCACCGCCATCATCGGCTCAAGAATCACCGGGCTGGCCTTGCGGCAGCCGTCCTTGAAGCCTATCGACGCGGCCATCTTGAAAGCGTTTTCGTTCGAGTCCACCTCGTGGTACGAACCGAAGATCAACGACACCTTCACGTCCACCACCGGGTAGCCGGCGAGCACGCCTGCGGGCAGGGTGTCTTCAATGCCTTTTCGAACCGCAGGAATGAACTCGCGCGGCACCACACCGCCCTTGATGGCATCGACAAACTCGAAGCCCTTGCCGGGTTCTTGCGGTTCGATCTTCAGCACCACGTGCCCGTATTGCCCCTTACCGCCGGACTGGCGCACGAACTTGCCTTCGATGTCGGTCACCATCTTGCGAATGGTTTCGCGGTAGGCCACTTGCGGCTTGCCCACGTTGGCTTCAACACCGAATTCGCGCTTCATGCGGTCAACGATGATTTCCAGGTGCAACTCGCCCATACCCGAGATGATGGTCTGGCCCGATTCTTCGTCGGTCTTGACGCGGAACGACGGATCTTCCTGGGCCAGGCGGCCGAGCGCGATGCCCATGCGCTCTTGGTCGGCCTTGGTCTTGGGCTCCACGGCCTGCGAGATCACCGGCTCGGGGAAGATCATCCTCTCGAGCGTGATGATGGCCGTTGGGTCGCACAGAGTTTCGCCCGTGGTCACGTCTTTCAGGCCCACGCAGGCCGCGATGTCGCCGGCCAGAATTTCCTTGATCTCTTCGCGCTGGTTGGCGTGCATCTGAAGGATGCGGCCGATGCGCTCTTTCTTGCTGCGGATCGGGTTGTAGACCGAGTCGCCCGACTTCAGCACGCCCGAATAGACGCGCACGAAAGTCAGCTGGCCGACGTAGGGGTCGGTCATCAGCTTGAAGGCCAGGGCGGCGAATTTCTCGTCGTCGGCAGCGCGGCGTTGGGTCGGCTTGTCGTCGTCGTCGAGGCCGGGCACGGGCGGAATGTCGATCGGCGAAGGCATGAAGTCGATCACGCCGTCCAGCATGCGCTGCACGCCCTTGTTCTTGAAGGCTGAGCCGCAGAACATGGGTTGGATTTCTGCCGCGATGGTGCGCGTGCGAATGCCGTGGATGATCTCGGCTTCAGTCAAGTCGCCCGTTTCCAGGTACTTGTTCATCAGCTCTTCGCTGGCTTCAGCGGCGGCTTCAATCATGTTCTCGCGCCACTTCTTGGCTTCCGGGAGCAACTCAGCCGGGATTTCCTGGTATTCAAACTTCATGCCCTGGGAGGCTTCGTCCCAGACGATCGCCTTCATGACGATGAGGTCGATCACACCCGTGAAGTGTTCTTCTGCGCCGATGGGCACGACGATGGGCACTGGGTTCGCCTTCAGGCGCGCCTTCATCTGCTCGTAGACCTTGAAGAAGTTGGCGCCCGTGCGGTCCATCTTGTTGACAAAGGCCAGGCGCGGCACTTTGTACTTGTTGGCCTGGCGCCAAACGGTCTCGGACTGCGGCTGCACGCCGCCCACGGCGCAGTACACCATGCAGGCGCCGTCGAGCACGCGCATGGAACGCTCAACTTCGATGGTGAAGTCAACGTGTCCGGGCGTGTCGATGATGTTGATGCGGTGCTCGGGATGGGACAGGTCCATGCCCTTCCAAAAGCAGGTGGTGGCAGCCGACGTGATCGTGATGCCACGCTCTTGTTCCTGCTCCATCCAGTCCATCGTGGCCGCGCCATCGTGCACTTCGCCGATCTTGTGGTTCACACCTGTGTAAAACAAGATGCGTTCGGTGGTGGTGGTCTTGCCAGCATCGATGTGCGCGCTGATGCCGATGTTGCGGTAGCGCTCGATGGGGGTCTTGCGGGCCATGGTGTAACTCCAAATGCAGGGGCCGCCTCCGGGTTAGTGCTAACCCGTAATGGCGGCCAGGGAATGGTGACTGGGCGTGCTTAGAAGCGGAAGTGCGAAAACGCCTTGTTTGCTTCGGCCATGCGGTGGACTTCGTCGCGCTTCTTGACCGCGCCGCCGCGGCCTTCAGCCGCTTCGAGCAGTTCATTTGCCAAACGGGAAGCCATGGACTTTTCACCGCGCTTGCGAGCGCTTTCCTTCAACCAACGCATGGCCAAGGCTTGGCGGCGAACGGGACGAACTTCCACGGGAACCTGGTAGTTGGCACCGCCGACACGACGTGACTTGACTTCAACCATCGGCTTGATGTTGTTGACCGCGAGCATGAAGATCTCGAGCGGGTCTTTACCGGCCTTTTGTTCGACTTGCACCAAGGCACCGTAAATGATGCGCTCGGCAACTGCCTTCTTGCCCGATTCCATGATGACGTTCATGAACTTGGACAGGTCGATCGAACCGAATTTCGGGTCGGGCAGAATTTCGCGTTTGGGTACTTCGCGACGACGTGGCATGGGAATCTTCCTCTTTGGGTTTCAGTTGGCACGGGGGTTTGACTTCCGCACCGCGAAGGACCATCAGGGCCCTTCACTTACTCGGCATCACCCGAAGGTGGAGCCGCATGATTTTGACCGACGAGCCCTTTTCGAACCCGCCAGCCACAAACGGCTGTTAGGTCTTCTTGGGACGCTTGGCGCCGTACTTGGAACGTGACTGCTTGCGATCCTTGACGCCTTGCAAATCGAGCGATCCGCGCACGATGTGATAACGCACGCCAGGCAGGTCTTTGACCCGACCGCCGCGCACGAGCACCACACTGTGCTCTTGCAGGTTGTGCCCCTCACCGCCGATGTAGCTGATGATCTCGAAGCCGTTGGTCAGGCGCACCTTGTCAACCTTGCGCAGGGCCGAGTTGGGCTTCTTAGGCGTGGTGGTGTACACGCGAGTGCACACGCCGCGCCGCTGCGGCGAGTTTTGCATCGCCGGCGACTTGCTCTTGGTGACTTCGACCTCACGGCCAAAGCGCACGAGCTGGTTGATGGTTGGCATAAGTAACTTGTTCCCGTTTGAAGCTACGCGATTCAGGTGACCGCAAAAACTGGTCTGTCGTGACCCGCTCTTGTCAATCTTGTCATCTCGGGAAACCGGCCTTGCGCTTGGTTGCGTGCCCAGCAGATCTTGCTCAGCCATAAGGGCCAGAAGCTTGTTCTGCTGGGGCTGCATCTGCGTTGCGCCTGTGAAGTGGGGGCATCAAACCGAGGCTGACCTGTTGGTCCCTCAGTCGTTGGCCCACGGCCCATGCGCGGCAAAGTTTGCCGAAAAGCCTTCTAGTATATTCGGCTAAGCCAGATGCAGCAAGCCTTGACACCATGATCCCCACGGAAGCACCCGGGCTGCCCCCGGGTGTGGTGCTGGACACCAACGTGGTGCTGGATTGGCTGATCTTCGAGAACGCCAGCATGGCCTTGCTCAGCGCGGCGGTCATGAGCGGCCACGTGCGCTGGCTGGCTTGCCTGCGGATGCGCGAAGAATTGCTCAGAGCGCTGTCCTATCCCTCCCTGGCTCGATGGAGTCCGGACAGCGAGCGCACGCTGACTTTTTTTGACCGATGGGCGGTTGTGCAGTCGACCCCGCTTCGTACCACCCACGGCCCCTTGGTCTGCACCGACCCGGATGATCAGGTCTTCATGGACTTGGCTTTGGCCACTGGTGCGCTTTGGTTGCTGACCCACGACAAGGCGCTGTTGAAGCTGAGGCGGGCGGCCAAGCTTCAAGGGGTCTCGGTGCTGCAACCAGCGCTGTGGACCGCACCCACGGGCAGGCCCTGAACCCGAGAGGTTGGTGACCTGGCCAGACGCCACGCAGGTTTCGCCACCGCCAGCCGTGGCCCAGGCAAAAAAAGGGCAGCCTCAGCTGCCCTTTTTGTCATCGCCCGCAGGCGAGACGCATCACTCCGTCGTCTGGCTGCCCGAATCCGCATCCACCTTGGCCAGCTGAACCGCTGCCAACTCCTCGGCTTCTTCCATGGTGATGGCCCGACGCTCGCTCTCGTCCATCTCTTGCTTGGCCTTGCGGGCCACGTGGAAGGCCATGCCGGTGCCGGCGGGAATCAAGCGACCGACGATGACGTTTTCCTTCAGGCCACGCAGCTCGTCGCGCTTGCCCATGATGGCAGCCTCGGTGAGCACGCGGGTGGTTTCCTGGAAGGAAGCCGCACTGATGAAGCTGTCGGTCGACAGCGATGCCTTGGTGATGCCCAGCAGCACATCGGCGTGTGTCGCAGGGATCTTGCCCTCAGAACGCAGACGCTCGTTGGTGTTGAGCAACTCGGAACGCTCGATCTGTTCACCGGCGATGTAGCTGCTGTCGCCCACGGCCGTGATCTGCACGCGGCGCAACATCTGACGCACGATGACTTCGATGTGCTTGTCGTTGATCTTCACACCCTGCAGACGGTAGACGTCCTGCACTTCGTCGACGATGTAACGCGCCAGCTCTTCGATGCCCATCAAGCGCAAGATGTCCTGCGGATCGGCGCTGCCGTCGACCACCAGTTCGCCGCGGTTGACCACCTGGCCTTCGTGCACCAGGATGTTCTTTTCCTTGGCCACCAGCTCTTCGTGCACGGTGCCTTCGGGTGCGGTGATCTGCAGGCGGTTCTTGCCCTTGGTCTCCTTGCCGAAACTGATCGTGCCGGTGATCTCGGCCAGGATTCCCACGTCTTTTGGCGAGCGGGCTTCAAACAGCTCGGCCACCCGCGGCAAGCCGCCGGTGATGTCGCGTGTTTTCTGGCCTTCCATCGGGATGCGGGCCAGCACTTCACCAGGCGACAGGTCTTGCCCGTCGCGGATCTGGATCAGCGCGCCCACCGGGAAGCCGATGGTCACGGCGTGGTCGGTGCCGGGGATCTTGACCTCGACACCGGCGGCGTCGAGCAGCTTGACCTGAGGCCGGATGACCTTGATAGCGCCGCGACGCTTGGAGTCGATGACCACCAGCGTTGACAGGCCGGTCACTTCGTCGACCTGCTTGGCCACCGTAACGCCCTCTTCGACGTTCTCGAACTTCGCGCGGCCGGCAAACTCGGTGATGATGGGGCGCGTCAGCGGGTCCCAGTTGGCCAGCACGGTGCCGGCCTTCACCTGTTGGTCGGGCTTGATGTTCAAAGTGGCGCCATAAGGCAGCTTGTGACGCTCGCGCTCGCGGCCGTGCTGGTCGCTGATGATCACCTCGCCGGAACGAGAGATCACCACCAACACGCCCTTGCCGTTGGTCACATAACGCATCTGCGGGTTGAAGCCGATCACGCCTTCACTCTTGGCGTCAACGCTGCTGGCCACAGCCGCGCGAGAGGCCGCACCACCGATGTGGAAGGTGCGCATCGTCAGCTGCGTGCCCGGCTCACCGATCGACTGCGCGGCAATCACGCCAATTGCTTCTCCCACATTCACCATGCCACCGCGGCCCAGGTCGCGGCCGTAGCACTTGGCGCAGATGCCGAAGCGCGTGTCGCAGGTCAATGCGGTGCGTACCTTGACTTCGTCCACGCCGGCTGCTTCCAGCGTGTCGATGATGTCCTCGTCCAGCATCTCGCCAGCCGGCACCATGGTCTGCTGCGTTTCGGGGTGCAGTACTTCGATGGCGGTCACGCGGCCCAGGATGCGGTCGCGCAGGCTGTCGATGACTTCACCGCCTTCAACCAGCGCACGGCGGTTCATGCCGTTTTGCGTGCCGCAGTCGTGTTCGGTCACCACCAGGTCTTGGGTCACGTCCACCAGGCGGCGTGTCAGGTAGCCCGAGTTTGCGGTCTTCAGCGCCGTGTCCGCCAGGCCCTTGCGCGCGCCGTGGGTGGAGATGAAGTACTGCAACACGTTCAGGCCTTCACGGAAGTTGGCCGTGATGGGCGTTTCGATGATGCTGCCATCAGGCTTGGCCATCAGGCCGCGCATGCCGGCCAGCTGGCGGATCTGCGCGGCAGAGCCGCGCGCACCCGAGTCGGCCATCATGTAGATGGAGTTGAAGGACTCCTGCGCCACTTCCTTGCCGTGGCGGTCCTTGACCTTCTCCTTGGACAGCTGGTTCATCATGACTTTGCCGACTTCGTCACCGGTCTTGCCCCAGATGTCGACCACCTTGTTGTAGCGCTCGCCAGCGGTCACCAGACCGGACACGTACTGCTGCTCGATCTCTTTGACCTCTTTTTCGGCCTTTTCGATCATGGCGGGCTTTTCTTTCGGCACCAGCATGTCGTCAATGGCAATCGAGATGCCGGCACGCGTGGCCAGGCGGAAACCGGCTTGCAGCAGCTTGTCGGCCAGCACCACGGTTTCCTTCAGGCCGCACTTGCGGAAGGACACGTTGATCAGACGCGAGATTTCCTTCTTCTTCAGCGCCTTGTTGATGTGGCTGAACGGCAGGCCCTTGGGCAGGATTTCGCTGAGCAACGCACGGCCAACGGTGGTGTCCACCAGCTTGATCTCTGATGTGAACTCGCCGTCGGCACCCTTGGTCCACTCGGGCATGCGCACGCTGATGCGCGCAGTGACTTCCACGGCGTGGTTGTCCAGCGCACGTTGCAGCTCTTGCATGTCAGAAAAGACCATGCCCTCGCCGCGACCATTGATGCGCTCGCGGGTGGCGTAGTACAGGCCGAGCACCACGTCTTGCGACGGCACGATGCTGGGTTCACCCGAAGCCGGGAACAGCACGTTGTTGGACGCCAGCATCAGCGTGCGGGCCTCCATCTGGGCTTCAATGCTCAGCGGAATGTGCACGGCCATCTGGTCGCCGTCGAAGTCGGCGTTGAAGGCCGAGCACACCAGCGGGTGCAGCTGAATGGCCTTGCCTTCGATCAACACCGGCTCAAAGGCCTGGATGCCCAGGCGGTGCAGCGTGGGCGCACGGTTCAGCAGAACCGGGTGCTCCTTGATCACCTCTTCCAGGATGTCCCAGACCACTGGCGTGCCGCTCTCGACTTCCTTCTTGGCCGCCTTGATGGTGGTGGCGATGCCCATCGCCTCCAGACGCGAGAAGATGAAAGGCTTGAACAGCTCGATGGCCATCAACTTGGGCAAACCGCACTGGTGCAGCTTGAGCGTGGGCCCGACCACGATCACCGAACGGCCCGAGTAGTCAACGCGCTTGCCCAGCAAGTTCTGGCGGAAACGGCCGCTCTTGCCCTTGATCATGTCGGCCAAAGACTTGAGCGCACGCTTGTTGGCGCCGGTCATGGCTTTGCCGCGGCGGCCGTTGTCCAGCAAGCTGTCCACGGCTTCCTGCAGCATGCGCTTTTCGTTGCGCACGATGATTTCCGGTGCCTTCAACTCAAGCAAGCGAGCGAGTCGGTTGTTGCGGTTGATGACGCGGCGGTACAGGTCGTTCAGGTCGCTGGTGGCAAAACGGCCACCGTCCAGGGGAACGAGCGGACGCAGGTCCGGCGGCAGCACGGGCAACACTTCCATCACCATCCAATGGGGACGGATGCCGCTCTTCTTGAAGGCTTCCAGCACCTTCAAGCGCTTGCTGTTCTTCTTGATCTTCAGCTCGGAGCCGGTGGCATCGTTGCGGATCTTTTCGATCTCGGCGTCAATGTCCATCTCCTCGAGCAGCTTCTTGATGCCCTCGGCGCCCATCAGCGCAACGAACTCGTCGCCGAATTCAACCCGCTTGGCCTCGAAATCGTCCTCGGTCATGATGCTGAACTTCTTCAGCGGAGTCATGCCGGGGTCGACCACGACGTACGCTTCAAAGTACAGCACGCGCTCGATGTCGCGCAGCGTCATGTCCAGCACCATGCCCAAACGGCTGGGCAGCGACTTCAGGAACCAGATGTGCGCGCAGGGCGCGGCCAGGTCGATGTGACCCATGCGCTCGCGGCGCACCTTGGTCTGCGTGACTTCAACGCCGCACTTTTCGCAGATGACCCCGCGGTGCTTCAGGCGCTTGTATTTGCCGCACAGGCATTCGTAGTCCTTGATGGGACCAAAAATCTTGGCGCAAAACAGGCCGTCACGCTCGGGCTTGAAGGTGCGGTAGTTGATGGTCTCGGGCTTCTTCACCTCGCCGAACGACCAGCTGCGGATTTTTTCCGGAGAGGCCAGGCCAATCCGGATGGCATCGAAATGCTCGTCCGGGGTGAATTGCTTGAAAAGGTCGAGTAGTCCCTTCATGCGTCAGCTCCTTAGTTCTTTTCGAGTTCAATGTCGATGCCAAGGGAACGGATTTCCTTGACCAAGACATTGAAGGATTCCGGCATGCCGGCTTCGATGGCGTGTTCGCCCTTGACGATGGACTCGTACACCTTGGTGCG
>JAYVSX010000097.1:0-4070 GCA_043774975.1 Rubrivivax sp.
CTATGGCGCCGGGCACCGGGCGGCCGTCGTCCAGGTACATCGTGCCGCCGGTGCGCAACACCCGGTTGGTGGTGTGGTTGCCACCCAAGGTGTGGCTCCAGGGCAGCCAGTCCAGCAGCACTGGCTTTTCCACGTCCAAAAAACGCAGGGTCTGGGCCAGCATCTGCTGGTTGGCACACAACATCTTGTGGGTGTTGATCACCACCTTGGGGTGGCCGGTGCTGCCGCTGGTGAGCAGGTACTTGGCGTGGGTGTCGGGAGTGATGTCTTGGAAGGCTTCCATCACCGCCGGGGTTTCGGCGGCCTGACCCAGTTGCTCAAAGCTCAGCGCACCCGGGTGATCGGCTGCGCCGTGGCTGAACACCACCACGGGCCTGACCGGGGCCTGGGCCAGCGCCGGGCCGTAGGTCTTGGCATCGCTGCCGTAGACCAGCGCGGGGTCCAGGATTTCCAGGATGCCGTGAATGCGGCTGAAGTCTGCGCCCGCCAGCCGGCAGTAGGCACTGGAAACCGTGCACACCGCGCGACCGATGTGCAAACCCGCCAACAGCAACACCAGGTGGTCCAGTGCGTTGTCGGACAACACCACCAGCGGCTTGCCCTGCGGCAGGTTCAGGTTGAGCAGGCCCTGCGCCACTGCGCCGACGCGCTGCCGCAGTTCACGCCAACTGAGCTTGGCCCATCCGCCGGCGCAGGGTTCGGCGAATGCCAGTGCGTCGGGTGTCTGGTGGGCCCACTGCTCCAGCCATTCGCCAACGCAGCGGGCATACGGGGCCAGCGGCTCGGGCGATTGCAGTTCGAAGCACCCGGCGCCCAGGTCGACACGTTGCACGCGGCGTGGGGCCAGCATGCGGGGGTCGCTGAAAAAGCTGTCGCCGTCCATCGGGTCTCCACCATCGCCATACAGGTCTGTATGTGAGCAAAGCCATTCTTGGACGCGACCGTGCTTTGCAGAATTGGGGTTGACCCCAGTTTCCATACAGTTGTGTATGGCCATCATCCAGGCCATGTCCAGTCTTCCCGTTCGCCCTTTGGCCAGCCGCTCGGTGACCAAGCGCTTGCCCCGGGTGGTGTCCAAAGCCGCCGTGGCGCGCACATCGCGAACATCGCGCACGTCGCTCACGCCCGAAGCTTGGGTGGAAGCGGCCACCGACGTGCTGGTGGACCAGGGCATCGACCATGTCCGGGTGGACGTGCTGGCGACGCAGCTTCAGGTCACGCGGGGCAGTTTCTATTGGCACTTTCGCGACCGTGAAGACCTGCTTCGCCGGGTGCTGCAAGCCTGGAGCAACCGTGCCACGGCCTTGCTCACGGCGCGGTTGGAGATGGCACGCGACGACCCCTTGCTGCAGCTGCACGACGTGATCTCGTTGCCCTTTCGCGGCCGTGCTGCGCAAAAGGCGGCGCGCATCGAGTTGGCGATTCGCGCCTGGGCCCGCCGCGACCCCATGGCGCAGGCGGCGGTGGACGCGTCTGACGCGTCCCGCCTTAAATACCACGCGTCGATCTTCAAGGCGCTGGGTTTTGCGGCTGACGAAGCGCGCGCCCGGGCGTTCATGCTCTACAGCTACGAGGTGTCGGAGTCGCTGCTGACGCGCCAGGGCAGCGCGGCCGACAAGGCGGCCCGACGGGCTTTCATGGAACGGCTGGCGCTGCAGCCCTTGGGGCCCGCTGCGGCGTGATGGCGTCGATGGAAAGCCTGAAGGAGGCAGCATGCAGTACCACGCCAACGGCTTCAGACCGGGCTCGCCCGATGTTTTTGCGGCCGCGCCGGGCCAGCGCCGCGTGGGTGATCCCTTGCCGCCAACGGTGGACGTGCTGATCGCCGGGTGCGGGCCCGCCGGCCTGTGCCTGGCGGCTCAGCTCGCCCGCGTCCCGCAGATCCGCACCCTGCTGGTCGAGCCCAAGCTCGGGCCGATGGAAAAGGGCCAGGCCGACGGGGTCAGCGTGCGCTCGATGGAGATGTTTCAGGCCTTCGGCTTTGCCGAGCAGGTCATGCGTGAATCGATCTGGATCAACGAGACCACGTTCTGGGCACCCGGCGCGGGTGCAGCGCTGAGCCGGGTGGCCCGGGTGCAGGATGTGCCCGAAGGCATCTCCGAGATGCCACACGTGCTGATCAGCCAGGCGCGGGTGCACGACTTCTTCCTGGACATCATGCGCAACTCGCCCAGCCGCCTGGAGCCCGACTACGGCCTGAAGGTGGCTGGCCTGACGATCGACCCGAGCGCCGCCGATTACCCCGTCACCGTCACGCTGGAACACACCACCCCAGGCCGCGAGGGCCAGACCACACAGGTGCGCGCCAACTATGTGATCGGTTGCGACGGCGCGCGCTCCAGCGTGCGCGGCGCCATCGGCGGGGCGTTGCATGGCGACGCGGCGCATCAAGCGTGGGGCGTGATCGACCTGCTGGCCACCACCAACTTCCCCGACTGGCGCATGAAGTCCTTTGTGCGTTCGCAAAGCGACGGCATCCTGATGGTGCTGCCGCGCGAGGGTGGGCATCTGGTGCGCCTGTACGTGGAACTCGACAAGCTGGGCGACCATGAACGCGCCGCCGACCGCGGCATGGACGAGGCTCACATCATCGCCAAGGCCCAGCGCATCTTTCAGCCCTTTGCGCTGGACGTCAAAGAAGTGGTGTGGTGGTCGGTCTACGAGATCGGCCACCGCTTGACCGACAAGTTCGACGACGTGCCCGCCCACCAGCTGGCCACGCGCGCACCGCGCGTGATGCTGGCCGGCGACGCCTGCCACACCCACAGCCCCAAGGCCGGTCAGGGCATGAACGTGTCGATGGGCGACACCTTCAACCTGGGCTGGAAGCTGGTCTCGGTGTTGACCGGCCGCGCCGATCCGGCTTTGCTGCACAGCTACTCGGGTGAGCGGCGCGCCGCCGCCCAGGGGCTGGTGGAGTTTGACCACCGGTGGGCGCGTGTGGTGGGTGCTCGCAGCGATACTGGCACTGACACCGCCGACACTGCCGACATCGGCGACACCGCCGACACCGCCGACACCGCCGACACTGCTGACACTGCTGACACCGGCGACATCGGCGACATCGGCGACATCGGCGACAGTCTGCCGCGCGTGGCCCGCGAGTTCGTCAACAACCTGCCCTTCACCTGTGGCCTGTCCATCCGATACCTGCCCAGCGCTTTGACGGGCTTGCCCACCCACCAGCGCCTGGCCACCGGCTTCGACATCGGCAAGCGCCTGCATTCCGCGCCAGTGCTTCGACTGGCCGATGCCAGACCGCTGCAACTGGGCCACTGCATCGAGGCCGACGCACGCTGGCGCTTGTTCATCTTTGCACCGGCTGGTGATGCCGGCAGCCCTGGTGGTGCCGTTGCCGGGCTGTGCGACTGGCTGGCGCAGGACCCAGCCTCACCGGTGCGGCTCCACACCGCGCCGGGTGAGGATCTGGACGCCGTGATCGACACCCGGGCCGTCTTCCAGCAGCATGGGCACGCGCTCGACTTTGGCGCCATGCCCGCCTTGTTGCGCCCGCGTGTGGGTCGCCATGGCTTGTGCGACTACGAGAAGGTCTTCTGCGCGGACCCGAGACGGGGCCAGGACATCTTCGCGATGCGCGGCATCGACCGCACGGCCGGCTGCATGGTCATCGTGCGACCGGACCAGCACGTGGGCCACGTGCTCCCTCTGCAGTCTCGGGCCGAATTGGGGCTTTACTTCGCTGCGATCTTGCGGGTGCGGTGCTGAGATCGGGTTTCGGGCCCTGAGCGGGTGTGGCGGTCGCGGGCGACTGGGGTGCCCTGTTCCGCTCGTGCCCAGCGCTCGCGCACCGGGCGCTCGCCAGGCACAAACAGTCCACTGGACTGTTTGCCGACGGGGCGGATGTAGACCTCGCCGAGCGCCGCGCCAGTCTAACCAGCGCCGCGAAGCAGGCCGGCCGCTTTGTCTCCTGTCGCGGTGGCGGGCACTTGATGCAACATGCGGCCATGCCCCTGACTCGCGAAGAACTCGACCACCTTTCCGCCTCGACGCTGGCGCACTACAACACGCGCGCCGAAGAGTATTGGCAAGGCACCCGTGACCACGATGTC
>JAYVSX010000098.1:0-5841 GCA_043774975.1 Rubrivivax sp.
CCTGTTTCAGGCCGCCAGCGTGATGCGCTATGTGCGCTCGGCGGTGCTCGACGTGATCCGGCTGGACTACGTGACCACCGCGCGCAGCAAAGGCCTGCCCGAGCGGGTGGTGATCAACAAGCACGTGGTTCGAAACGCCTTGATTCCGGTGGTCACCCTGGTCGCGTTGCAGATGCCAGCCGTGTTTGGCGGCGCCATCGTCACCGAGCAGATTTTCCGCATTCCCGGCATCGGCGCGCTGCTGATCGACGCCATCTTGCGCAACGACACGCCGGTCATCATGGCGGTGACCTTTGTGTTCAGTTGCCTGGTCATCTTTTTCAACCTGATAGCAGACCTGCTTTATGGCTGGCTCGACCCAAGAATCTCCTACCGCTAAGCCAGTCGACGCGCTACCTGCTGCACCCAACGGCGGCGGCGGCGTGCGGGCCAGCGTGTCCCCTTGGGCCGAAGCCTGGCGCCGTTTCAAGCGCCACCGCATGGCCTACTTCAGCCTCTGGCTGCTGGGAATGCTGGTGCTCGCCGTGCTGCTGGGGCCACTGCTCTACAAGGTCGGCATCAACGACATCGACTTCAAGGCCCGCTTGGTCACACCATCGGGTGCCCACCCCATGGGCACCGACGACCTGGGGCGCGACCTGCTGGCGCGCATGCTCTACGGCGGGCGCATATCGCTGGCCGTCGGTCTGGCGGCCATGCTGATGGCCATCACCGTGGGGGTGTTCGTCGGCGCCGTGGCCGGCATTTCGGGCGGTTGGGTCGACAACGTGTTGATGTGGGTCACCGACCTCTTCCTGAGCTTGCCGCAGCTGCCCTTGCTGCTGCTGCTGATCTTTCTGTTTCGTGAACCGCTGAAGCAGTGGCTGGGCCTGGAGGCCGGCATCTTTGTGCTCATCGTGGCAGTGATCGGCGGCTTTCGCTGGATGCCGGTGGCCCGCCTGGTGCGCGCCCAGTTTTTCAGCCTGCGCGAAAAAGAGTTTGTTGAAGCCGCGCGCGCGCTCGGTGCCACCGTGCCGCGCCAGGTGGTGCGGCACATCCTGCCCAACAGCCTGGGGCCGGTGATCGTGGCGGCCACCATCGACGTGGCCGCCGCCATCCTGGCCGAAAGCACGCTGTCCTTCCTGGGCCTGGGCTTCCCGCCCGACATCCCCACCTGGGGCCGCATCCTCTATGACAGCCGCGACTACATGGACGTGGCCACCCACTGGGCGCTCTTTCCTGGTCTGGCCATTTTTCTGGCCGTGCTGACCATCAACTTCATCGGCGACGGCTTGCGTGACGCGCTGGACCCCAGGCGGGTGCTGTGATGCGCGCGCCGGGCCGTCCCAAGCAAGCATCGATCCCCCTTGGGGGGGCGACGCCGCAGGCGTCTTGGGGGCACTGATATGGCCTTGCTGGAAATCAAGGGGCTCAAGACCCACTTCAAGACCGACGACGGCTGGCTGCACGCCGTGGACGGCGTGGACATGAGCATCGAAGCCGGCCAGACCCTGGGCGTGGTGGGCGAGTCGGGCTGCGGCAAAAGCGTCACCGCCAAGACGGTGTTGAAGCTGATCGACATGCCACCGGGCAAGATCGTCGCCGGGCAGGTGCTGTGGCAAGGGCGTGACCTGGTGCCGCTGGGCCCCGACGAAATGCGCAAGATCCGCGCCAAAGAAATCGCCATCATCTTTCAAGAGCCGATGACGAGCCTGAACCCGGTCTACACCGTGGGCGAGCAAATCGCCGAGAGCATCCGGCTGCACCAAGGCCTGAACCGCAAGGACGCGCTGAACCGCGCGGTGGAGATGCTGCAGCTGGTGCGCATCCCCACGCCGCTGCGCCGTGTCAACGACTACCCGCACCAGTTTTCGGGCGGCATGCGCCAGCGCGTGATGATCGCCATCGCGCTGGCCTGCAACCCCAAGCTGCTGATCGCCGACGAGCCCACCACGGCGCTGGACGTCACCATCCAGGCGCAGATCCTGGACCTGATGGCCGAGTTGAAAGACCGCCTGGGCATGGCTGTGATGCTGATCACCCACGCCATGGGCGTGGTGGCCGAAACGGCCCAACGTGTGGTGGTGATGTACGCCGGCAAGGTGGTGGAAGAAGCTTCGGTCGAGCAACTCTTTGCACGCCCGCGCCACCCCTACACCCAGGGCCTGATCCGCAGCATCCCGCGCATCGACACCGCCGCCACGCACAAGGTGCGCCTGGAGGCCATTGCCGGCACGGTACCCAAACTCATCAACCCTGCTGAAGGCTGCCGCTTTGCCGGCCGCTGCAAATTTGCCATGCCCGAATGCCTGACGGCCACACCCCCACTGCGAGAAGTGGTGCCGGGTCACAAAGTGGCTTGCATTCTGGAGATCGCGGCCGCATGAGCAACACCGCCGAACCCTTGCTGAGGGTCAAGGACCTGGTCAAGCAGTTCCCGATCCGGGGCGGGCTGCTTAACCGCACCGTCGACAAGGTGCACGCGGTAGACGGTGTGAGCTTCGAGCTCGCCGCCGGCGAAACGCTGGGCGTGGTGGGTGAAAGCGGCTGCGGCAAAAGCACCACGGGGCGCTGCATCCTGCGCCTGATCGAGCCCACTTCAGGCGAAGTCTGGTTTGAAGGAAAGAACGTCACCACCGCTGGCAAGAACGAGTTGCGCGCACTGGCGCGCGACATGCAGATCATTTTCCAGGACCCCTACGCCAGCCTCAACCCGCGCATGACCGTCAGCGCCATCATTGGCGAAGCACTGACCATCCACAAGCTGACCAAAACCCAGCGCGAGTACGACCAACGCATCGTGCAGCTGCTGGAAACCGTGGGGCTTTCTGCCGACCACATGCGGCGCTACCCGCATGAATTTTCGGGCGGCCAGCGCCAGCGCATCGGCATTGCCCGCGCCTTGGCGGTCAACCCCAAGCTGATCATCTGCGACGAAGCCGTGTCGGCGCTGGACGTGTCGATCCAGGCCCAGGTCATCAACCTGCTGGAAGACCTGCGCGAGCAGTTCAACCTAACGTATGTGTTCATTGCCCACGACCTGAGCGTGGTCGAGCACATCAGCCACCGCGTGGCGGTGATGTACCTGGGCCGCATCGTCGAGATCGCGCCGGCCAAAGACCTGTACATCCGCCCCTTGCACCCCTACACCGAGGCGCTGCTGTCGGCCGTGCCCATCCCCGACCCCAGCATCAAGCGCAAGCGTGTACCGCTGCAGGGCGATGTGCCCAGCCCGATCCACCCGCCCAGCGGCTGCCATTTCCACACCCGCTGCCCGATCGCGCAAAAGGGCCTGTGCGATGTGGAAAAGCCGCAGCTCAAACAGTCGGGACAAGGCCACTGGGTGGCCTGCCACCTGCGCAGCTGAGCCAAGCCATGCCCGGTGAAACGCCCACCGGCAGCGGCAACGCGACTTCCAGCGCGACCTCCAACGCAACTTCCAGCGCGCCCACTTCGCCAGACGCACCGTCAGCGGGCACCGAGCCCATCGTTCGGCACCTGCGCCAGATCCTGCTGTGGCCACTGCGCGTGCTGCCCCAGCCGGGCGCGCGACGCCAACCGCCGTGGCAGGCGCTGCGCGACCAGGGGCCCGACTCGCCCTGGCGCGAGCAGGTCGACGAGTACACCGGCCACACCGCGCAGTTCCACGAGCGCCACTACCAGGAATTCATCACCTTCTTGCCGGTGGTGCAGCGCTTCTTGTTTGGCGAAGGCCGCGCCATGCGGCAAGGCCCGGCCCGGAACCAGGGCGGCGACAACAACGCTGACGACACCGACGACGGCGGCGCCCCCATGCGCGTGTTTCGCCGCCGTGACGTGGCAGCGCTGCGGGTGCAGGCGCGGCGCGGCGACGCCCCCATCACGCTGCGCGTGGTGCACGTCGACCTGTACTTTTTCTTTGACGTCGATGTGCTCATGCTCAACGTCGAAGTGGAAGTCGACGGGCTGCCATTGGGCCAGGCGCAAGACCTGCTCTATCGCTTGGGGCGCGCCTACCCGCCCGGTTGGGACGAGCAAGGCCAACCGATGCACTGCCTGTCCAGCGCCGAGTGGCTGGACGCCCAAGGCCAGGTGCTGGCGCAGTCCGACGCCCACCAGCGCGACGCCTTCCTGGCCCATGTGGCCGAACACCGCGCGCCGCGCATTTCAGCCCACTGGGCCTGGCTGCTGCAGCCCCTGGTGGCCGACCACTCGGGCGCCGGTCAGGCCGCCGGTGCGCTGCGCTACCGCCAGATCGAATACCACCGCATGCCGATGATGGCTTACGTGGCGCTGGACAACCCACGCGCGCTGTCGCGCAACGACTGGGTGCGGCTGGGGCTGGTCACCGGCGCGGCCGGCTTGAGCGACGCCCTGCCCTTCGCCGACCAGCATGTGGCCGACTTCGAAACGCGCCACTGCTACGACCGCTTCTGGACCAGCGCCGGCGCAGCGCCCGACACACGGTACCTGTGCTCGGGCTACGCCATGCTGGTGGTCGGCCGCGCCGACGCCCACTTCTACCGCTGCGCCGAGCGCGGTGTGCTGGCGCAGTTTCGCCACCCGCACTTTTTGATCTTCCTGATTGCGCACTTCCAGAAGGCGGCCTTGCTGATGTTCAGCGACCGCCTGGTCGAGGCGCTTAAGGGGCTCAACGTCGCCAAGCCGGTCAGTGTCAAGCGCTTCAAACGCACCATCCGCAGCAGCTTTGAAGGCTTTTTGCGCTTCACACACCGCTACTGGTTTCATGAGGTGGCCGAGCAGGCGCAGGCGCGTGCGCTGTTTCACCTGACGGCCGGTCACCTGGGGCTGGACCCGCTGTATGCCGAGGTCAAGGAACGCATCGCCGACATGAACGCCTATCTGGACGCCGACAGCCTGCGACGCCAGGCCAACACCGTGGTGCGCTTGACCGTGGTCACCATCTTTGGCCTGATCGGCACGGTCACCACCGGCTTCCTGGGCATGAACCTGCTGGCCGAGGCGGATGCGCCGCTGCTGCAGCGCCTGCTGCTCTTTGTGGCGGTCTTTGCAGTCGCCACAACGCTGACGATCTACACCATGGCCAAGAGCAAGCGCCTGTCCGATTTCCTGGACGTGCTGTCCGAAGAGCAGGTCTCGGCCTGGACCAAGCTCAAGGTGTTCTTGTTGGTGTGGCGGCGCAACCGCGACGCTTGACCCGTGCTGCCATAACAGCCCGCCACCGATCCGGTGCAGCGAATCAGGGCCGCCCGCGCAACAGCCGGGCCGGCAGTGTCAGGATGGCTGTCAACAGCGCAAACACCGCGCCAACGGTGATGCCCAGCAGCCGCAGGGGCAGCGACAGCAACCAGACCAGCGGCGCCAGCAGCAAAGCCAGCAGTGCCAGCGGCCAGCTCAGCACAAAGAGCAGGCACCAGCCGACAAAAAACAGCAAGGCGTTCACAGGCCGCTCAAGCGGGCTGTTGGGCAAGCTGAACCCCCTGCGCCGACAAGTCGGCCGCAGCGTCAGGACGCGACAGCGTGTTTATGCCGCCCAGCATGGCCAGCGTCAGGCTGGCGGCCAAGCAAAAGGAAATGGTGCGAGACAGGCGGCTGATGTTCATGGTGGTCTCCGGGGCGGTGCTCAGGCGTTGCGATGACTGAACTATCGGCCCGCGCCAGCGCTGGCAACAGCGGCTTGCGACGGATCGCGCCAAGCTCAGGTTCAGCCGCCGTTTGGCGCGACCGGCGGGATGCGCCATAGGAGCCTGTCGGACTTGGGGCGTCGAAGCGAAATTTGGCCCCAGCGAGGACAGTTTTTGCCGGGCTTGCAGGCCCATAGCCTTAGCTATGGGACAAAAGGCCGGTGAAAAATGGACCGCTGCGGCCAAATTGCAGCCGACGTTCCCCAAGTCCGACAGG
>JAYVSX010000099.1:0-4004 GCA_043774975.1 Rubrivivax sp.
CTTGCACATACAGGCGCAGCAGTTGGGCCTGCGCACCTGCGGGGGCGATTTCATGGCGGGCCGTCAGTTGCAGCTGGGCTAAGCCGATCAGGTGGCCGGTGCGCTGGGCCACCACGATGCGGCAGTCGTCGGCCACAAGTGCCTTGTTGAAGACATCCTCTGAGTAAGAAGCCAGCACCTCGCGCGCCATGGCTGGGCGAATGCCTTGCGTGGCGTAGGTGTCCAGAAAGACCTGCATGGCCAGCACCGACAGGCACAAAGCGTCCTGCGGAGTGGCCGCACGCAAGTGCCAGTCGGGATTGGGCTTGGGCTCGGGCTCGGGGTCGAGCGGGGCAGCTGGCGTCATCACTTCAGATACCGGTCATCGACTGAAAACTCCGGCCCGACAAAACACCCCTGGGATTCGCAGGCCAAGCCGCGCACACCAAGCCGCGCACATCAAGCCTTGGGCACGCGGTACAGGCCGCAGATCTTGTTGCCATCGGGGTCGCGCAGGTAGGCCAGGTACAGGTTGTTGCCCGCCACGCCGCGCAGGCCGGGCGGGTCTTCGCAGGTGGTGCCGCCGTGGGCCAGGCCAGCGGCGTGCCAGGCGTCGGCCTGTTCAGGTGATGCGCAGGCAAATCCCACGGTGCCGCCGTTGCCGATGCAGGCCGGCTGGCCGTCGATGGGCAGGCTGGTCGAGAAGACGCCGGTCTTGGTGCGCCAGAAGATGCGGTGGCTGTCCACCGCGCCGGGCGGCACCCCCAGCGTGCCCAGCACGGCGTCGTAAAACGCCTTGGACTTTTCCAGGTTGTTGGTGCCAATCATGATGTGCGAAAACATGGGGACTCATCTCCAGAAGAACGCAAAACGCGTCAGGTTGCCGAAGCTACTTTAAGTGCTCGCCCAGAAAGGCTTCCATGCGCCGCGCGAAGTCGGTGCGGGTTTGCGGCAGGCGCCAGCTGTGGCCCTCTTCGGGGTAGGTCACCCAAAGCGGTTCTCGCCCCACTTTCTGCATCGCTTCGCGCAGGCGCTTGCCGTGGGCCAAGGGCACCCGCAGGTCGGCCTCGCCAAAGCCCAGCAGCAAGGGCGCGCGAATCTGGTGGGCTTGTGCCAGCGGCGACACGCGGGTCAGCATGTCGACGTCTTGCTTGGCGTCGCCCACCATCTGCGGCAAGGAATAGCGTCGTTCTGATTCGCTGTTGTCGTCGCGAACCCACCATGAGCCTTCCAGCATCAGGAAGAGGTCGGTCACCGCCACCCAGGCGACACCGCAGCGGTACAGCTCGGGGTGGCGCACCAAGCCCATCAGCGTGGCGTAGCCGCCGTAGCCGGCGCCGGCGATGCACACCCGTTGGTCGGCCAGGCCCTGGGCCTGCGCCCACAACACAGCGTCGGCCAGGTCGTCTTGCATGGCCTGGCCCCATTGTTTCCAGCCGGCTTCAAAGTGCGCCTGGCCATAGCCTTGGCTGCCACGGAAGTCGGGGCTGATGACCAGGTAGCCACGCGACGCCAGGAACTGTTCCATCGGGTTCCAGCGCCAATGGCCGCCGCGCACCCACGGGCCGCCGTGCACCAGCACCACCGCCGGCCCGGGGCTGCCGACTTTGCGACCCTGGGGCAGGGTCAGCCAAACCGGCAGGTCGCGGCCGTCGCGGGCCTTGATGCGCTGGAAGTCGACCGCCGCCATCTGCTGCCGGTTGATGCCGCGCAGCACCGGAAAGACCGAGCGCCACTGGTCGGTGCTGGCGCTGTAGAGCCACAGGTGACCGGGGTCACGGTCGGCGAAGTGCCGCACCAGCGCCACCATGTCGGACTGTCCGCAGCGGCGGCAGCTGACGCGGTTGATACCGCCGGGCAGGCGTTCGTCGGCCTGCTGCTGAAAGCGCTTCATCTTGTCGTCCAACCAGACCGTGGTTTCGGCGTCGGCCTCCAACCGCACGCCGGCTGCAGCTTCGCCCTGACGCGCGGCCAGCACGCTGCCACTGAAGTCGAAACCCTCTACCGTGACCCAGGGCTGAAGGGCCGGCGCACGGCGCTCGAAGTCGTAGCGCGACAGCACCGACAGGCCCGCAGGCCCCTGGCGGTGTGTCACGTACAGGTTGCCGGCGTCGTCGACATGGCGTGGTGTGAAGGACGCGCGCAGCGCGTCGTCGTCGCTCAACTTCTGCCACTCGGTCTGCCCTGGGCCACGCCAATGCACCACCCTTCGGCCCTTGTCTTGCGACACCGCCACACGCGCTTCACCGCGGCTGTCGAACAGCCAACCTCGTGCGCTTTGGGGTGCTTGCAGGTCCATGAAACGGGTGCGGCCGGTGCGCGTGTTCAGCCACACGGGCACCACGCTGGACAGCTCACGCGCGCTGCTGAAAACCAGCTCACCGATGATGACGTCGTCAGCGTGCTCTGGCGCGCTGGCACCGGCCAGGCGCTGGGGCACATGCAAAAGAACGTGGTTCCACGGCAGGGCCTCGCGACTGAAGCGCGCCCCTTCGGTGACCAACGGCCCAGGGCGAAGGGCCACCAGGCGGCGCAGGTCCTGGCCTTGCGCATCCACGCTGAACAGGCCCGGCGCGGTGTAGCGGTCTTCGCCGCTGCCGGTTTCCAGATCAGCCACACTGAAGATCAGCCGCTTGTCGTTGACCCAGTTGAAGCGCACCACGTCGATGTCGCTGAACAGGGCCACGCGGTTCATCTTGCCGGGTGTGTCCAGGTCAACCACCACCAGGGACACGCGCTTGGCGCCCACGGCGGTGGTCAGCGCCAGCAGCTTGCCCGACGGTGATAACTGGGCGTCCAGCACGTCGGGGTTGCGGAAGAAATTCTCGATCGGCACCTGGGCTGCCACCGAGGCCGTTACTGAGGCCGTTACTGAGGCCGTTACAGGGGGCACCAAACTGGGTTCAGCCGTTTGCGCCAAGCCGGTGAGGCACGAAAAACCGAGCAGCAGCGCCAGCAGTGGCAGCGGTTGACCGAAGCGCTTCATGGTTGGACTCCAGCGCGGCTGCGTGGGTGGAGTGCGCGGCCGGTGCGGCATTGTGTCCGCCTCAGCCCGTTGCAGCCCGCCGCCCGTGGTGCGCAGCATGGGGGGTGACATGGGCAATAGCGCAGCCGCTTGCACGCTTCAGATGATCTCGAAATAACGCTTCAGTTCCCAGTCGGTCACGGCGTCTTGCCACTGCCGGTGTTCCCATTCGCGCGTGGCGGCAAAGTGGTCGACAAAGGTGTCACCCAGAAAGTCGCGCGCGATGTCGGACTTTTGGAAGTTGCGCGTGGTCTCGATCAACGAGCGCGGTGCACGCGGCACGTTTTCGCCGCCCTGGTTGGTGCCGGTGATGGGCGGTGCGGTGAGCTTCAGGCCCTTTTCCACACCATGCAGGCCGGCGGCGATGACGGCGGCCATCGCCAGGTAAGGGTTGACGTCGGCGCCCGGGCAACGGGTTTCCAAACGCGTGGCTTTGGGTGAACCGGCGATGACCCGAAAGCTGGCGGTGCGGTTGTCCAGCCCCCAGGTGGGTTTGACCGGGGCCCAGAAGACGTCCACCAGACGTTTGTAGCTGTTGATGGTGGGCCAGAACATCGGCGCAAAGTCCATCAGGCAGGCCACCTGGCCGGCCAGGTAACTCTCGAACAGCTTGCTCATGTTGCGCGGGCTTTTGGCGTCATAGAACAGGTTGTTCTGGCCGCCTGTACTCCCATCACTCAAGCTTTGGTGGATGTGGCCGCTGCAACCCGGCAGCTGCTGGCTCCACTTGGCCATGAAGCTGGGCATCACGCCAAAACGCTTGCCAATCTCGCGCGCGCCGGTCTTGAAGAGGATGGCGCGGTCGGCCTGCTCAAGCGCGCTGCTGAAGGTGATGGCCACTTCGTAGACACCGGGCCCGGTCTCGGTGTGCAGGCCTTCGATCGGGACCCGGAAGGCGAGCATCTCGTCCATGATCGCGTTGAAGAACTCGCGGTTCTCGTTCACCCGCAGCAGCGAATAGCCGAACATGCCCGGCGTCAGGGGCTGCGGCCCGACGCCC
>JAYVSX010000100.1:0-9193 GCA_043774975.1 Rubrivivax sp.
TTGCGGGGGCAAGATTTGAACTTGCGACCTTTGGGTTATGAGCCCAACGAGCTACCAGGCTGCTCCACCCCGCGACTGAGCCTTGCAGTGTACAACACTTCCAACCCTCCCCTGCCTGTTAAGCGCCAAGACAGCAATGTCCCCTGAGCCCCAAGTAGAGGTGTCCCCTTGCTGACGAGGGGGTGCAGTGGTGGCACAGGAGTTGGGGTTGATGAGCCAGAAGGAAGTGCAGCGCCTTGGTGTGGTCCAGCGGGCCATGCAAGGCTGCATTGATCAAGCGCAGGCAGCCCAACTGCTGGGGTCAGCTCACGAGCGCCGCCGGAGCAGCCGTTTCTTCTTGGGGCAGGAAGGTCACTACCAAGGCAGTCAATGCAGCGCAGGCCGCCAAGCCCAGGAAGAGCGCGCCAAATCCCATGGCTTTGACGGCCGGCCCCAGGGCCCAGACGGCCAAGGAACTGATGCCAATCGACACCGTCAGCCGCATGCCGGCCACGCGTGAGCGCATGCGGTCATCGACATAGCGCACGATCACGGCGTCGGTAAACGGGATGGCGGCAAAGACCATCAGCATCAGGCCCAGAAGGGCCAGGTAGAACCACCAGCCTTGAGCCTGCGATGCCACCACCAGCAGTGGCACCTGGCACAGCAGAATGGTGAGCTGCAGGCGCTTCAGCGGCACCCGGTCGATCAGGCGCCCCACCACCAGCTGCGCCAAGGAAGAAAAGGTGTAAACACCGGCCAACAAAAACCCCAGCGTGGCCGGATCTTGCACCGCATCGCGCAGACGTTCGGCCAGCACCTGACCGTTGCCGTTGGTGGTCATGTTGAAGACGATGCCGCCCGTGGCCGAAGCCACCGTCATGACCAGGAACACCCGCGTCAACTGGGCCCGACTCAGCGCTGAAGTGGCTCTGTGCTTGCGTTGCGACGGCGGTTCAATTTCGCGCGGCACCATGCGGGCAAAAACCACTGCCATGGCCAGGCAGATCAGGCCTGGCAGCATGAAGGCGGCTCGCCAGCCAAAGTACTTCACCAGCAAACCCGTCAACAACGCTGCTGCCGCGATACCCAGGTTGCCCGCCAGGCCGTTGACACCGATCACCGCGCCCGGGCGCGCGGCGCCTTGCACCAGCATGGGTATGCCAACTGGGTGGTAGATGGCAGAAAAGGTGCCCAGCAAGGCCAGCGCCGCTGCCAACTGCCAGGCGCTGGTGCTGAACGAAGCGAGCATGGCCGACAGGCCCATCCCAACAAAAAAAACCAGCATCATCTGGCGTCGGCCCCACAGGTCGCCCAAACGTCCGGCGGGCCAGGAGCCCAGCCCGAACATCAGAAAAGCGCCGGCGCCATAAGGCATCAAGTCCTCCCAACCCGCAAAGCCGAATTCCACTGCAATGCTTGACACCGCGGTGGCGAAGATCAGCAAGAAAAGGTGGTCGATGGCGTGGGCCAGATTGAGCAGCAGAACGACGGCGCGGGGGTGGGCTTCCATGATCGAAGCTTAGCGGACGGTTGAGCGGCTGGTCTGATTCGGCAGGTCTGACAAGCGGAAGGTTTGACATCGAGTTTCGGAGCCGGGCATTTGTGCCTGTGCTGGCATGCGCGATGACGGCAGGCGCACTGCGACCTCGACCGCTGCCGCGGCCGTATGAACTTACCGTATGGCCGCTGAACCGTTGGCACAGAATGCAGGTCATGGCGGGCGACCCAGCAAGGCATGGTTCTGACCTTTCAGCAAGCGAAAGCACGCTCGAGTTCCCGCTGTCGGATCCCCTTTGCGCCACTCACCGCCCTGGCGGTCTACACGCCTGGCAAGCTCAGCCGTCGTGCTTTACCGAATCCAGAAAAAACAGAGAGAATCAAGCCCATGTTCAAAGCCGTCGTGATCGAAAAAGACGAAGCGGGTTATCGCGCCGCAGTGAAGGATGTCAGTCAGCAAGACCTGCCGCCGGGTGAAGTCACCGTGCGCGTGGCCTACTCCACCATCAACTACAAAGACGGACTGGCACTCACGGGTAAAAGCCCCGTGGTGCGCAAGTTTCCGCTGCACGCCGGCATTGACTTCGCAGGCACTGTGCAGGCCAGCGACGACGCCCGCTTCAAGCCTGGCGACAAAGTGGTGCTCAACGGCTGGGGGGTTGGGGAATCACACTCCGGGGGCCTGGCCCAGTGGGCCCGCGTCAAAGCCGACTGGCTGCTGCCATTGCCCACGGGCATGACAGAACGCCAGGCGATGGCCATCGGCACCGCCGGCTACACCGCCATGCTGTGCGTGTTGGCATTGGAGCGCCATGGTGTTGAGCCGGGCAGCGGTGACATTCTGGTCACCGGCGCCAACGGTGGCGTCGGCAGTGTCGCGATTGCCCTGCTGTCCCGTCTGGGCTACCGCGTCGTGGCGTCCACCGGGCGCCTGCAAGAGCTTGAGCATTTGAAGTCCCTGGGCGCCGCTGAGGTGATCTCACGCGACGAACTTTCGGCTCCTGGCAAAGCGCTGGGTAAAGAACGCTGGGCCGGCGTGGTCGACTCGGTGGGCAGCCACACCTTGGCCAACGCCTGCGCCACCACCCGCTACGGCGGTGCGGTGGCCGCCTGCGGATTGGCCCAGGGCATGGATCTGCCAGCCTCGGTGGCACCATTCATCCTGCGCGGGGTCACGCTCTATGGCATTGACAGCGTGATGGCCCCACTGACACTGCGCCGGACTGCCTGGGATCGGTTGGCGCAGGACCTGGACTTGGCCAAGTTGGAGTCCATCACGCATGAGATCGGATTGGGCCAGGTGGTGCAGGCCGGCACAGACCTGCTTTCCGGAAAGGTCCGTGGGCGCCTGGTGGTCAACGTCAACGCCTGATTCTTCGGCATCGCCGTCGGTGCTGTTTAGGACAGGGGCGGTGTCCAGTCAGTTCACCACCTGGACCTTCACCCAAGCTGCGCCGAACTCATCGACACAGGCCCCTGCATTGGGGCACAGCACCCGTCCAGCCATGGGGGGCACGGGGCCGACCCACTGCGCCGCCAGCGCTGCCGCTGCGGCGCCCGTGGGAAAGACACGGTAAGCACCGTCTCTTTGAGGCCGCAAACCGCTGTGATCGCGCTGAAGTGGGGAAACCACGACCAGCAGTTCGGTAGGGCCGGGCGGGCCGGCGGATTCAAAGACATCGGGCGATTGGGGCAGCTTGATCACCTGACCTTTGCGAACCTTCAGAGAGCCCTGCCTGATGTTGGGGTAGAGCTGCATCAGCCCTTGGTCAGAGCCGTAGGCGAACACATAAACATAGCCTTCCCGTTCGCTCTGAATGCTGAAGCTGAGCTCGTCCTTGCCAATGCGGTAGGTGGTTTTGTTGGTTTGCAGGCGCAGCTCAAAGCCTGGGCTTTGGCCCTTCACGACACGGGTGAACTCCTGGCTGACGTCGAACTCGGGGGGCGCTGCGGCAGGTGCTGACGCCGACACAGAGGCCGAGGCCACCGGCCCCAATGCCGGCACTGCGGCGCTGGTCTCCACCGGTGACGGTAAAGCCGGTGGCAAGGCCGGTTTTTGCTCGGCAGGCAGGCCGGGCGAAGCCGGCTCAGCCGTCAGGCTCGGTCGGGAAGGTGGTGTCAGTGCCATGTACGCGGCTACCCCCGCCACCGCCAACAACAGCGCCCCCACGGCCAGCCAGGGCACCCGACGATCCGCTGGCCGGCCAAGCCCTGGGGAGGCTGGCGCCACAGGGCTGTTGTGCCCCGCATCTGGGTCGTGCGAACCCGGCTGGATCCGAGATGCAGAACGATGCTGTAAAGAGTCGATCTGACCACTTCCGAGACCCATGTCCTGCCGAAATTCACCAATGCTTTGGGTTCGATGCTCGGGACGAACAGCCAGCGCGCGGTCCACCGCGGCCAGGAACTGTGGGCTGTAGCGGCCGGCCGCCGCTTGGACCAGAGGCACGTAGGTGTCGTTGAGCAAACGGCTCACCGACGGCGGCGGTGTTTTGCCCATGATGGCGCCGTAGACCACGGCAGCCAAGGCATAGACATCGGTCCACGGGCCTTGCTTCATGCCCGGCGTGTCGGCGTATTGCTCCACCGGCGCATAGCCAGGCTTGAGGATCACGGTGAGCGCTTGCGTCATGTCCCCGATGACCCGCCTGGCGGCCCCAAAGTCCAGCAGCAAGGGGCGCTGGCTGCCGGCCAGCATCATGACGTTGTCGGGCGCAATGTCCCGGTGGTAGCACTGCTCGGCGTGGATGACCAGCAGGGCCTCGGTCAGCGGGGCCAGCAGTCGGCGCAACCAGTCCTCATCGGGCGGCTGGCCCAAGCCCCGCAGCGTGTCGCGCAGGTTTTGGCCCTGGTAATACGGCATGACCATGTAGGCGGTGCCATTGGCTTCCCAGAAGCGGTGCACTTTGACCAGCGACGGGTGGTCAAACTGGGCCAGCAAACGGGCCTCGTTAATGAAGCTCTTGCGACCCGCTTCGAAGGTTTCGCGGTGGCGTTCGGATTTCACCTGCACCTGGCTGCTCGCCGTGCGTGCGGCCAGGGCCGAAGGCATGTACTCTTTAAGCGCCACTTGGCGCTGCAGCGAATGGTCGGTCGCCAAATAGACGATGCCAAAACCGCCCTCGCCCAGTAAAGCCGTCAGCTCAAACTCGCCCAGGCGCGTTCCCACGGGCAGCCCGTTGTCCAGCTGCTCTTGGCCACCGGCAGGTGAAGCCAAGGGGCCGAGAGTGCCCGGTGCGTCTTGGCGCGCGTTCGGCCGCGCGGGCGGCCGAATGACGGTGCGGTCGTCGTCGGGCGGCGTGTCGTCAGGCGTCATGGCCGTGCTGTGAAAGTGTGTGGATGCGGGGGTTCACAACGGCGCGGCAGCAGACGGCTTGGCGTCGGTCTGGGTTTGGCCGAACAGCAGGCCCAACGCTGCCGCTTTGGGCAATCCCATGGAAAGCCTTAAAAGGGGCGCTGCATCATCGGGTTTGGCAAACCACCAGGCACGACCTCGGGCTTGGGCAGCCCAGCTCATCTGCGCTTCAACGCCGATCAGCGTGGCGGCATCAAAGCCTGCTGGCAAGGCCACCTCCAGCAGTTCACCCATGGCAGGCCATGTTGGCACCGAAGATTGCAGCGCTTGCACCCCTGGCCCGGCCATCGCGGCCAACTCTTGCTCAAGTCGGTCAACCGACCAGTCGTCGTAGAGCGCGTCACGCGCCAATTCGTCAACACGACTCAGCCAGAACCACAGCGCTTGCATCTGCTGGGTCGACGCTGGGCCCTGGCCCAGGGCAGACGCCAGGGTCAGTGGGAAGTAACGACCAACCTTGTCGACAGACGGCATCAACACCCCTGCCCAGGCCTGCCGCCCTGCCGCGCCGGGCAAAACGCCGGGCATCAACAGAAAGCACCAGCTGGGGCTGGCCAGGTAGTCTGCCAACCAGGCCTCGGGCCTGGCTTCACGCAGCGCCAACAGGCCGGCCGCCAGCCAACCGTCCCACGGTTCGATGAAGTCGCCCCCCAGCCTGCGCGAGGCAAAGTCGCCCAACGAGGGCAACTTGCCATGCCACCCCAGTGGGCCGGCCGGCTCGCCAGCGGACGGCTGGGCGGCGTTCATCAAAGCGCAGCCGGGCAGCGAAACTGCTTGATCTCGCGCAGCTGGAAGGGATTGAAGACACTGGCCGCAATGACTTCAAGCCGCGCACGCTTGCCGTCCAGATTCATGATCAGGCTGAACTTTTCCGGCACGCCCGAAGGCTCCAGTTGAAAGGTGTCGAACAGGCGGTACAAGGCCCACGGCCCCGAGGACAACATCACCGGCCCCGCAGTGCCCAAGCCAGTGCTCAGCTTGACGACTGAGGCCAGGCGTTGGCTGGGCCAGTTGATGGCGATGGAAGGCGAACCGGTGGTCAGCTTTTGCACCTGACCGTCAACGTCAATGACCAGCTCCTTCAGGCTGGGCTCAATTTCAGTCAAGCGCATCTCGATGCGCATGACCGGTGCTTTGCCGCCGCTGCGGAAGAAGACCTCACGAATGCGCTGGGCGCGCTGGAATTCAGCCAACGACGACGGCGACACCGGCCGGCTGCCATCGGTCAACGGACGGTAGGTCCAGGTGGGTGTGGACACATCGACCAGGCTGGCCAGGCGGCGCTGGAAGAAGTCGTCGAACAGCCCGCCTTGCCCAAACAGCTGGCCAAAGTCCTCGGGCAGCACGTCGGCCTTGGAGCCAGAAGCAAAAGGGTAACGGCCCGTGATGGCCCGGTTGCAGATGTCGGTGATGGGCTTGAGCTCAGCCGACAAGCCTTCGCGTTCGGCGCCGCGGCTCTGGCCCACCGCGGCGTCGGCCAACTGTTCAAGCATGCCCCGCACAGCCTCGGGCTGCTGGGCGGCCGCCACCTTGACCTTCTCGGCGCCACCACCCGGCGGAGGCGGTGCCTTGCTCTTTTTGGCCGCGTCCACTGCTGCCAGTTGCGCGAAGATTTCACCAAACAATTTCTGCGTCTCGACGATGGGCGCGGGCTCGCCTGCAAACAGGCGGTGGATGGCGGCAAAGTGGTCGTCGACCATTCGCTCCATCGGCCCCCCCGAGCCGCCTTCCACCGCCGGTGCAGCGCCTGCGAGGCGGGCGGCTTCGGCCTTGGCTGCGGCCGCGGCCTTTTCCAGCGGATTGATGGCCTCAGGCGCTTGCACCAGCTTGGTCTGTGCTGCGGCACCACGCAAGAAACCCGTGAGCGGTGAGTCCACCGCCGCCAGCAGGCGCGACACCGTCAGCGCGCGCTCCGCATCTGCCAATCTGACCAACTTCACATCGGCCAGGTAGGCGTCCCAGGTCTTGATGTACTCCTCGAAATACAGTCTGCGCACTTTGTCGGTCAGCGCGCTGCCCAGGGCGGCATCGCGCAGCCGTGTGGGGTCGCTCTTCAGGCCCAACACCCAGGTTTCTTCGTTGGCCAACACGGGCGTGGTTTTTTGCACCGCCGGCAGCACAAGTTTTCGGTAGCCGTCGCGCGTGAACAGCCCACTGATGCCCTTGCTCAATGGCTCGCCACTGGCGCGCTGGAAGACCTGCGCCGCGTTGGGGCCCCCAGCGCCCGCAGCGGTGAAGTCGGTCATTGAACCCGGGCGGTACTGACGCTTGATGCGGCTGTAGACGCGGTACTCCAAGGGATAGGAAACCAGAAGCTCGCGCACGCTGGCCACCAGGTTGTCGTCTCTGGGCAAGGCAGCGCGCGGCGGGCCCAGGGCCAGCAAGGCTTCCAAGTGAGCGTCGAGCTGGCTGCGGGACTCCGGCGGCAGACGGGCGTAGTTGACATCCCAGTCCACGCTGATCCAGGCCTTCAGCGCGTCGGCGTCAAAACGCTCAGGCTGGTGCAGCATGAGGTAGGACTTGAGCGCCTCGTAGGCTTGTTCCAGGTTGTCTTTGTTGGACGCACGCAGACGTTCTTCCAGGCGACGCGCCACACGCGGCATCAAGGCTTGGTTGAGCAAGCGCTGGTAAGCCAGCCGCGCCGCAGCGTCAAGTTTGTCGCCCTGATACAAGCCCAGGCCATGGAGCAGTGGTGGGTCGGTCAGTGCAAACCCGTCGATCTGTGCGGCCTCACGCACTTGGGCCAGCGGCAGCGGCAGGGCGCTGACTTCGGCGGTGGTGGGCAGCGGCAGGCTTTGCACAGCTTGCTGCAAGGCGGGCAGCCGCGCCGCGACTTGAGCGGCGTGATCGAGGTTTCGGGCACGGCTGATCGCCCAGCCCACGGCCACCGCCACCGTCAGCACCACCATGCCGGCCATGGCTGCGGTGCGCACGACCACTCGGCGGCGCTCAGCCACCGGGTTGCGTGCGCCCAGGCCACGCTCGGCAAACACCACGCTCTGCAGCAATCGCTGCAGAAAAAAGCTCTTGCCGCGACCTGGGGCTACCGAAGCAGGCCTGGCGTCCATGCCAAACGATCGGCTCAGGGCGCCCATCACCCGGTCGATGGGGGAACCCTCTTGAGTGCCGCTGGTGAAATAAACACCGCGCAGTCGCGGCGCCGTTTCCAAGGTGCCCCCGCCAGAAAAAACGAGCCGCAAAAAATCGCCCAAGACGCCTTGCAGCGCGGCGAACTCTTGCGGAAAAGCAAACATCGCGCTTCGGCGCAGAACGTCGCGCTCCCCCTGCAGTCGGTCCACCAGCTGCTCGACCAAGCGCTTTTGCAGCTGTTGGTAAAGCGCCGCAAAAGACGTCAGCGGATCTTCACCAGCGGGCGCTGCGCCATCGGCATTGGTGGCAAAGGTGAAGCCCCAGACCTGGTCACGGCCATCCTTGTCCAAGGACTCAAAGCTCTCGTTGAAGCCGCCGATCAGGTCGGCCTTGGTGACCAGCACGTACACCGGCGCGCGCACGCCCAGCTTGCTGTGCAGTTCAGCCAACCGGGCGCGCAGTTTGGACGCGTGCTCCTGCCGTTCGGTGCCGCCTTGTTGCAGCAGGTCCTGGATGTTGACGGTGAGCAGCACCCCGTTGATGGGCTGGCGCGGGCGGGTGCGCTTGAGCAACGCCAGGAAATTGTCCCAGGCGCTGGCGTCCACATCTTTGTCGGACTCTTGCGTGGTGTAGCGTCCAGCCGTGTCGATGAGCACAGCGTCCTGGGTGAACCACCACTCGCAGTTGCGTGTGCCTCCGATGCCCTGAACCGAGGCTTTGCCCCCAGAAGAGTCCGTCAGCAGGAACTGAAGACCCGCGTTCATCAGGGCCGTGGTCTTGCCCGAGCCCGGGGCACCGATGAACACATACCAGGGCAACTCGTAAAGGAACTGGCCGCCACCAAACCAGGCGCCGCCACGACGGCTGCGCAGGCGCTGCATGGCTTCAAGGAAGCGTTGGTTGAGCAGTTGCGCTTCTTTGTCACTGGCCGAGGGACCTGCACCCAGTCCCTGCAGCAAGGCCGCATTGGTGCGCCGGCGCTGGTGAGCCACCCATGCCAGGCGACCCAGCCAGACCAGCCACAGCAGCACCAGCACACCAACCCGCAGCCCCACCGGCGCCAGCGGCCGGGCTTCACCGACGCCAATCAGCGGGCCCACCCACCAGACCAGGGCACTCAGCGCCAACAGGCCCAGTGTGCCCATGACGACAGGGCTGAACAGCCCTTGCAAAAAGCGCTTCACGGCGTGGGCCCCGGCGCAGACATCAGCAAGGTGACCTCGACCCGACGGTTCTTGGCTCGGCCGTCGGGGGTGCTGTTGTCGGCCA